>JAFMMO010000238.1 GCA_017859655.1 Pseudomonadota bacterium | reverse complement strand
CGTCGGGGCCGCGGCGGCGGGAGCCGCCATCGGAGCGCGCTCCGCGCCCGAGGCACCACTGTGCTGCCGGTTGAGGGACTCGAGGACCATTCCCGCGAGGTGCTTCAGGGTCGGGAAGACTCCCTGACCGTCCCGGGCCACGGCCTCGAAGGTCGGGCAGCCCCAGCGGTTCAGCTCGGCATCCATCTCCTCGACGGTGTGAACCTCGGGGAGGTCCCGCTTGTTGTACTGGAGGACGATGGGGGTCGTCTCCGGACTCATGCCGTACTCTCGGAGGTTCTCGATGAGGTTCTCGAGGCTCTCGATGTTCTCGGCCATCTTGCCGCGCTTCGAGTCGGCCACGAAGACCACGCCGTCCGCCCCCTGGAGGACGAGCTTCCGGGTCGAGTTGTAGTAGACCTGGCCGGGGACCGTGTAGATCTGGAACTTCGTCTTCATGCCCGCGACCTGACCGAGGTTCAGGGGCAGGAAGTCGAAGAAGAGCGTCCGGTCCCCTTCGGTCGCGATCGAGGTCAGGTCCCCGACGCTCCCCTGGGGGGCCTTGCCGTGGACGACCTCGAGGTTCGTGGTCTTGCCGCTCAGACCGGGGCCGTAGTAGACGACCTTGCAATTGACTTCCTTGAGCGAGAAGTTGATCTGTACCATCGTTTCCTCACCTCCGATCGCGGATCTCTCCGCGGCTCCGGAGTCACTCCCTCCTGGGTGCGTTTCAATCGGCGAGCCGCCGTCGTGGCGGGCTGCGCCGCATCTTCAGACCGAGAGCTCGCAGCGCTGGCGGATCTTACGGGCGATGCTCCGAATCTCCACGAGCTCGGATTCAAGCTTCAGGTTCCGGCGGGTCACGGCGACGAGGCAGGCGTTCCCGACGGAGAGGAAGATCAGCTTCCCCTCGCTCGCGGTCAGGATCGTCTCCTCCGGCAGGACCGGCGAGAACGGCGCCATGCTCCGCTTCAGCGTCATCAGCATCGACGAGCTCAACGCGGCGACCGCGTCCTGGTCGAGGCCGGGCTGCAGCTCCGCGGCGATCATGATGCCGTCGCTCGTGATCAGCATGCTCCCCTGCACGCAGGGGAGCTCGTTCAGGTTCTTCAGCAGGTCCTTCATCCCGTCACCTCGCTCGTCGCGGTCAGCCCCGAGCGCACGCGTTCGAACGCCTGCTCGACCTCATCCTGCCGGGAGGGTCTGGAACCGAAGTAGCAGATCGTGCTCTCCCTGGGCAGCGCCTCGAGGACCACGAGGCACTCGTCACCTCGTAGCGCGAGCCGCTCGAAGGTGCCGATCCCCATCCGCGAGGAGCAGGAGCGGACCGACTCGGCGAGGAGGCCGAGCGCGTCGAGCTCCTCCTCCGTCCGCGGCGAGGGCCCTCGGCCGCAGAGCTCCCGGCGCTCCCGGTCGAGCAGCCGGACCTCGCGCGTCCCCTCGATCCCGTCCATGAGCTCATCCACCTGCGCGGCCCCCACGGCGGTGGGGCAGACGTCACTCTCGTGCGCCGCTTCGTGGAGCGGGCCTCGGCGGCGTCGCTCATGGAGGAGGAAGAGGTCCTCGACATTGGAGGTGGCCTCGGGGGGGAGCGAGACGCAGCGGCGCTCCAGCATCTCGACGCGGGGGTCGCCCGGCATCGTCTTCGTGATCGGAGCGAGGAAGCGGCGCGCGGCCTCCGGCGCCTCCAGGAGCACGAAGATCTCGGCCAGCGCCAGGAGCGTGGCGGCCTGATTCGGCTGGAGACTGCACGCCTTCGAGTAGTAGCGAAGCGCGTTCATCCCGTCGATGGTGTTGTCGGCCGCGCGGAACCGGTCGAGGTGCACCCGACCGATGGCCCGGTACCCGAACGGCGCGCGCGCATCGCAGGCGATGGCGGAGCGGCCCTGCTCGATCGCGCTCTCCTCATCTCCGAGGCGGCGGAGGATCTGGCTGAGGCGGGCGTGATTCGCGGAGCAGGGCTCCTTCGCGAGCGCCTCCCGTGCCCGGTCGAGCTGCGGCAGGGCGGAGACGCGCTCCGCCTCGCGCTGGAGCGCGCCGACCTCGGGGTCTTCGGGGAAGCGCAGGACGCCCGCCCTCAGGAGGGTCAGGGCGCGGTCGCATCGGCCCGCCGCGAGGAGCTGGCGGCAGACCCTCAGGAGCGGCTTCGGGTCCCGCTCCCGGAGGAGGTCGAGCCCGAGGGCCGGCGCATCCGAGGCGCCGCGTCGTAGCAGTTTCGAGAACAGGCCCACGCTGGGGACTCCCTTCGCGAGGGTCCATCCGGGGCTCCGAAGGGAGCCATCCGAGGCGCGGACGGACCTGCACGCTGAAGAATACGATGCGATTTCATCCCCCGCCAAATGGGGGGATCAGGAGCCGGCGGGGGCTGCCGCGGCGGGGGGGCGGACCAGGGGCAGGACCAGCGGCAGGACATGGAGGGTCGACTCCTCGTCCACGACCACCACGGCGCCGTGCGAGGCGGTCAGGGGGCTCTCCGGCGCTGCACCGAGGCGATGGCTCCAGCGCGGCTCTCCGCGAGCGAGCCCCTGCACGAGGATGGTCCCGCCTTCGTCCACCGTGATCACCTCGTCCCCTCGAATCACGGGGGCGGAGCGGAATCCCGCCGGTCCTGCCGTGGTCCAGAGCTGTCTCCCGTCCGCGGGGTGGAAGAAGTGCAGGTCACCGCGGCTCGTCGTGACGCAGCCTCCGGATTCGACGAGAGAGACCGCTCCCGTCGGCTCCGCCGCGAGGGGCAGCTCCCAGATCTCCAGGCCGGTCGCGACCTCCAGGGCGATGAGGCGGCGATCACGGGTTCCCACGATCCAGGCGCCGTCGTGGCTGCGACCCGGTGTGGCGAGGCCGACCTCGAAGCGTCGGTCCCAGAGCGGGGTGCCGTCGCTGCCGCGGAGGCAGGCGACCCCTCCGGAGTCACTCGAGACGAGGATCCGCTCCTCCTCGACGACCGGGGAGTGACCGCGATCGAAGGGGAGGCGAGCCTCCCAGACGGTGCGCCCGGAGCGGACATCGATCCAGTGCACCCGGGAAGCACTCGTGGCCACGGCGGTTCGACCGTTGGGGGTGATGGGGCTGCAGGCGCCGCGTGGGAGCCCCCCATCCCCGAGCGGGACCCGATACCGGCATCGCCCGTCCTCGAGCCCGAGCCGGTGCACGGCTCCGTCGGTCGCGGCGAAGACGACGGAGTCCTGCCAGACGCGCAGGGAGCCGACCACGTCACCGATTCCGGGGATCTCGTAGGTCCAGGCGGTGCTCCCGTCGGCGCGGCGGCGCGCGATCACCTTGCCGTCGCGATCTCCCGTGATGACGAGCGCGTCGGTGATGAGCGGCTCGGCATCGATCGGAGCGGGGCTGCGGAGCTTCCACTCGGACCGCCGCTGAAGGTGAACCGGGACGACGGGGTCGGAGAGCGGATCGACGACCGCGGTGAACGGCTCGAAGCCTGCGGCGCGAGCCCGGATCTCGATCAGGGCGCCGGTGGGCACGCGGATCGGGTCGGTCGCGTCCACGGACTCCCCGTCGACCGTCACCGTGCAGTCCGGAGGCAGGACCTCGAGGACGAGGGGGACGCGAGCCTCGCGAGTCACTGCCGCGTGGGGGAACTCCCGTGCGAGTCGGCGGTAGAGTCGTCCCGCCTCCGCTCGATCACCGGCCTCCGAGAGCGTCTCCGCCTTCGAGTGGAGGTCCGCGGCGCCGCGGAGGTAGCCCTCCAGCGCGGCGAGCTCCGCCTGAAGGCTCCCTCGCACCTCGGTGGGGAAGCGCGACTCCGGGACCGCGAGGGCATGAGCGAGCGCCTCGTCGTAGGCTCCCTGTCGCTTGAGAGAGCGGAGCTCCGAGAGGAAGCGCTCGAAGTGGAAGGGTGCGGCGACCGGTGGCTCGGCCGGGAGAGACTCGCCGGTGTCGGGGGTGACCCCCGATCCGTGCTCGCTCCAGAACCTCTCGAGCCCCGCCGTGGCGAGGCTGAGGGGATGGGCGTCCCGGAAGGCGTCGAGCTGCTCCCTCGCCTCCGCGCGGTCTCCGCTGCGGAGCGCCACCTCCGCCCGCGCGATCGTGTCCGCGCGATCGGAGAAGGCCTGGAACTCCTGCAGGCCGATGAAGCCGACGAGCGCGACTCCGAGCGCGGCCACGAGGCGTCCGATGGGGAAGACGCGGGCGGAGGACGCACCTCCGCCGACGGCGACCCGCCCCAGCCAGCGGTCCGCGCGCGAGGCATCCACCCGGCGGATCTTCTCGCAGATGCGATGGAGCGTCGCGAGGCGATCGGGCTCCCGGCTCTCCTCGAGGGCTCTCTCCCAGGCTTCCACCGCTTCCTCTCCCCGACCGTGTCGAGCGAGGAGATCCCCGGCGGACTCGTGGAGCGAGGTGGAGCCCCCGATCTCATCCGCAAGTTGGAGGAGGAACTCCGCAGCGCGAAGCTCCTGACTCAGTCCGCCGGCCTTCTCGAGGTAGTCGGAGAGAGCGCGCGCGAAGTCGCGGGAGCTCTGGTCCTCGGCGAGATGACGTAGCGCCCCCTCTCGGACGGAGAGGCTGCGCGGGGCGAGCTCCAGCTGCCTGAGGAGGGCGGAGTTCCGGCCTTCCGCGTCCCCGCGTCGCGCCGCGCTCGCGGCCAGCATCCCGTAGTGGTCCGCCAGCTCGCGCTCGTGCCCGCCGCTTCGCTCGACGATGCGCATCAGCCGACGGCGGATCTCGTCATCGTCGGGATCGTCATCGAGGATGCTCCGATAGACCGCGGCGACGCTCGCCGTCTGCCGGCGGGTGCGGAGCCGCTCCGCGAGCAGGCGCTTGTCCTCGACGGGGATCGGGAGAACCAGGCCACGCTCGAGGAGCACCCTCAGGATGGAGAAGATGAAGAAGTCGGGGACCGCGGAGCTCCGCAGGACGGAGGAGAGCGGGAGCTCTCCGTTGAAGAGGCGCAGGAGTCCCTGCATGCGATCCGCATCGGGGATCTCGGGGGTGGTGAAGCCCGCGAGCCCGTCCGGCTGCAGGACTCGGTAGATCTGGTGGGGGACCGGGATCGCCTCCCGGATCCGGGTCCACTCGTCCTCCCGGCGGGCGACCTCCATGAGGACGCTCTGGATCGGGAACGCGGTCGCGCGCGTGATCTCCGGATCGCCGAAGAGGAGG
>JAFMMO010000039.1 GCA_017859655.1 Pseudomonadota bacterium | reverse complement strand
GTCGCTCCCGCCCAGCTCGAGGACACACGGCTTGATGGCGCGGCCCGCCGCCGCGGCAACCGCGCGCCCCGCCGTCGTGCTCCCGGTGAGCGTGACCGCGACGATCTCGGGTCTGGCGATGAGGGCCTCCGCCCGCGACTCCCCGAGGCGCAGGCTCTCGAAGACCCCGTCCGGGAACCCCGCGCGCCGAACGAGATCGACGATCGCCCGAGCGCAGCCGGGCACGCCGGGGGCGTGCTTGAGGATCGCGACATTGCCGGCCATGAGGGTCGGCGCGACGAACCGCAGGACCTGCCAGAAGGGGAAGTTCCAGGGCATGATCGCGTATACCGGGCCGAGCGGCCGGGGCGCCACGGTCACCGTCTCGGGGATCGGCGGGAGCTTCCGCTCCGACAGGTACTCCCCGGCGTGCTCCGCGTAGTGCTCGCAGACGCGCGCGCATTTCTCGATTTCGGCGCGCCCCTGGGCGATGGGCTTCCCCATCTCCCGCGCCATGCAGAGCGAGAGGACCTCGGCCTCCTCGCGGAGGAGCGAGGCGAGGCGCAGCACCGGCACGCGGCGCTCCTCGAGAGGGCGCCCGGCCCACTCGGTGAAGGCACGCTGCGCCCGCCCGAGTGCGAGGTCGACCTCCTCCTCGGAGGTCTCCACCCAGGCCTCGAGGCGCTCCCCCGTGCTGGGATCGATCGTGACGAGGTTCATCCCTGCTCCATCCGTCGCCTCTCGCCCTTGTCGGGAGAGAGGATTCGGTCAGACTACCGGGACACCCCCGCCGGGGCGAGGGTCCCCGTCGGCGGCGATGGGCCGGACCGGCCGCCCCCGATCGAAGAAAGGAGGCGCCATGCGTCGCCCCTCCCGATTCCTGCCCGTGCTCGCCCTGCTCCTCCTCGCGATCGGCTGCTCCGGTTCCCCGCGCCAAGCCGAGACGAGCCCCTCCTCCGTCAGCGTCGCCCCCGTCAGCTTCGAGAGACTCTCCGCCCGCCTCGCCGGCGTGTGGGCGATGCTCGACGAGAACGGCGCGCCTCTCCCTGACCCCGCGCTCACCAGTCGCATGACCGCCAACGGGAGCGCGCTGGTCGAGCGGATCTTCCCCGGTCAGCCCCATGAGATGGTCTCCGTCTATCACCGGGACGGGGATGCGGTGGTGCTCACCCACTACTGCGCCCTCGGCAACGCCCCGCACATGGTCCTCGCGCCGGAGAGCACGGAGGACCGCTGGGTCTTCGTCTGCGATGAGCAGGGGAGCAACTTCGATGAGGCGGAGCTGCACATGCACCGCGGCGTCCTCACCTGGGAGGGGGAGGACCGCTTCCGCAGCGCCTGGACGACCCACGAGGGAGGGGTCGCCGGGGGGACGGTGGAGTTCGACGCGGTCCGCCTCGACTGAGTCCGCGCATCGACCCCGGAAACGAGAGCGGGGCCGCACCGTCGGTGCGACCCCGCCGTCGAGGAGGCTCGCCGCCCGCCTCCCAGTGCCTGTTCTCAGTGCCCGTTGCGGGAGGCGATCTGGAAGACCGGGTCGTAGTCGCTCAGGTCGGGGGCCTCGGCCTTCTCCACATGGATGACCGCGACCTTCAGCTCGGGCGTCTCGGTGATCGGGTCCGCCTCGGGGTTGGTGATGAAGTTCGTCGGAGTGTGCTCCGGGAACGCGAAGCTCATGAACATCGTCCCCGGCGGGGAGACCCGCGTCACCTTCACCCGGGTGAGCACCTCGCCGCGGCGTGAGCGCACCTTCACCCAGTCGTTGCCCCGGAGCTCGAGCTCGTCCGCATCGCTGGGGTGCATCTCGAGCCACTCGTTCGGCGCGAGGACCGAGACCCCCTCCGCCCGACCGGTCATGGTGTTCGTGTGGTAGGTCGCCAGGCGGCGCCCGGTGGTGAGGAACCAGGGGTACTCGTCATCGGGGATCTCGGCCGGCGGCTTGAAGTCCACGCACTGCAGCTTGCCCCGCCCCCGGAGGAACTCCCCCTCATGGAGGAACGGAGTCCCCGGGTGGTCCTTCGTGGGGACGGGCCAGTGGAGCTCCCCCTTGTCGATCCGCTCGTAGCTGAGGCCGTGGTAGATCGGAGAGAGCTCGCAGAGCTCGTCGAACACCGCCTCGGCATCGGGGTAGTCGAAGTTCACGGGAGTGCCGACACGCTTGGCGACCTCGGCGATGATCCACCAGTCCGGTCGCGCCTCCCCGGGAGGAGTGGCGGCGCGGCGGAGCCGCTGGACCCGGCGGTCGGAGTTCGTGAAGAACCCGTCGACCTCGGTGAAGGCGGCCGCGGGGAAGACGACATCGGCCATGCGGGCGGTGTCGGTGAGGAACATGTCCTGCACGATGAGGAAGTCCAGCGACTCGAGGGCGTGACGGGTGTGGTGGACATCCGGATCGGTGACGAGGGTGTTCTCGCCGCAGATCCACATTCCCTTCATCGTGCCGTCGATCGCCCAGTCGAGCGCCTTGAGCTTGGTGATCCCCAGCTCGGGGTCGAGGGAGCAACCCCACGCGGCCTCGAACTTCTCCTGGCACTCCGCCGCGGTCACCGGCTGGAACCCGGGATAGTTGTTCGGCAGCGCGCCGACGTCGCCGGCCCCCTGGATGTTGTTCTGCCCGCGCAGCGGGTTGATCCCCGCGCTGCGCTTGCCGAGGTTCCCCGTCAGGAGCGCGAGGTTGCAGAGGCTCTGGACGTTGCCGACCCCGCAGATGTGCTCGGTAACCCCGAGGGTGTAGTAGATCCCGGCCCGCTCCGCGCTCGCGTAGCCGACGGCCGCCTCGCGGATGAGCTCGGCGGGGATCCCGGTGACCTTCTCCGCCTCCTCGAGGGTGAACGCCTCCACGTGGCGGGCGAGCTCCTCGATGCCCTCGGTACGGGTCGCGACGAACTCCTCGTCGACCAGCCCCTCCTCGATGATGACCCGGGCCATCGCGTTGAAGAGGAAGGTGTCGGTGCCGATCCTGATCTGGAGATGACGCTCCGCCATGCGGGCGAGGGGGACCTCCCGCGGGTCGATGGTGAAGAGGCGGGCCCCTTTGCGGAGTGCCTTCTTCACGCGGACCGCGATGATCGGATGGCACTCGGTCATGTTGGTGCCGACGCAGAGCAGGAACGGCGCGTCCTCGATCTCGGGGATCGAGTTCGACATCGCCCCGCGCCCCAGTGATGCCACCAGACCGGCGACGGTGGGAGAGTGTCAGGCTCGCGAACAGTTGTCGATGAAGTTCGACCCCATCACCGCGCGCTGGAACTTCTGGAGCATGTAGCCCCCCTCGCCCGGCGCGCGCCCGCTGGCGATCGAGTAGAACGCCTTCGGGCCGTGATCGTCCCGGATGCTGCGGAGACGCTGCGCGGTGTAGTCGAGGGCCTCGTCCCACTCGACCTCGGTCAGCTCGCCGTCCTTGCGGATCATCGGCTTGCGCAGCCGATCCCCGGAGTTCACGAAGTCGAAGCCGAACTGCCCCTTGATGCAGAGGGCACCCTCGTTGACCGGTCCATCCAGCGCCGGCGTGACGCCGATCACGGTCTCCGTCCCGTCCGCATCGACCTTCGAGTGAAGGTCGATCGAGCAACCGGTGCCGCAGTACGGACAGATCGAGCGGGTGACCTTCTGCTCGGCGGCGGGAGCGCCGCGCTCGGCGGCGCCGACCATCTTCTTGTCAGCGAGGGCACCGGTCGGGCAGGTGTAGACGCACTGGCCGCAGAGGGTGCAGGTCGAGTCGAGCAGCCCCCGGTCGAACGGCGTCGCGATCTCCTTCGCGAACCCGCGACCCGTCATGGTGATCGCGTGGTCCGCCTCCACCTCGTCGCAGATGCGCACACAGCGGTAGCAGGAGATGCAGTGGTCGTAGTCACGGAGGAGCAGCGGGTTGCCATCGTCCTTCGAGCGATTGCTCTCCCGACCGAGGAAGCGGTCGCGGGAGACGCCGAAGTCGGTGGCCAGCTGCTGCAGCTCCGTGGGGCCGACATCCGCGTTGCGCGGGCTCACCTCGGCGGGGTTCTCGCTCAGGACCATCTGCACCAGGTGCCCCTGCATCCGGCGGAGCTTGTCGGACGCGGTTCGGATCACCATCCCGTCCTCGGCCCGCAGGGTGCAGGAGGCGCCCGGAGTCCGTCGCCCCTCCACCTCCACGATGCAGAGCCGGCAGGAGCCGGCGGGGTCGAGGCGCTCGTCCCAGCAGAGATGGGGGACCTCGGCCACACCCAGTCGCTTGGTGACCTCGAGGACCGTCTCGCCGGGCGTGAAGGTCGTCTCCACCCCGTCGATGGTGATCACCGGAGGACGGATCATGTGCGCGCCTCCTTGCAGGTGCCCTTCGGGCAGGTCCCATCCAGGTGCGCGCGCACCTGATCGGGCCAGTACTTCATGAGGGTCCGGGTGACGAACGGGGCGGCGAGTCCGAGCCCGCAGGCGCTCGCCTCCCCCATCACCTCATCGAGATCGGCGAGCTCGCCGATCGAGTCCCGCGAGGGGCAGGGGCCGCCCCCGGCGTGGGAGCGCATCTCATCGAGGATCTCGGTCGCCCGGGTGGTGCCGATCCGACAGGGGAAGCACTTCCCGCAGGACTCATGGGCGAGGAAGTTCATGCTGGCTCGCGCGGCGGAGACCATGCATCGACTGTCGTCGTGCACGATGATCCCGCCCGCTCCGAGCATCCCTCCCAGCGCGGCGAGGGACCCGGAATCGAGCGGCACGTCGAGGTCCTCCGCCCCCACGAATCCGCCGGAGATGCCCGCCATCGTCACCCCCTGGATCGAGCGCCCCCCGGGCGCGCCGCCCGCGAGGTCGTTCAGGAGGGTCGAGAGCGGCGTCCCGATCGGCAGCTCGTAGTTCCCCGGGCGGGAGATGTCCCCGGAGACGGAGAAGATCCGCGTCCCCTGGTTCTCCCCCACCCCGAGCCGGGAGAACCACTCGCCGCCGCGACGAACGATCACCGCGGCCGTGGCGAAGGTCTCGACGTTGTTGATCACGGTCGGGCGGCCGAAGAGGCCGTGGGTGGTCGGGAAGGGCGGCTTGTCGCGGGGGAAGGGGTGGAGCCCCTCCAGCGAGTTGAGGAGGCTCGTCTCCTCGCCGCAGATGTAGGCGCCCGCCCCTCGACGGATGACGAGGTGGAAGGCCCGACCGGTCCCCATGCAGTCGTCCCCGATCACCCCGGCCGCCACCGCCTCGTCGATGGCGGCCTGCAGCGAGCGCAGGGTTTCGGGGTACTCGTAGCGGAGATAGACGATGCCGATCTCCGCCCCCGTCACCAGACCCGCGAGGGCCATGCCCTCGATCATCTGGTGCGGCGCGTGGTCCATGAGGCAGCGGTCCTTGAAGCAGCCGGGCTCCCCCTCGTCCGCGTTGCAGACGATGTACTTGAGGTCGCTCGACTCGTTCCGGACCGCCTCCCACTTGATCCCGGTGGGGAACCCCGCGCCCCCGCGGCCGGTCAGTCCGCTCGCCTTGAGCTCCCCGATCGCGGAGTCCGGATCGGACGCGGCGCGCGTCAGCGTGGAGTAGCCCCCGACTGCCCGGTAGCCCTCGAGGGAGGCGATCTCCTTCCGGATGTCGGAGAAGGCGCACTCCTCATGCCCGGTCTCGATCGGGAGAGCGCTCGTCGCCACCGGCAGGTCCCCCGCCGCACCCGGCTCGGCGGTGGCGAACACCTCCTCGCCGATGAAGATCGGCACAGCGATGTCGCAGCGCCCCGGGCAGGGGATCCGCACCACGCGCCCGGAGTGCGGGCGACCCTGGCGGGAGGAAGCGAGCTCACGCTCCAGGGAGTCGATTCCGCGGAGGCAGCAGGCCGAGGACTCGCACATCCAGATGTCAGGAACAGGACCCGGGTCCTCGAGGCGGAAGTAGTGGTAGAAGGTGACCGTGCCGTAGAGATCGGCGAGCGGGATCGCGAGGCGGCGGGAGACCTCATGGAGCGCGGGCTCCGGGAGGTACCCGTAGTGATCCTGAATCTCGTGGAGGATCGAGAGGAAGGGCGCGTGCTCTCCCTCCAGGCGATCGATGATCGCGGCGGTCCTCTCATCCTGCAGGTCCGTCAGAGGCATCGGCGTGTTCCTTACCGGGGAGAACCGATTCCGGAGGGCCCCGCGCCCGACGGCTCCCTGCGTCGAACGGGCGGTCGACAGGATTCCGTGCGACTCGGCACAGCCTCGTAAGTCTAGCCCGCAACAGTCGAAAAGCAAGCGGACCCCCGCTGCGCGGCGCCCCCGATGATCTCCGGGAGTTGACGAGTTTCGCTGAGGTGGTATCTCTAGATGAACCGCGGCAGGGACCGATATACCTATCCTGACTCTCCTCGTGACCGCCTTCGAGCGGCGCGAATCGGGACCCTGATTCCCCCGCGGCTCCGCATCAAGTTTCGAGGATCCGATCAGGACCCGGGCTCAACGCAGCTCGCCGCCCCGTGTCCCTCGAATCTGGTTCGTTTATCTCCTCAGGCGATCTCCCGGCGACCCCGACCGACTATCCCCGTCGTGGCAGGGAGATCCTCTGGCAAGCGGCGCGCGCGTGCGCACCGATGGATGGATGGTCTCCCGTGACTTCCTTCTCCCCACTCCCCCCGCGGCTCTTCTGTCTGCTGGCCGGCTTCCTCGCCGTGGCCGGCCTCTCCGCCCCCTCGTCTCTCGACGCCCAGGCTGTCCGCGTGCAGCCGGTCGTTCAGTCCGATGACTACGGGGCCATCGTCCACCACGAGACGACGGACTCGCTCATAGTCACGGTGGCCACCCCCGATGTCGGCCCCGCGAGCTTCTACCGCCATCCACGGACGGGAGGCTTCGAGATCTACAGCGGCCTCACGACCCTGATCGACGACCGTGGCCTCACCAGCATCGGTGTCGCCGCGCCCGGCGCCTTCATTCCCGGCGAGGTCTACGGTGAGAGCGACGAGACTGGCCAGATCATTCGCATCGCCGCCGACGGCGCGAGCTTCCAGAACCCGTGGGTGACGCTCCAGGAGCCGCCCGGGGTCTTCCAGACCGGAGGGATCACCCATGACGCCGTGGGGACCTTCGACCACTGCCTGATCGTGACCACGGTCACCGGCAATGTCTGGCGAATCGACGCCAGCGGGGCGGTCATCGGCGCCGCTCCGCTCGTCTCCGTCGCCGGTCCGCTCATCGGCGCGACGGTCCTCCCGGCCGATCCGGGGCTCGGCCCGCTCGCCGGGACGCTGCTCACCTACGACGAGGACGCGGGGGCCCTGCTCTCCATCACCGCCAGCGGTGCGATCACCTCCTTTCCGCTGGCGATCGAGCCGATGAGCATCTCCTACATTCCGCGCCGAGCGAACTTCTTCTCCGCGGATGGAGTCACGAACATGATCCTCGGGATCCCGGCGACGGACTGGGTCCCCTACATCGGGCAGATTCTCATCACCGATGGCGCGGGAGTCCCGGGCACCTCGGGGCTGTACGCGCTCGCCTGGGACGGGACCACTCTCGTCACCACCGAGGTCCCCCTCTCCGCCGACTCCACCGCCCCGCTCGGCTGGCTCCCCGGTGTCTTCGCGATGCACACCGCGACCGGCCTCTGCCCCACCGACAGTGATGCCGACGGCACCCCCGACTGCCTCGACTTCTGCCCGAACGACCCCGACAAGCTGGAGCCTGGCCAGTGCGGCTGCGGCAACCCCGAATCCGACTTCGATCTCGACGGCATCTGCGATGTCTTCGATCCGGATGACGACAACGACGGCGTTCCGGACGGACTCGACACCGCGCCGCAGGACCCGTTCGCCTGCCGTGATGCGGATGGTGACGGCTGCGATGACTGCGTCAGCGGCATCGACGCTCCCGCGGACGATGGGGTCGACTTCGACGCGGACGGTCTCTGCGACTCCGGGGACCCGGATGACGACAACGACGGCATCATGGACACCATGGACTCCGCGCCCTTCGATTCCTTCCTCTGCGGAGACTTCGATGCGGACGGCTGCGAGGACTGCGTGTCGGGCTCGTACTCTCCCGGCGCCGACGGCCTGGACACCGACGCGGATGGCCTCTGCGATCTGGGAGATCCCGACGACGACGGTGACGGCGTGGCGGACGCGCTCGACTCCGCGCCCCTGAACGCGTTCGTGTGCGGTGACTCCGACGGTGACGGCTGCGACGACTGCTCCAGCGGTCTCGTCGACCTCGCGAATGATGGCACGGACACCGACGGCGACGGGCTCTGCGACCTCGGCGATCCGGACGACGACGGTGACGGGGTCGCGGATGCCGAGGACAGCGCCCCGCTCGATCCCTTCCAGTGCCGGGATGCGGATCTCGACGGCTGCGACGACTGCTCCAGCGGATTCGACCGGACCCACGACGACGGGGTCGACACCGACGCCGACGGGATCTGCGACCTCGGGGATGACGACGACGACAACGACGGCGTGGCCGACGCCGCCGACATCGCGCCCCTGAACGCCTTCCTCTGCCAGGACTCCGACGGCGACGGCTGCGACGACTGCTCCGGCGGCTCCTTCGCGCCCCTCGCGGATGGCGTCGACACCGACGCCGACGGACTCTGCGACCTCGGCGACCCGGACGACGACAACGACGGCGTGGTCGACACCGCCGACGCGTTCCCGCTCGATCCGTTCCGCTGTCAGGACTCCGACGGTGATGGCTGCGACGACTGCGCGAGCGGAGTCGTGGCCCCGGCGGACGACGGCCTCGACACCGACGGGGACGGGCTCTGCGACCTCGGCGACTCGGACGACGACAACGATGGCGTCGAGGACTCGCTGGATCTCGAGCCGCTGAACCCCCTCGCCTGCCGGGATGCGGACCTCGACGGCTGCGACGACTGCTCCAGCGGTCTGGACGCACCGGCGAACGACGGCGTCGACACCGACGGGGACGGACTCTGCGACCTCGGAGACTCCGATGACGACAATGACGGTGTCGAGGATGCGGCCGACTCGAGCCCGCTCGATCCCTTCCTCTGCCAGGACTCCGATGCCGACGGCTGCGACGACTGCGCCAGCGGCATCTTCGCCCCGACCGCGGACGGCACCGACACCGATGGCGACGGCCTCTGCGACCTCGGTGATCCGGACGACGACAACGACGGCGTCGTCGATGGGCAGGACGCCGCGCCCCTCGATCCGTTCCAGTGCGTCGACTCGGACGCGGACGGCTGCGACGACTGTTCCAGCGGCCTCTACGCTCCGTCTGCGGACGGCACCGACACCGATGGGGACGGCCTCTGTGACCTCGGTGATCCCGACGATGACAACGACGGCGTCGAGGACGCGGCGGACTCCAACCCGCTCGACCCCTTCCTCTGCCAGGACTCCGACAGCGACGGATGCGACGACTGCTCCAGCGGGCTCTACGCGCCGGCGGACGACGGCGTCGACACCGACGCCGATGGCCTCTGCGACGCCGGGGACCCGGACGACGACAATGACGGAGTCAACGATGGGGCGGACAGTGCTCCCCTGAACCCGTTCGTCTGTCAGGACTCCGACGCCGACGGCTGCGACGACTGCTCCAGCGGGCTCGTCGATGCCTCCGCGGATGGCCCGGACAACGACGGCGACGGCATCTGCGACCTCGGCGATCCGGACGACGACAACGACGGGATCGTGGATGACGCGGACAGCGCTCCCTTCGACGCCTTCGTCTGCCTCGACTCCGACGCCGACGGCTGCGACGACTGCTCCAGCGGGCATTACGACCCGGCGGGGGACGGCGCCGACAACGACGGCGACGGCATCTGCGACCTCGGCGACGAGGACGATGACAACGACGGCGCCCCCGATGTCTCCGATGAGGCCCCGTTCGATCCGCTCGCCTGCTCCGACCACGATGGAGACGGCTGCGACGACTGCTCGCAGGGTCTCTACGATCCGGCCGCCGACGGCGTCGACACTGACGGCGACGGGCTCTGTGATGCGGGTGACGATGACGATGACAATGACGGCGTGCTCGACGGCGCCGACAGCTCGCCGCTCGATCCGCTCGTCTGCTCGGATGTGGATGGAGATGGCTGCGACGACTGCGCCAGCGGACTCTACGACCCCGCCGCGGACGGCGCCGACAATGACGGCGACGGGCTCTGCGACCTCGGAGACCCGGACGACGACAACGACGGGGTGATGGATGGGGCGGACAGCGCCCCGTTCGACCCGTTCCTCTGCCAGGACTCCGACGGTGACGGCTGCGACGACTGCGCCAGCGGCGTCGTGAACCCGTCCGACGACGGAGTCGACACCGACGGTGACGGGCTCTGCGACCTCGGCGATCCGGACGACGACAATGATGGGGTCGTGGATGGCCGGGACGACGCACCGCTCGATCCGTTCGCCTGCCAGGACTCAGACGCCGACGGCTGCGACGACTGCTCCAGCGGTGTCGTCAACCAGAAGAACGACGGGGCCGACAACGACGGCGACGGCCTCTGCGACCTCGGTGACCCGGACGACGACAATGACGGAGTTGTGGACGGTGCGGACAGCGCGCCCTTCGATCCCTTCGTCTGCCAGGACTCCGACGCCGACGGCTGCGACGACTGCTCCAGCGGGCTCTACGACCCGGCGAGCGACGGCGCCGACAACGACGGCGACGGCATCTGCGACCTCGGTGATCCGGATGACGACAACGACGGGGTGATGGACGCGGCGGACAGCGCGCCGCTGGATCCGTTCGTCTGTCAGGACTCCGACGGCGACGGGTGCGACGACTGCGCCAGCGGCAGCGTGAACCCCGCCTCGGATGGCGCCGACAATGATGGCGACGGGATCTGCGACGCGGGCGACCCCGACGACGACAACGACGGCGTCGAGGACGCTGCGGACAGCGCTCCCCTCGACCCGTTCGTCTGTCAGGATGTCGACGGAGACGGCTGCGACGACTGCGCCAGCGGTCTCGTCGATCCGTCCGCGGATGGCACCGACACCGACGGTGACGGCCTCTGCGACCTCTCCGATCCGGACGACGACAACGACGGGGTCTCCGACGGTTCCGACAGCGCGCCGCTCGACCCCTTCGCCTGTCAGGACGCGGACGCGGACGGCTGCGACGACTGCTCCAGCGGCGTCGTGGATCCGTTCGACGACGGGATCGACTCCGATCTCGACGGAGTCTGCGACAGCGGTGACGGCTGCCCGACCGATCCCACCAAGTCGGAGCCCGGGATCTGCGGTTGCGGCTCGACCGATGATCCGACCGACACGGACGGGGACGGGACCGCGGACTGCGCGGACCTCTGCCCGATCGATCCCGAGAAGTCCGAGCCCGGTGACTGCGGCTGCGGCTTCGAGGACCTGGACTTCGACGGCAACGGGATCACCGACTGCCTCGAGGATCTCTTCTTCGTGCGGGCGGATGCGAACGCGGATGCCAACCTCGACATCAGCGACCCGATCTTCATCCTCAACTACCTGTTCCAGGGCGGACCGGGACCGGTCTGCCGGAACGCGGCGGATGCCAACGACGACATGTCGATCGACCTCGCCGATGGGGTCTACATCATGGGCTACATCTTCCTCGAGGGCCCCGCTCCCGTGACGCCCTGGCCCGACTGCGGGCCCGAGGCCGCCCCCGGCAGCTCGCTCGGCTGCGAGGCCTACGGCCCCTGCGCCCCCTGATCCGAAGAGACTCGCCCTCGGTGGGTGCCGATCCGCGGATCGCCCGGGAGGGACCGATCGTCGAGTCTCCGGAGGAGTCGAGGGTTCGCCCTCGACTCCTCCTTTCTCATCCGGAGGCCATGCCGAGGCCCTCGCCCGGTCCGGAGGAACCCCCGGGAGGGGGGCCTCGGACTCTCATGTCAAAGATGACACCCCAGCGGCCGCCGAAACGCCGACCGTAAATGCAATCATGGAATTGACTTATGCGACACTCGTAGCGCTCTGGCGACCGGGTGGTCCAATAGGGGTCCTTCTTCCTGCACGCCCGAAACAGGGGGTTACGACGAGGGCCGGCCCCGGTCCCGTCCCCGAGATTCCAGCTCTCGGATCCTCCGCCGCACAGCCCGGATGTCCTCGATCCTCTCTCGATGGAACGGGTGCGCTCCCCCGCGGAGTGGCGCCCCCCCTCGGGAGGCCGACCCATCCCCTGCGCGGCAGTCCTCTGACTCGAGGAACGGGTGAGTTCCATGCAAGTCAAGCCTCTGTCCCTGCTCTCCGTCCTGGCGGTCCTCCTCGGTCTGTGTACCGCGGTCACGGCCCAGCCTGCGAACGACCAGTGCTCGAGCGCGCTGCCCCTCCTCGAAGGCGGCAACCCGTTCGACATTCTGGGCGCCTCCACCGATGGTGAGGAGCTCGCTGGTCCCTGCGGCAATGCGGATGGCGCGAGCAACAACGTGCACCAGGACATCTGGTTCACCTTCACCCCGCAGGAGAGCACTCTCTGCATCCTCTCGACCTGTGATGCGGCGGGCTTCCCCACCGCCATCGCGGTCTATGCGGGCGTGGAGTGTCCCCCCTCCTCGGGCACCCTCCTCGCCTGCGTCACGGGCAGCATCCACTGCCCGGGGTCGACGAGCGAGCTGCTCCTCTTCGTCGAGGCGGGCACCACCTACAGCGTCCGCGTCGGGTCCGCCTCGCCGGAGGAGCCTGCGGACTCCACCGGGCTCCTGACCTTCACGGTCCTCCCGGCCAGCGAGGCGGGGCTCTGCGACGACGGCCTGGACAACGACGGAGACGGTCTCGCCGACTGTGCCGACACCGACTGCCATGTGGACGGCGACGGCGACGGAACGCCCGACTGCTTCGACGGCTGCCCCACCGATCCGACCAAGACGGAGCCGGGCCTCTGCGGCTGCGACATCCCCGAGCTGGACACCGACGGCGATCTGATCTGCGACGATGTCGACACCGATGACGACGGGGACGGCGTCGAGGACGCCCTCGACCAGGACCCCCTCGATCCCTTCGTCTGCCGCGACGCCGATGGCGACGGCTGCGACGACTGCGCCAGCGGAGTCTCCGACACCCTGGCGGACGGGGCCGACTTCGACGGCGATGGCATCTGCGACATCGGCGACAACGACGATGACATGGATGGAGTCCCGGACCTCTTCGATCCCGCCCCGTTCAACCGGTTCGTGTGCGGAGACTTCGACGGGGACGGCTGCGACGATTGCACCAGCGGCTTCAATGTCCCGGGCATGGACGGGGACGACAACGACCTCGACGGACTCTGCGACTCCGGCGACCCCGATGACGACAACGACGGGCGGGTCGATGAGCTCGACCTCTTCCCCTTCGATCCGTTCCTCTGCGGAGACGGCGACGGGGATGGATGCGATGACTGCTCGACCGGTCTCTACGACCCGCTGAACGACGGGATCGACACCGACGGGGACGGACTCTGCGACTCCGGTGATGCCGACGACGACAACGACGGCGTCGTCGACGACGCGGACTCGCATCCGACCAACCCGCTCCTCTGCGCCGACACGGATGCCGACGACTGCGATGACTGTTCCAGCGGCATCTTCGACCCCTCCAACGACGGGATCGACTACGACGGGGACGGCGTCTGCAACTCCGCCGACCGGGACGCCGACAACGACGGAGTGGACAACGAGCTTGACAGCGATCCGCTGAACGCGTTCATCTGCGCCGATGTGGACGGAGACGGCTGCGACGATTGCGCCTCCGGCGTCTTCAACCCCGCCGCGGACGGGGCGGACACCGACGACGACGGGATCTGCAACATCGCGGACACCGACGACGACGGCGACGGCGTCGAGGACCTCCTCGACCTCGAGCCGACGAACCCCCTGATCTGCTCCGACCTGGACGGCGACGGCTGCGACGACTGCGCGAGCGGCCTCTTCGACCTCGGGAACGACGGCGTCGACACGGACGCCGACGGCCTCTGCGACGCCGGCGACCTCGACGACGACAACGATGGCGTCGAGGACGCGGAGGACAGCCACCCCCTCGACCCGACGCTCTGCGGAGACACCGACGGCGACGGCTGCGACGACTGCTCGAGCGGGCTCTTCGCCCCCGGCAATGACGGCGTCGACACCGACGGTGACGGGCTCTGTGACCTCGGTGACGGGGACGACGACAACGACGGTGTCGAGGACGCCAGCGACCTCGCCCCCCTGGATCCGTTCATCTGCGGAGACCTCGACGGGGACGGCTGCGAGGACTGCCTCTCCGGGGTCCATGCCCCGGCCGCCGACGGGACCGACACCGACGGTGACGGCCTCTGCGACCTCGGTGATCCCGACGATGACAACGACGGCGTCGAGGACCTCCTCGACATCGCGCCCCTCGACTCCTTCATCTGCGGCGACTCCGACGGCGACGGATGCGATGACTGCCTCGGTGGCAGCCTCGACCCGGCGAACGATGGCGTCGACACCGACCTCGACGGTATCTGCGACGCGGGCGACCTCGACGACGACAACGACGGCATCGCGGACCCCGAAGACACCTCCCCGCTCGATCCGTTCCTCTGCGGCGACGCGGACGGGGATGGCTGCGACGACTGCCTCTCCGGCGTGTCCGATCCGTCCGCGGACGGCCTCGACACCGACCAGGACGGGCTCTGCGACCTCACCGACCTCGATGACGACAACGATGGGATCGTCGACGAGCAGGACTCCGCGCCGCTCGACGCCTTCCTCTGCGGTGACTTCGACGGGGACGGCTGCGAGGACTGCATCTCCGGCTTCAGCAACGTCTTCGCCGACGGGCTCGACACCGACGGCGACGGCCTCTGCGACCTGGGAGACACCGACGACGATGGGGACGGAATCGAGGACTCCCTCGACAGTCACCCGCTCGACCCCTTCCTCTGCGGGGACTCCGACGCCGATGGCTGCGACGACTGCTCCTTCGGCAGCAGCGACCCCGCCTACGACGGCTGGGACACCGACGGCGACGGCATCTGCAACACCGGCGACCTCGACGACGACAATGACGGCATCGAGGACGCGCTCGACAGCCATCCGACAGATCCGAACCTCTGCGGAGACGCGGATGGTGACGGCTGCGACGACTGCCTCTCCGGGGTCAGCGACCCTCTGAACGACGGCACCGACACCGACCTCGACGGGATCTGCGACCTCGGGGACACCGATGACGACAACGACGGAGTCGAGGACGCGCTCGACAGCGCCCCGCTCGACCCGTTCCTCTGCGGAGATGCGGACGGAGACGGCTGCGACGACTGTCTCTCCGGTCTTACCGACCCCGTGAACGACGGAGTCGACACCGACGGTGACGGCCTCTGCGACGCCGGGGACAACGATGACGACGCCGACGGAGTCGAGGACGCGCTCGACAGCGCCCCGCTCGACCCGTTCCAGTGCGGCGACTTCGACGGCGATGGCTGCGACGACTGCCTGACCGGGGTGGTCGACGCCGAGAACGACGGTGTCGACACCGACGGTGACGGCCTCTGCGACCTCGGCGACACCGACGACGACGCGGATGGGGTCGAGGACACCGCCGACAGCTCCCCGCTCGACCCGTTCGAGTGCGGCGACTTCGACGGCGATGGCTGCGAAGACTGCCTGAGCGGAGTCCTGGACGCGAGCGCCGACGGCCTCGACACCGACGGTGACGGCCTCTGCGATCTCGGCGACACCGACGACGATGACGACGGCATCGCCGACGATCAGGACCCGAACCCGGTTGATGCCACGATCTGCGGCGACGAGGACCTGGACGGCTGCGACGACTGCTCGAGCGGAGTCCGCGACCTGAACGCCGACGGCCTCGACACCGACGGCGACGGTCTCTGCGACCTCGGGGACCTCGACGATGACAACGACGGCGTCGAGGACGCGGTCGACACCTCTCCCCTCGATCCGTTCCTCTGCGGAGACTCCGACGGGGATGGCTGCGACGACTGCCTCTCCGGGGTCAGCAATGTCATGAGCGACGGCCTGGACACCGACGGTGACGGGCTCTGCGACCTCGGAGATCCCGACGACGACAACGACGGCATCGAGGACTCGGTCGACACCGCCCCTCTGGATGCGTTCCAGTGCGGGGACTTCGACGGCGACGGCTGCGACGACTGCCCCGAGGGCTTCAGCGACCCGCTGAACGACGGTCTCGACACCGACGGCGACGGTCTCTGCGACCTCGGAGACCCGGATGACGACGGCGATGGAGTGGACGACGCGCTCGACGGCTGCCCGCTCGATCCGACCAAGGCCGACCCCGGCTACTGCGGCTGCTTCAACCCCGAGCTGGACACCGACGGCGACGGGATGCCGGACTGCGCGGACCAGTGCCCGAACGACGGCGAGAAGATCGAGCCCGGCACCTGCGGCTGCGGCGTCGCCGACCTCGACACCGACCTCGACGGCACCCCCGACTGCGTCGACCTCTGCCCCCTCGATGGCGAGAAGACCGAGCCCGGCACCTGCGGCTGTGGCGTCTCCGACTCCGACACCGATCTGGACGGGGTCGTCGACTGCCTCGACGAGTGCCCGCTCGACCCGAACAAGGTCGAGCCCGGCTCGTGCGGCTGCGGCGTCGCCGAGGTCGACAGTGACGGAGATGGGACCGCGGACTGCATCGACCTCTGTCCCGCCGACCCGGAGAAGACCGAGCCCGGTGCCTGCGGCTGCGGGATCTCCGATCTCGACTCCGACCTCGACGGCACGGTGGACTGCCTCGATCTCTGCCCTAACGACCCGGAGAAGACCGATCCGGGGACCTGTGGTTGCGGAGTGCCGGACGCCGACACCGACCTTGACGGCGTGCTCGACTGCGACGACCTCTGCCCGAACGACCCGAACAAGGTCGAGCCCGGCTCCTGCGGGTGCGGCATCGCGGATGTCGACACCGACCTCGACGGGGTCCTCGACTGCGACGATCTCTGCCCGACCGATCCGACGAAGACCAGCCCCGGCCCCTGCGGCTGCGGGGAGCCCGAGACCGACACCGACCTCGACGGCACCCCGGACTGCGTGGACGAGTGCCCGATCGATCCGAACAAGACGGAGCCGGGTGACTGCGGCTGCGGAACGCCGGACACCGACTCGGACGAGGACGGGATCAGCGACTGCCTCGAGGAGGTCGAGTTCCTCCGAGGGGATGTCAACCAGGACACCTTCTTCGACATCGGTGACCCGATCGCCCTGCTCAACTTCCTGTTCCTCGGCAACTTCAACCCGACCTGCGTGGACACGGCGGATGTCAATGACGACGGCTTCGTCGACATCTCCGACGCGATCTACTCGATCGGGTTCATCTTCAGCGGCGGAGCCGCGCCCATGGCGCCGTTCCCCGAGTGCGGCGTGGACCCCACGCCGGTCGACCTCGCCGACTGCGAGGAGTCGACCTGCCCCTAGCGGGAGCTCGGACCCCGAACGGGGTCGTCAGACCAGACTCACCCCAGGGGGGGGCCGAGGAGAGCGATCTCCGCGGCCCCCCCCGATTCTCATCGATCCGGGCGACGGAGAGGCTCTGGACGATCAGAGCGGAGATCCGCATGATGTGCGTTCAGCCTCAAGGAAAGGTCCCGCCGTGATGAGCCGCCCCTCCTCCCCCCTGATCGTCCTCCTCCTCGGTCTCCTGTCCGCCTCCGTCCTCGCGGACGGCCCCGATGACCCGCCCGACGGCGCAGCGACGGAGACCCGGCGGCCGAACATCGTCTACATCCTCGCGGACGACCTGGGCTACGGAGAGCTGGGCTGCTACGGGCAGACGAAGATCCGGACTCCCGAGCTCGACCGCATGGCCGCGGAGGGGATGCGCTTCACCCGCCACTACTCCGGCGCCCCGGTCTGCGCCCCCTCCCGCTGCGTGCTCCTCACCGGCAAGCAGCTCGGGAACGCGGTGATCCGCGACAACGGTGAGGTGAAGCCCGAGGGTCAGCGCGCCATTCCCGATGAAACGGTCACGATCGCCGAGTTGCTCCGGGACCGCGGCTATCGGACCGGAGCCATCGGCAAGTGGGGTCTGGGACCTCCGGGGAGCGAGGGCGATCCGACCTTCCAGGGCTTCGATCACTTCTTCGGCTACAACTGCCAGCGGGAGGCGCACCGGTTCTACCCGAAGCACCTCTGGCGCAACCGCACGAAGGTCATCCTCGAGGGCAACCTGGAGGAGCCCCGGACGCAGTACAGTCATGACCTCCTCACGCTCGAAGCCCTGTGGTTCATGCGCGGCTCGGTCGAGGACGATCGTCCCTTCTTCCTCTATGTCCCCTACACCATCCCGCATGTCGATCTCTCCGTGCCGGAAGACTCCATGGAGCCCTACTACGGCGGGCTCGATGACGAGCAGCCCTACGACGGGAGCAAGGGGTACTGCACTCACCCGACTCCGCGCTCGGCCTACGCGGGGATGATCAGTCGGCTCGATCGCGATGTCGGCAGAATCCTCGAGACCCTGCGCGCGCTCGGAGTCGAGGATGACACGCTCGTCATCTTCTCCAGTGACAATGGTCCGACCTACGCGGGTGGTGTCGAGCCGGAGTACTTCGAGAGCTCGGGAGGTCTTCGCGGACTGAAGGGGAGCGCGTGGGAGGGCGGGATCCGCGTACCGATGATCGCGCGCTGGCCCG
This sequence comes from Pseudomonadota bacterium, assembly GCA_017859655.1. Classification (GTDB taxonomy): domain Bacteria; phylum Planctomycetota; class UBA8108; order UBA1146; family UBA1146; genus JAFMMO01. The sequence goes on along the minus strand of JAFMMO010000039.1, from coordinate 1,507 downwards.
GGCGCATTCAGGCGGGCTCTTCGACCGACCACCGCAGCGCATTCTGGGATGTGCTCCCCACCCTCTGCGAGGTCGCCGGATCACCCGTCCCCGACGACACGGATGGACTCTCCTTCCTGCCCACCCTCCTCGGGACCGACGCGACCACTCCGCAGAAGCAGCACGAACATCTCGTCTGGGAGTTTCACGGCTACGGTGGCATCCAGGCCGCGATCCTCGCGCCCGCGGATGGGCGTGAATGGAAGGGGGTGAGGACGCGCTGCTATCGCGATCCCGATGGGCCGATCCAGCTCTTCGATCTCGCCTCTGACCCGACCGAATCGAACGATGTCTCGGACGACCATCCGGAGATCGTGGAGAGGATCCGCACGATCTTTCTCGAGGATCGGATCCCCTCGCCCGTGTACCCGATCTGGGACTACACGAGGAAGATCCGAAAGAACGGTCGCTGAGGCCCCTCGTCCGCGCAAAATCGAACGGCCCCCCCCCTTCGTTTCCCGAAGTGGCTGGAAAATCACGACTTTGGATTCCGAATTATCGTTCATCCCCCCGGGGTGCGGGGCATAGGGGTCGCTGCTACAATTGTCTTCGGTCCGTGCTATGTGCGCGGACTGTAGGCTGCTATCTCCTTCGCTCGATCTGGCTTCATACGGAATCGGACTCTGGGTGCCGAAAGGCCCTCCGAGCCCGATTGCGTGCGATCCCTCGATAGGACGGTCGTCCTGCTCTGGCAGGCCTATCGCCGTCTTCGATCTGGGACTCTGATCGCACGGATCTGAGACCGACTCACGCGCACGGCGACAACTATCGACGCGCAAGAGAGTCGCGAAGCAACTCGAGACTAGGGCGTGCAACGGAATACGAGTGCGCGAGTGGTGAGCCCCGGATGGGGTTCGCATCATTCGCCCGCCGTTCCAGCACGGTGGCTTGATCGCAGGTCATGAGTGGGCTGGCTGCCCCGACGACCAGGCCGATCGGCGGACTACGGAATCACAACTGACAGTGCACCATTTCGGCGCACGCGGGGGAGCGGCTCAGTGCGAGCCGTCCAGTTTTTGCTTCCCCACGTGGACCGAGGTATCCGAATCCGGGAGGAATCCCATGACTTTCGTACGCGCGAGCATCTTCGCCGTGGTCTCCACGATCGTCTTCTTTTCGTCCGGCGTGGTGATGGCTCAGTGCAGTCCCGATGTGACTGCGCCCGTCATCTCCAACACGCCGGCCGACATCACCCTCGACAACGAGACCGGTCTCTGTGGCGCCGCCGCCACCTGGACCGAGCCGACCGCGACCGACGCCTGTCCTGGCGACGTCACGCTCACGTCGGACTACAGCTCGGGGGACTTCTTCCCGGTCGGCACCACGACCGTGACCTACACCGCGACCGATGCATCGAGCAACACGGCCACGGCGACCTTCACGGTCACGGTCAACGATGTGGAGAACCCGACTCTCGGCCCGGTGCGCTTCGGCGTGTTCTTCGCGAACACCGCCGGTCAGTGCGACG
>JAFMMO010000237.1 GCA_017859655.1 Pseudomonadota bacterium | reverse complement strand
ACTCGCTCCGTGACGGCTGGATGCGCGCTCCTTCGATCAGGGGGCATCATGTTCCACGATCTCGTCATCACCGGTCTCGGACGGGTCGGCCCTCACGGGCTCGGCCGCGCCGGCCTCAAGCGCGCCCTGCGCGAGGGCCTCCCGCTGCCGACCCAACGCTGCCTGGCCTCCGAGGACGCGCCCATCTCCTCCCCCTCGATCCCCGACTTCGTCGGGCGCGTGGCAGGGAAGGAGACCCACGAGAGCCAGGTCGCCGTCCTCGAGGATCCCCTCACCCGAGCGGAGACTCTGGTCCGCGAGGCCGCGCGCGCCGCCCGACGGGAGGCCGGCCTCGATGGGGAGGAGCTGCGAGGTGAGCTCTGGATCGCCAGCTCCCTCGGCTCCCCCCAGCGCCGCCTGCAGCGGGCGGCGGAGCGCGACCCGGAGCTGTGGACGCGGTGGCTCACCATCGCCGGCGCGGAGCGGCTCGGCGGCACCGTCTCGGCGCGCGAGGCGAGCGGGCTCATCGCCCTCTCCGAGGCGGGCAAGGCGATCGAGGAGGGGCGCACCGACCGAGCGATCGTCATCGAGGTCGACAGCATCACCCCCCGGATCCTCCGCGCCCATCGGCGCCTGCGCGCCCTCGCCCCGGGTGTCGGAGACCTGCCGCCGATCGCCCGCCCCTTCGACCGCCTCCGCCGCGGCGCCGTGCTCTCCGAGGGAGCGACCGCGGTGATCCTCGAGCGTGCGTCGGAAGCCACCGCGCGCGACGCGCGCATCCGAAGCCGGGTGAGGACCCACTTCATCCAGCACGACGAGAGCGCCACCCCCTACGGGTACGGCACCGACCCCCGCGCCCTCGGCTTCACCCTCGCCGCCTCCCTCCACCGGGAAGGGATCGACCCGCGCACCATCGAGGGGATCGTCTGCGGCGCCCGCGGCTCGGTGCCGGCGGACGCTCAGGAGGCGGGGTGGATCCAGGGTCTTTACGGCGATCAGCCGCACCCCCCCGTCTTCGCTCCGATCGGGACGACCGGGCTCGGGGGTGGAGGTCTTCTCGCGGCGGCGTGCCTCGCCGCGGAGGGGGCGCCGATCGGAGGGAGCGCCGGCTTCGCGGAGCGCGACCCCAACCTGCCGATCCGTCCCCATCCCTCGGCGGTCTCTCCCACTCCGGGGCGGATCCTCGTCTCGACGATCGCCACCGGCGGCACCGGCGCCTGGCTCGTCCTCGATCCTCGCTAGGGGAGCCTCTTCCCGAGAGGAGAGGTCGGCGGCTATTCGGCGGCGATCCGCTCGACCGGGTGGGCGGCGGGGTCGTTCCAGAAGGTCTTCGGGCAGTTCGGGCAGCAGAAGCCGATCACCTCATCGCCGTGAACGATGCGAAACGCCGGGTCGACCGGCGTGCCGCTCACCGGGCAGACCGCGTTCACCGCCGGCAGCTTCGTCTCCACCGGCGGCTTCCCGAAGACGAACTCCGCCTCCACCTCGACCGCCGGGGGCGGCGTCACCTCGCCCCGGTTCACGATGAGGTCCGCGCGCTCCGCCAGGGAGGACGCGACCTCCTCCGGCAGCTCCACCCCCCACAGATGGACCTCGCGGAGGCTGTCGATCGCGCACACCTTCTCGAGCGCCTTCTCGTCGAGGGTCGCGCCGATGAGGAGCAGCTCCTCCAGCCCGCCCCCCCGGGCGGCGGCGTTGAGCCCCTTGCGATCGACCCCCGCCCGCGTGAGATCGAGCACCTGCAGTCGCGGCCACGGCCCCGCCTTCGCGAGGATCCGCCCCGCCTCCGGCACCCCGCGCAGACTCAGCTCCCCGACGCTCGCGGCGGCGGGGGCGATGAGGTCGATGAGCTGCTCGGTGGGGAGCGCCGCCACCGCGCCCGCGTCGATGTAGAGCAGCCCCTGGTCCGGGTCGATCACCTCCACGTGGACGTGCGCCGCGTGGAGCGCGTCTCGGGCCTCCGGCTCGAGCGCGGGGGCCGGCTTCGACTGCGACCTCCGTCCCTGCGCGACGGCGCCCCGCCCCGGCGCGGCGGCGGTGAAGGAGGCCCCGGCGTCGATCCACGCGACGAGGGCCGCCCGGGCGGCGGCGGAGAGCTGCGGTTTTCCCTCGGGGGGCATGTGATCGAGGTCATCCTCGGGGGAGAGGATCCGGGTGCGCATCGAGAGGGGATCATCCGCGACGAAGATCGAGCCCCCCGAGCCCCCCGCCGCGATCGCGTCGGGCGTGTGGAGGCGCAGCCCCCCCTTCGCCTTCGTCTCCCCGTGGCAGCTCACGCAGCTCTCGCCGAGGATCGGCGCGATCTCCGCCGCGTACCAGCTCTCCCCGCCCCCCGGCCCCGCGAGGGGGAGCGAGCAGCCGAGGAGCGCGATGAGGGCGAGCAGGGGCAGCAGCGGGCGGATCATGCGATGAGCTCCGGTCGGACCTTGCCGAAGACATCGGTCAGGCGGTGGTCGCGGCCCGCGAGCCGATAGGTGAGGCGCTCGTGATCGAGCCCCAGCAGGTGCAGCAGGGTCGCGTGCAGGTCGTGCACGCTGACCGGGTTGTCGAGGATGTTGTAGGAGTAGTCGTCGGTCTTCCCGACCGAGACTCCCGGCTTGATCCCGCCCCCCGCGAGCCAGATGGTGAAGCAGCGCGGGTGGTGATCGCGTCCGTAGTTCGTCGAGGTGAGCGCGCCCTGGCTGTAGACGGTGCGCCCGAACTCCCCGGCCCAGATGACGATGGTGTCGTCGAGAAGCCCGCGTCGCTTCAGGTCCTTCACGAGGGCGGCCTGCGGCTGGTCGACCGCCTTCGACTGCAGGCGGATCTCCCCCGGCAGGTTGCCGTGGGCATCCCACCCCCGCATGTAGAGCTGCACGAAGCGCACGCCGCGCTCGGAGAGGCGGCGAGCGAGGAGGCAGTTCGACGCGAAGGTCCCCGGCTTGCGGACCTCCGGCCCGTACATCTCGAGGGTCTCCTCGTCCTCATCGCTGATGTCGACGAGGTCGGGGACCGAGGCCTGCATCCGGTAGGCGAGCTCGTACTGGGTGATCCGCGCCTGCACCTCGGGGTCGAGGGTGCGCGCCATCTCCTTCTCGTTCATCGCGCCGATGAGGTCGAGCATCCGACGGCGGTCGGTGCGCTCCACCCCGGGGGGGTCGTTCAGATAGAGGACCGGCGCCCCCGAGCTGCGGAGCTGACACCCCTGGTGCTCGCTCGGGAGGAAGCCGCTCCCCCAGAAGCGCGCGGAGAGCGCCTGCATGTTCCCGAACCCCTGGGTGATGAGCACCACGAACGCCGGCAGGTTGGCGTTCACGTTCCCCAGCCCGTAGCTCGCCCACGCCCCGAAGGCGGGGCGCCCCGGCTGCTGGGTGCCGGTCTGGAAGAAGGTGATCCCCGGCTCGTGGTTGATCGCCTCGGTGTGCATCGAATGGATGAAGCAGAGGTCCTTGGCGATCGCCCCGGTGTGCGGCATCAGCTCGCTGATCCACACGCCGTCCTCGTTGTTCGCGTAGCGGCTGAAGCGGAAGAGGGAGGGCGCGACCGGGAAGCGCGACTGGCCGCTCGTCATCCCCGTGAGGCGCTGCCCGTCGCGGACCGAGTCGGGGAGGTCCTGATCGAAGCGCTTCCGCAGCTGCGGCTTGTAGTCCCACAGGTCGAGCTGGCTCGGGGCCCCCTCCATGTGCATGCAGATGACGCGCTTCGCCTTCGGGCGGTAGTGCACCCCGGTGGACGAGGCCGCGCTCGCCGGGCTCGCCGCGAGGAGCTCGGAGAGGGCGGAGAAGCCCAGAGCGCCGACCGCCCCGGTCGCGCAGCGACCGAAGAAGCGACGGCGGGTCAGGTCCATGTAGTGGCGTTCGATGGGGTCCATCGGGCTCGACTCCCTCGTCTTCAGTCCTGCGTGATCGTCTCGTGGAGGTTGAGGACCGCGCTCGCGAGCAGGGTCCACGCGGCGAGCTCCTCGGCGGCGAAGTCGGGGCTCATCGGCGCCTCCCCCACCGCGAGGAGCGCCGTCGCATCCTCGGGGGCGGCGGCGTAGCGGGCGCGGAACTCCGCGAGGGCGGCGCCCAGCAGCGCGAGCTCCTCCTCCCCCGGGACCCGTCCGGTGCAGCGTCGCATCAGCGTGGTGATCCGCTCCGCATCGGTCGCCCCGTCGCGCAGGGTGCGCTCGGCGAGGATCCGCGCCGCCTCGACGAACTGCTCGTCGTTCCAGAGCACGAGCGCCTGCAGCGGGGTGTTCGTCGTCGTCCGACGGATGACGCACGCCTCGCGGGTCGGGGCGTCGAGGGTCAGGAGCGAGGGCGGCGGCGCGGCCCGCTTCCAGTAGGTGTAGAGGCTGCGCCGCCAGAGCGCCTCCCCCTCCCCCCGCTCGAAGATCCGGGTGTTCGAAGCGAGCATCGCCACCTCGCGCCAGAGCCCCGGCGGCTGGTACGGCTTCACCGACGGCCCCCCGAACTCCTCGACGAGGAGCCCCGAGGTGTAGAGCGCGGTGTCGCGGATCTGCTCCGCCGTGAGTCGGTGCCGGGGGAAGTGACCGAGGAGCCGATTGTCAGGGTCGAGGTCCGCCAGCTCGGGGCGCACCCGCGACTGCTGACGGTAGGTGCTGCTCGTGAGGAGGCTTCGGATCAGCCCCTTCCAGTCCCACCCCCCCTCGCGGAACTCGACGGCGAGCCAGTCGAGCAGCTCGGGGTGGGAGGGCCACTCTCCCTGGAGGCCGAGGTCCTCGGCGGTGCGGACGAGGCCGGTGCCGAAGAGCATCTGCCAGCAGCGATTCACCGCCACCCGCGCGACGAGGGGGTTCTCCGGGGCGACCATCCACTGGGCGAGCCCGAGGCGGTTCCGCGGCGCGCCCTCGGGGAGGCGCCCCAGGACGGCGGGGACTGCCGCCTCCACCTTCCGCTCCTTGTCGGGCTGGTCGTACTGCCCGCGCATCAGCACAAACGTGTCGCGCGGGGTCTCGAGGTCCTTCATCACCATCGTCCGGGCGATCGCATCCCGGACCTGCCCCTCGCTCTCCCGCACCGAGGCGAGGGCGATCTCCGCCGCGCGGTACGAGGGGGAGACGCGACGGCGGTACTCCGCCTCGAAGCGCTTCTCCTGCTCGGGCCCGAGCGCCTCGAGCGGCATCAGCGCCGCGGCGATCTCTCCGACGAGGACCCCCTCGGCGTGCTTCGCCTCGAAGGCGTAG
>JAFMMO010000236.1 GCA_017859655.1 Pseudomonadota bacterium | reverse complement strand
GGGGTGCGCGCCTCGGTAGGCCTGGGCCAGCCGGTCATGAGTCAGATGCGTGTAGATCTGCGTCGTCGCGAGATGCTTGTGGCCGAGGAGCTCCTGCACCTCGCGGAGGTTCGCTCCCCCGTCGAGCATGTGCGTCGCGAAGCTGTGGCGCAGGGTGTGCGGGCTCGTCTTGTGATCGAGGCCGGACTGCTTCAGGTACTTGTCGAGGATCTTGCGGATCGAGCGGTCGCTGATCCTCTTTCCGAAGCGGTTCAGGAAGATCGCGGCATCATCCCGCTCCTCGGTCCACTCCGCGGGGATCGATCCCCGGTAGCGGCGGAGGGCATCGAGCGCGAAGCTGCCGATGGGGACGAGGCGCTCCTTGCGTCCCTTGCCTCGGGCGCGCAGAACCTCCTGCTCGGCGTCGATGTCGGTCCAGTCGAGCGCGACGAGCTCGCTCACCCGCAGCCCCGTCGAGTAGAGCACCTCGAGGATGCAGCGATCCCGCCGTCCGCGGAACCCGTCCCGCTCCGGGGTCTCGAGGAGGCGGACCACCTCGGAGACGGTGAGGAAGTGGGGGAGGGGCTTCCGGACCCGCGGCGTGCGGATCTCGTGGAACGGGCTCTTCTCGGTCATCCCCTCGCGCTCGAGGAACCGGTAGAAGCCGCGGATCGATGCGAGCTTCCGAACGACGGTGCTCTTCGAGTAGCCGGAGGCCTGGAGGTGGGCGAGGTAGCGGCGGGCCTGGTAGACATCGAGGCCGACGATCGCGTCGGCGCCGTCACCGATCGCTCCCTGCGCATCGAAGGCGACCTCGAAGAACTCGTACAGCTGCTCGAGATCGCTGCGGTAGGCGCGGAGGGTCTCGGGGCTGAGGTTCCGCTCCACCTCGAGGTGGGCGAGGAATCGATCCATGAGGGCCTGCTCGCTCGGGAGTCGGGCGTGGGACTCCGCGTGCTCGGAAGATAGCGTGGGCTCCATGACTGTCCAGTTCTCGCGACAGGTTCGCGTCTCGGGTTCGGGGCGGGTACCACCCTTGGGGGGTGACCGAGTCGAGGGCTACAGCATCCGGTGCTACAGCTCCTGGTGGATCGACGAGAGCAGCTCGCGGAGGACCGATCGGAAGTGATCGGCCGTGAGCCCGAGGTCCGGCTCGTCGATCGCCGGGGTGCAGGAGGGTGCGCGCTCTCCCAGGCGATCGCCGCAGTCGAGGAGCGACTCCGCGAGCTCGGGGAAGCAGTCCCGGTCCCACAGGAAGCAGTACTCCTCGCGCTTGGTGACGACCATGAGGGAGTTCTCCGGCTCATGACCCCAGAGATCCGCGTCCTCCGCTCCGTGAGGACCGGGGCCGAAGAGGGTCTCATCGCTGTTCATCGGGTTTCCTTCCCGGGTGTGGAGAGGCGCGCGAAGGTCTCCCGGACGGCGAGCCAGGAGACGAAGTCGACGAACCGATCGGAGTCGCGCAGGACGCGATCGACCGGCGCGGAGCCGCGGTCTCCGTCGAGCTGGGCGTGGGCGAAGCGGACGAGGTCGTGTCCGAGGCGGGAGTCGTCGGCGTCGACCCTGAGCTGGAAGCTCTGTCGACGCGCCGCGGCCGGCGCCGTGACGACCTGCTCCCGACCGAGGCGGTCGAGGTCGAGGATCGCGTTGGTGGTCCGCTCCGGGGCCGCAGGGATGTCGTAGGAGATCTCGACGATCGCCTCCGGCGGGTAGTACGGGTCGAAGTGAAGGACGGTGAGGGCGAGGAAGGCGCGCCCCGGAGCGGGATCGAGCAGGGGGCTCTCCTCCGAGAGGGGCGCCTCGATCCGGTCGATCCCGTCAATGTCGAGCAGTTGCTCCTGAATGCTGCGCTGCCACCGGAGCGGGTCCTCGTTCGCCGGGCGACCGTCGAAGCCGACGAGCACGATCTCGGCGAGGTCGGGTCGCGGGTTCTCGACCCGCGGCCGCGGCACCGCCTCGTAGGGGAGGAGGGTGCAGCCGACGAGGGACGGCAGGAGCAGGAGGAGCAGGAGGGTCGGTCGTCCGAGGCGCATCACGGGGTCTCCTCCGGGAAGAGCGGCGGGTCGCCGCCGAAGGGGGAGACCGGACCGATCGGCTCGAGGCTCAGGATCCGATGTCCACCGCGACGATCGCTCGTGAAGTAGATCCGCCCATCGAGGGCCCAGGTCGGGGCGTAGTCCTGCGCCTGATCGTCGGTCAGGCGGAACGGGGGAGCGCCGTTCAGGTCGACGATCCACAGGTCCGCGGCGCGGGGCTGGTCCCAGGGGCGCTTCACCGGCTCGGTGATCGTCGAGAAGACGATCCGGTCGCCGTACGGGTCCCAGCTCGGCTGGATCGCTCCGGCGTCCGGTGCGGTGGGGAGGGGGGTCAGGCCTTCGCCGTCGACTCCGATGATCCAGAGCTCGTCGCGCCCCGGGCCGCGGAGGCTCGGGGACTGGAAGGCGAGGCGCGATCCATCCGGGGACCACTCCGGGAAGAGGCCGGGGACGAGCTGCGTCCGGATGCCTCCCTCGAGGTGCACCTTCCAGAGGTGCCAGATCCCCCGCTCGTCGCGGGCGCAGTAGGCGAGACTCTCTCCGTCCGGGCTCCAGCTGGGGTGCAGCTCATCCGCGGAGTCCCTTGTCACCTGCCAGGCGCCGCCCGAGCCGTCGGAGGGGATGATGTAGAGGTCGAAGTTCCCATCCCGGTCGCTCGCGAAGGCGATCCACTTCCCATCGGGGGACCACTTCGGTTGGATGTCGGTCCCGATCCCGAAGGTCCGCTGCACCGGTGAGCCCCCCGCAACCGGCTGCGTGAAGAGCTTCGGACGCTCGGTGTAGCCGTCGGAGGCGAAGACGATGGTGGCGGTGACCGGCTCGAAGTCGACGTCGAACGCGGCGCCCGGAGCCTCCGGGGTCACGTGGACGAGGTCGTTGTAGAGCCGCCCCCGGAAGGGGGGGACCACGAGGTCGACCGCCGTCGTCGGCGTGTCGGGAGCGCGGAGCTGGGCGAGCTGCTCGCGCGGGAGGTTCCGACACCCCACGACCACGAGCGCGGCGCTCGTGGCGAGGAGTGAGAGCAGGGCGATGGTTCCCCTCAGTTGCATCTCCGACCCTTTCGTCCGGGTAGGTCACCGGTGGCGGCTCCGGTGGGTTCCGTTCCCTTCTTCGGCCGCGTCTCAGCGACTCCCCATCCGTTTTCCGGAACACCTCTCCGATCGGCACGACCCGCCGGAGGCGGCGTGAATCGCCCCTTCTCGGCTCCGCCGAGGATCTCCCCTCTCCCGAGGCGACCGCTGGAGGACTGGCTCGACCGCCTGGAGGGGGTCCCGGGTGCCTTCTGCCTCGAGAGCGGGCTCGATGTGGCGGGGATGGGCCGGTGGCACTTTCTCGGCGCGTTTCCGCTCGGGGAGTGCCGGGGGCAGCAGGGGGGCGGCGGGCGATCGACTCTCGCCTTGGGCGGGATCGGGCGCACCGTCTCTGGTCCTCCTCTCGACGCGGCCGAGAGCTGGTATCGGGAGTGGTCCGAAGCCCCGGTTGTGACCGCGACCGATCTCCCCCCCTTCCTGGGGGGCGCGGTCGGAGTGCTCGGCTTCGAGCTGGGAGAGGGGATCGACCCCTATCCCGGCCGCGGGGCGCTCCCCTCCGCGATCGCCCGACGGTTCGACTCGATCCCCGACCTGCACCTGCAGCTCCATGACGAGCTCGTCGCCGTGGAGCGCGCGAGCGGGGAGTCGCTCCTCATTCGTCGGGGACGGAGCGGAGAGCGCTCCCGGGAGTGGTGGGAGGAGCCTCCCCGCGGGGGGAGGGGAGACGCGCCCTCGCCGCCGATCGAGGTGGAGGTCAGCCTCGATGACGAGGCGTACCTGAAGGGGGTGGAGGAGGTGCGCGCGGCGATCCTCCGTGGGGATGTCTACGAGGTGAACCTCACGCGGACTCACCTCATCGAGGGCGGTCCCGACCCGTGGTGTCTCCATCGCCGGCTTCGGGAGCGTCAGCCGGTCCCCTACGGGGCGCTCCTCCCGTGGGATCCGGTCGGGGTGGTGAGCGCCTCACCGGAGCGGTTCCTCCGAGTCGAAGGGCGCCGGGTCGAGACGCGTCCGATCAAGGGGACGATCCCCCGCGGCCGCTCGCCGGAGGAGGACGCGCGCCTCGGCGCGACCCTGCTCGCCGATGAGAAGGAGCGGGCGGAGCTCGCGATGATCGTCGACCTCGAGCGGAACGACCTGGGCAAGGTCGCGCGGACGGGGAGCGTGGAGGTGGTCGAGGAGGCGGCGCTGGAGAGCTACGCGACGGTGATTCACACCGTCGCCACCGTCGCCGGGGAGCTCCGCAGCGGGGTCGGCCCCTTCGACCTGCTGCGCGCGACCTTCCCGGGCGGGTCGATCAGCGGAGCGCCGAAGCTCGCGGCGCTCGAGACGATCGCCCGCCTCGAGCCCTGGCCGCGGAAGGCCTACACGGGAGCGCTCGGCTGGATCGCTCCGGATGGCGACCTCGACCTCGCCATCGCCATCCGCACCACTCTTCACGCCGGGGGGCGCACCCTCTTCTCGGTGGGGGGGGCGGTCACCTGGGACTCCGTGGCGGCTCGTGAGCTCGCGGAGCTCGAGGCGAAGGGGCGGGCGATCTTCGCCGCCCTGCGCGGCGCCTGAGGAGAGACCCCGCTCACCCCTCGAGCACCCCGGCCAGGGCTCGGAGCATCTGACCGATCTCAGCCTTCCCCATCGCGTACGAGTCGTACATGAAGTAGAGGCCGATGCAGGCGACGAGGAGCGCGCTCGCCACCGGGAGCCAGCGCAGCAGCGTCTCGCTGCGCGACCCGAGTCGATCGAGCAGGCGCTCCTTGCCGAGGACGAGCACCACCCCGATCGCGCAGAGGAGCGCGCCGAGCCCGAGGCTGAAGAAGGTCAGGTAGATCAGCCCGAGCGTGAGCTTCTGGTAGTGCGCCGCGACGAGCATGATCGTGAACCCCGCCGGGCAGGGGACGATCCCCCCGGAGAGCCCCAGAGTGACGAGGTCACGGAACCTCACGCCGCCCACCTCCTCGGATGAGGGAAGTGCGCGGGCAGCGTCCGCGGGCGCCACGTGGCTGTGGTCGTGGCTGTGGTCGTGACTGTGGTCGTGACTGTGGTCGTGGCTGTGGTCGTGGCTGTGGTCGTGGCTGTGGTCGTGGCTGTGGTCGTGGCTGTG
>JAFMMO010000038.1 GCA_017859655.1 Pseudomonadota bacterium | reverse complement strand
GGGGAGGGAGAGGGTCCGCTCGACTCGCAGCCGCTCCACGGTGCGCGCCTCGGGCACGGGGATCGTCAGGGCCCGGTCGCCGTTCACCACCACGATCACGCGGTCGACATCGATCCACGACGCGGCGGAGACGGCCAGACCGAGCTCGACCGCGCCCGGGGGGAGACCCGGGTCCCCGGCGGTGACGCGGCTCCCGACCGGAGCCCCGTTGATCGTGAATTCCACGAAAGGTCCGGTGGTCGTGAACATCCGCTTCCCACGGACCGCATCGACGAGCCAGCGCGGGTCGAACTCCCCCGGATCCTCGCTCGGGGTCAGGCAGAAGTTTCTCGGGACGCCGGCGATGCAGGCTCGGACGGCGTGGCTGTCCGAGTTGCCGACCGCGGCGGGGGTCTGACCCAGGTCGAGCAGGGAGAACCAGTCCTCGAGGACGGAGTGACGGGAGCTCCCGGTGAAGACCGGGTCGACGCCGGTCTCGTAGTAGCCCCAGCAGGCGTTCTCGTTCAGGACCTCGATCGAGTCGAACTTCCGGCTGTAGTTGGGGCTCTCCGAGAGTCCGCTGACGGGGTCCAGCCCGGTCTTCGCGAAGTAGTCGATGCCCAGCCAGCGGGGGTGGTTCACCTGGATGACGCTTCGCGCTCCGGTCTTCGAGTCATGGGCGCGGAACGCGCTGAAGAGCGTGGGGGCGTGAACGGCCCGACTCGGCAGGAGGGGACCCCCCGGGGCGGCGGGAAAGACGTTGAAGTGGCCGATCGGCGTGGAGACCTCGTTCCCCACCACCGAGAAGAGGCGCGGGGAGACCCCCAGCCGGGAGATCGTGGGGGAGTAGTCGGTGTGGTGGTTGTGGTCGGTGGAGACCGCCACCTCGAGTCCCTCGCCCACGATGCTGATGATCCGCTCCTCGAGATTCGAGTCACCGTGTCCCGAGTAGGTCAGCGTGTGGAGGTGGAAGTCCGCGCTGATCCACCCGGTGGAGTCGATCTCGTGGACGAGGGTCGCGTCCAGGCGGGCGGTCCCTCCGTCCGTGATCTCGACCACATGGGTGTCGATCGAGTACTCCAGGCCGTGGGAGGCGTGCACGGTGTAGGTCCCGACCGGGACGGTGATCCGCCCGCGCCCGGAGAGCGAGTAGACGATGTCCTTGCGGACCGCCAGCTCCAGCGGCGCGGCCGCGATGTTCGGGAACAGGTCCGCCCCCGGGGCGTGGTCTCCGCAGAAGGTCAGGCGTCCGGGGATCGGGCCCTTCCCCTCCTCGGAGATGCTGAACTCGAGGATGCCGTGGGCCCCCTCCCCCGCGAGGGAGTGCAGCGGGAGCGTGTCGGGTTCGACGGGGGGCGAGGGAGCCTGCCCCGAGAGGGGAGGGATGAGCAGGAGGGACCAGAGAACGACCTTCGCGAGACGCGACGGCGGGGCTGGAGCGCGCATGACGGGGACCTTCCGTTCCGGGGACCCCTGCACGGTACCGAGCCTCGACCCGGCGGGGCAAGCCCGCAGTGGACCCGCGGCGTCCCGCGTCGGGAGCCGGGAGCTCAGCGGGACTCGGCCGGCGGTGTCCGGAAGACCGTGAGGTCGGGGTGGCGGCGGAGGGCGGTGGCGGGGAGCGCCGGATCGATCGTCCCCTCGAGGACCCGATCGAGGAGGTCCTGCTTGCCGGGCTGAGGGACCCAGAGGAGGACCCGGCGGGCCGAGAGGATCTGATCGACGCCGATCGTGAGCGCCTTCTGCTCCCGCGCCGCTCCGAAGTTGTCGATCGTCGTCTCCTCCGCCAGTCGGACCCGGTGATACCCCGGAGTGGTGTCCCCGGGCTCGTTGAACGCGATGTGCCCGTTCCCTCCCAGCCCGAGGAGGCAGGCGGCGAGGGGGGCGCTCCGGTGGATCGCATCGAGCCGGGCACCCTCCCCGGGATGTTCCGGGGAGATGATCGCCCCCCGAGCCCCCTGGGGGATCCCGAGAGGGTCGAAGAGCTGGCGCGCCAGCGTCGCGGCGAAGGTCTCCACGCCGTCGGGTGGATCGATGTACTCGTCCAGCTGCTGGAACTGGAGGTGGCACCAGAGACCGCGAGCGTCGGGATCGGCGACGATGCGGGAATAGAGCGGCTCCGGAGTCCTTCCGGTCGGGAGGCAGATCCTCTCCCCGGGGACGAGGCCCCGCTCCAGCTCCGCGCGGACGGCGAGGAGGAGGGCTTCCGGGTCCTTCTCGACGATGATCCGGGGTGCGTCTCCCATCGGGCCTCCCTCGTCGGGCGCCGCCCCGGGGGGGCGTCACGCCCGGAACTGTCGCTTTCCGGCGCAACGGACCGCTCCGGAGATTAGAATCCCCGGTCCGACCGCCGGGGCTGGTCCCGCGGGCGGCGGCGAAAGGTCCAGACATGAAGTACTACGAGAACATCCTCGACACCATCGGTCACACGCCGCTGGTCCGGTTGAACCGGATCTTCGGCGACTCCAAGGGCCTCTGCCTCGCGAAGGTCGAGGCCTTCAACCCCGGCGGGAGCGTCAAGGACCGGATCGGCGTCAACATGATCAACGCTGCCGAGCGCGAGGGCCACCTCAAGCCCGGCGGGACGATCATCGAGTGCACCTCCGGAAACACCGGCTTCGGGCTGGCGCTCGTGGCCGCGGTCCGCGGCTACCGCGCGATCTTCACCATGCCCGACAAGGTCGCCCCGGAGAAGAGCCGACTGCTCAAGGCGATCGGAGCCGAGGTCCGCCTCTGTCCGACCGCCGTCGAGCCGGACGACCCGAGGAGTTATTACTCGGTCGCCCGGAAGTTGCACGCGGAGATCGAGAACTCCTACTACCCGAACCAGTACCACAACCCCTGGAACCCCGACGCCCATGTCCACTCGACCGGTCCCGAGATCTGGGAGGACACCGCGGGGCGGATCACCCACTTCGTGGCCGGGATGGGCACGGGGGGCACCATCTCCGGGATCGGCAAGGTCCTCAAGGGGCACAACCCCGAGGTCCGGGTCATCGGCTCCGACCCGGTGGGCTCCCTCTACGCGGAGTACGCGCGGACCGGCGAGCTGACCGAGGCTCACACCTACCTCGTGGAGGGGATCGGCGAGGACTTCCTGCCGACGACGATCGACTTCTCCGTCATTGACGAGGTGATCCAGATCGGTGACCGGGAGTCCTTCGCCTGGGCGCGGCGGCTCGCCCGCGAGGAGGGGATGCTCTCGGGCAGCTCCGCCGGGAACGCGGTCGGAGCCGCGGCGGAGGTCGCGAAGCGGCTGGGCCCCGACGATGTCATGGTGGTCCTCATCCCCGACACCGGGGAGCGCTATCTCTCCAAGGTCTACGACGACGACTGGCTCCGTCGCCACCAGCTCATCGACTCCCCGATGTCGATGACGGCGGGGGAGATCCTCGCGGAGGGCTCCTCCCGGCGGGGGCTCCTCCAGGTCGGACCGGGGGCGACGATCGCCGAGGCGGTCGCCGTGATGCGGGAGAACGACATCTCGCAGCTCCCCGTGCTGGACGGGGACCGCATGGTCGGGAGCGTCCGGGAGCGCGAGGTGATCGAGGCCCTCCTCAAGGGGGACAGCGCCACCGATCGCAAGGTCGAGGAGATCATGAGGGAGCCGTTCCCGGAGCTTCCGGAGAGCGCCACCGCGGATGAGATCCTCGCCTGCCTCGACGGCCCGAGCGCGGCGGTCCTGATCGGACATGGAGACCACCGTCGCATCATCACCAAGTACGACCTCATCCACTCGGTGCGCGGGAAGGCGAGGAGCTGAATGGCCTCCGAAGATCGAGAGCTCCGAGGCTTCTCCACCCGCGCGATCCACGCGGGGCAGGCCCCGGACCCCAGCACCGGCGCGATCATGACCCCGGTCTACTTCACGAGCACCTACGTGCAGGCGGCGCCGGGGGACCATCAGGGGTACGAGTACTCCCGGACGGGGAACCCGACCCGCACCGCGCTCGAGGAGAACCTCGCTGCGCTGGAGGGCGGGCGCCACGGGCTCTGCTTCGGCAGCGGGCTCGCCGCGACCGACGCGATCCTGAAGACGATGCGCTCCGGTGATCACATCGTCGCCTGCAACGACCTCTACGGGGGGACCTTCCGCATCTTCCGGAACGTCTACGAGCCGTTCGGCATCCGCTCGACCTTCGTCGATGCCTCCGACCCCGCGAACATCACCGCGGCGATGGATGAGAGCACCCGCCTCATCTGGATCGAGACCCCCACGAACCCCCTCCTGAACGTGGCGGACATCTCCGCGATCGTGGAGGCGGTCCGAGGCCGGGATGTGAAGGTCGTCGTCGACAACACCTTCGCCACGCCGTACCTGCAGCAGCCGCTCGCCCTCGGGGCCGACCTGGTCGTGCACTCGATGACCAAGTACCTCGGCGGGCACTCGGACGTGGTCGGCGGGGCCCTCATCACCAGCGACTCCGAGTGGGCGGAGCGCCTCGCCTACGTCCAGAACGCCGCGGGAGGGGTCCCCGGCCCGATGGACTGCTTCCTCGTCCTCCGGGGGACGAAGACCCTCGCCGTGCGCATGGATCGCCACGAGGAGAACGCGCGGCGGGTCGTCGGCTTCCTGCAGGAGCACCCCCGCGTGGCCCGCGTTCACTACCCGGGGCTCGAGTCCCATCCGGGCCACGAGATCGCCGCGAGACAGATGTCCGGCTTCGGCGGCATGGTGAGCTTCGTCCTCGTCGGCGAGGAGGAGCAGGACGCGAGGGATCTCGTCTCGCGCACGCGGATCTTCTCCCTGGCCGAGTCCCTCGGCGGGGTGGAGAGTCTCATCGAGCATCCGGTGTCTATGACCCACGGGGCGATCCCCCGGGAGGAGCGGCTGAAGGCCGGGCTGAGCGATGCGCTCATCCGGCTCAGCGTCGGCATCGAGGATGCCGAGGACCTGATCGAGGATCTGGGTCAGGCGCTCGACGCCTGACCTCGTCGAGGCTCCGAGGAGAGAGCGCGGCCGCGATCGGTGCGAGGCACCGGTCGCGGCCGCGCTGCTTCCCGCGGGGGGCTCCGCCTCACTCGGTGCTGTCGACGCTGTCGAACATCGTCAGCCCGAGGGCCCCGAAGAAGAGGACGGGGAGCCAGGCCGCGAAGAACGGCGGGAGGACCTCCCGGTTCCCCAGCTCCGCCGAGTACATCGTCGCGATCAGGTAGACGGCGGAGATCCCGATGGCGAGGGCGATGCCGATGACGATCGAGCGGTTCTCCCCGCGCAGGACGAAGGGGACCCCCAGCAGCACGAGGATGAAGTTCGAGAGCGGGAAGGCGAAGCGCATGTGCAGCTTCACCTCCAGGTGCCTCAGGTCCCGGCGCTTCGACTGGTCGAGGAGCTCCCGGAAGGAGAGGAACTGGATCTCCGCGTCGGTCGACTCGAGGTCGACCGGCTGGATGTCGGTCTTGAGCTTGTATCGGTCGAAGTGCTCGGAGTACCGCTCCTCCTTGCTGGCGCCCAGGGTGGGGATCCGTCGGCTGTTCTCGTCCCAGCGCTGGATGTAGCCATCGAGGAGCAGCCAGTAGGGCTCGCCCCCATCGTCCGGGACCTTCCAGTGGATCTCGTGGGCCTTGATCCGACTCTTGATCTTGTTCGAGTTCCGCTCCTCGCGGTGATAGCTCTCGATCGTGACGTAGACCCCGCGCTGCTCCGAGGGGAGGTACTCGTCGACGGACACGAGCTGGTTCCGGTTGTCGGTCAGGTCGTCCGGTCGGATCGTGTCCTTGGTGCTCCCGTAGGCCGTCGCGGTCCGGATCAGGTCCTTGAGGTTGGGGATCACCCCCTCCTGGAGCAGGATCATGCCGACCGTGGAGATCGCGGCGATGAGGAAGAACGGAGCGAGGATCCGGGCGGTGGAGAGCCCCGCGAGGCGGAGCGGGATCAGCTCGTTCCCCTTGTTCAGCTGGGTGATCGCGAACATGGTGGCGAGCAGGGTCAGGATCGGTCCGAAGTAGTTCACGAAGTAGACCGGGATCGTCGCGGTGAAGTAGCGCACGAGGACGACGAAGATCGACTCTTCCTGGTTGAGGAAGCGCTCCAGGCGGGAGAGCCCGTCGATCATCACGAAGAGACCGAGGATGGCGAGGGCGCAGATCGACCACGCGATGGCGCCCTGCCGCAGGAGGTATCGGTCCGCCGTGCGCAGCGGCAGCGCCTCCCGCAGGATCCCGAGCCGCTCCGAGATCATCGGCGCGCCACCCTTCCCGTCAGCAGGAGCCCGAAAAGGAGGAGGACGATGTTTCCCATCATCAGGGCGAAGGGGGCGGGGACCCCCTGATCCTTCACGAGGGACTCCCCGAGGAGGAGGAGCGGGAAGAAGACCGCGATCACCAGCAGCACGCCGATGAAGAACGGGACCATCTTGTGGCGATGCCGGAACGCGACCGAGATCGGGAACCCGAGGAACCCGAACGTGAAGATCGAGAGGGCGAGAGCGCGCCTCTCCCAGATCTCCCCCTTCGCCTTGCCGATCCGGCGCTCGTAGTAGCGCACGCTCGCCGCCGCCTCCTCGTACGCCCGCTCCTCGGAGGAGAGCTCCCGATCCGGGTCGGCGGGGGGGCGATGGGCGGCGAGGCTCGTCACCGTCTCGCGGGCCTCCTCCGCCAGCTGGCGGTACTCGACCGATTTCCGGTTCAGCTCCGAGTTCGTCCAGTCTCCCTCGCGCTTCGCCTTCTCGTTGATCGGGAACTTCAGCTCGATCTCATGAAGGTCGATCAGCCGGTCGTACTTCGTGATCCCCGCCTTCGGGAAGAGGTAGCCGCGCTGGGGCTCCGGCAGCGAGATCTGGACCTGCGAGAGGGTGAAGAGGATCACCTCCTCCTCGTCCTGCACCTCCAGTGTGGCGCGCTTCGCCCGGATCTTGGTGGGAGGAGTGGGGAGATCCGGCTCGGCATCGGGGACCTCGATGGGCCCGCTCGAGGCGAGGAGCACCTGGGAGGTGAAGTTCTCGAGGGGAATCCGCTTCTCGATCGAGACCCCCTTGAGGTACCGGCCCTCCTCGATCTCGTCCCAGTGGACGACGCCCCCCTCCTTGTCGATCTGCAGCTTCCCCTTGCGGGAGTCGCCGAGGTGCTCGAGCTGCTTCACGAGGTAGCGGGTGATGTTGCGCTGCTTGTAGTGGGCGTGGGGGAGCACGGTCCCCTGCGTGGCCAGCCCGACCACGCAGAGCGCCGCGGCGAGCAGGAGCATCGGCCGGGCGATCGAGAGGGGAGAGATCCCGCTCGCCACCGCGGCGGTGTACTCGCGGTCCGCCACGAACCGTCCGTATCCGAGGGTGGAGGCGACCATCAGAGAGAGGGGGACCGTGAAGTAGCAGGAGTAGCCGAGGGACTCGACCATCCAGGGGAGAATGATGCGCAGCGAGTAGCCCCCCTGGACCGCCTGGATCCCGAGGATCAGGAGGAAGAGGAGCGAGAGCGCCACGAGGCTCAGGCCGAAGATCGTCACCAGCTCCCGGAGGAGGTACCGGGAGAGGGTCCGGGAGCTGCCCCTGTTGAACATGGCCGAGATCATAGCCGAGGCGGCGCCCCGCGTGCCCGTCCTTCGGAAAACTCACGGTCGGCGGGGAGCGGGTCGGCTCAGTCGGTCTTCTCCGCCCGGTGCGTGCAGGAGCAGGGGGTCGCGTGGCAGCGGGGGCAGCCGGTGGCGTACTTCTCTCGCGCCGCCGCGGCGAGGTCGATGCCCCGCATCGACGCGAGGGTCGAGAGCCAGGCGAGGACATCCGCGAACTCCCGCGCCTCCTCGGGGGAGCCGGGTTCGGGGCGGCTGAGGCAGCGGGCGAGCTCCCCGACCTCCTCCGAGAACCAGAGGAAGGCTCCGGGCACCCCGCGGGCGCGGTCCCGCTCGCCGTAGGTCTCATCGATGGTCCGCTGGAAGGCTCGGAGTCCCCAGTCTTCGCGGTCGTCCGATCGGTCGTCGTGCCCGGTCACGCGCTTCTCCTTCGCTGCGCTCCGTCGGTGGCGGGGCGTCTCACTCGGCCGCTCCACCGAGCCGGTCGAGCGCGATCTGCTTCACGCCCTTGAGGTCGAGCTTGCCGCTCCCCAGCCGCGGCACCTCCTCCACCTCCACGAAGGCGTCCCTCCGGGGGATCCAGAGCCGCGGGAGATCGGAGCCCGACACGCCATCGAGGAGCTCCTCCGCGGTGACGGGCAGGGGGCTGTGGACCACGGCGAGCCGCTCCCCCTTGGTGGCGTCGGGTATCGAGGTCACCGCCAGCTGGGGGATCGGGTCGAGCGCGCGCTCCTCCGCGATCCGGTCGACCACCTCCTGCAGGCGCTCCTCCACGAGGACATGGGGGACCATCTCGCCGCCGAGCTTCGAGAAGCGCGAGAGCCGGTCGGTGATCGTGAGGAACCCATCGTCGTCGAGTCGCGCGATGTCCCCGGTGACGTACCAGCCGTCCCGGATGACCTCGGCGGTCTCCTCCGGGCGACCGAGGTAGCCGACCATGACGTTCGACCCCTTCACGAGGAGGAGACCCTCTTCGCCGTTCGGCAGCTCCTCGAAGGACTCGGGGTCCACGATGCGCGGGACGACCCCCGGCACCGGATGCCCGATCGTGCCGGACTTGCCCCCGCGCTGTCGCCCTCCGGGGCGCAGGATGTCCGGGAGGTTCACGGACACCACCGGGGCGAGCTCGGTGCAGCCGTAGCCCTCGTAGAGGGGCTGCCCGAACTTCGCCTCCCACTCCTCCGCGAGGCTGCGCTTGAGCTTCTCCGCACCGCACACGGCGAGGCGGACCGTGGTGAAGTCCTCCTTCGAGAAGCGACGCAGGTAGGTCCGGTAGAAGGTGGGGGTCGAGAGGAACATCGTCCCCCGCTGCTCCCGGAGCAGCTCCGCCACCACCTTCACATCGGTGGGGTTCGGGTGGTAGGCGACGGTGATGCCGTTCAGGAGCGGGAACCAGATGGTGATCGTGTATCCGAAGGAGTGGAAGAAGGGGAGAGTCCCCACGATCCGGTCGTCCCGCCGGGGATCGAACACCTCGGAGATGCTCCGCACGTTCGAGAGGAGGTTGTGATGGCTGAGCATCACCCCCTTCGGCGAGCCGGTGGAGCCGCTGGAGAAGACGACCGTCGCGATCGCGTCCGGGTCCTGAGGGACATCGGCGAGCCGCGAGAGGCGACGCCGGGGGAGGAGCGAGGTCAGGACCGCGGCCGCCCGATCGAGGCCGGAGGCATCCTTCATCAGTCGCGCGAGGTCGATGACCTCCACTCCCTCGCCGAGGTCCCCGGGATCGAGGTCGATCTTCCTCAGGAACTGCGCGGCGGAGATGACCGTGCGGATCCCGGTCTGCTCCACCGCCGAGCGAAGGGAGCCGGAGCCCGCGGTGAAGTTCAGGTTCACTGAGGTCTTCCCGAGGACGGCGAGGGCCACGTTCGCGAGGGCTCCCCCGGAGCTGGCCGGGAGCAGGACTCCGACGCTCTCCTGGCCCCGGAGCCGCTCGCGCAGCAGGCGACGCAGGAGCAGCGAGCCGATGAGGACCTTCCGGAAGGAGAGGGGAGGGCGATCGTGCTCGATGATCGCGGTGTGCCGGGATCGCCGCTTCGCCATGTCGAAGAACTCGGTGGCGAGGGTGTGCCCGGTCCGCTTCCGAGACTCCATCACCTCCACGGAGAGCTCCTGCACCGCCCGGCGCACCTGCCCCGCCGTCGAGCCGGGAGGCAGCGGCTCCCCGACCGCGACCGTCACGGGGTAGGGGAGCTTGAGCGGGCGCTTGAAGAAGAAGCGACCGCCCTTGAAGCTGAAGATGCTGCCCCAGACGCGCCCGAGGAAGATCGGGATGATCGGCACATCCGCTCGCGCCGCGATCCGCTCGAGACCTCGGGAGAAGGGGAGCAGGTTCCCGGTCCGGGAGATCCCCCCCTCCGCGAAGATGCAGGTGAGGTCCCCCTCCGCGACCGCCTTCCCCGCTTCATCCAGGCTCCGCAGGATCTCCCGCGGGGAGTCGGTGCTCGCCACGGGGATCGTCCGCATGAGACGGGCGAAGAAGCCCACGAGGCGGACCTTGATGAGGTCGCGGTGGATGAGGAACCGCACGTATCTCGGCATCGCGGCCCCGACGAGGAACGGATCCGCGTAGCTGAGGTGATTCGCCACGACCAGCGCTCCGCCCTTGCGGGGGATCCGCTCGGGGTTCAGGACCCTCACGCGGTAGATCGTGTGGAGCAGCCCCCAGAGGGTCATCCTCACCGCGAGATGGGGGATGGCGAAGAAGATCGCGGCGGTGCCGATCAGGGTGAACCCCGCGATCGCCAGCATCATCTCCCGCTCGGTCAGGAGCGGAGCGAGCGCGCCGTAGACGATCGCGGCGAGGAAGATGAAGATGAAGTTCGCGAGCTCGTGGATCCCCGTCACCCGTCCCTTCTCCTCCCGGGAGGGGCGGGCCTGGATGAAGGCGAGGAGGGGCACCACGTAGATCCCGGCCCCGATCCCCGCGATGAGGACGAGGAGGCTGGCCGTGGGGAAGAGCAGGGGGATGTCCTGGGGCAGCCCGGCGATCCCGTGGGACCAGCCGAGGTCGTCGGGGAGGAACGCGAGGGCGCCGATACCGGCGGCGAGGATCACCGAGCCGATCGGGACGAGCCCCAGCTCGATCTGCTCGCGGGAGAGTCGGCTGGCGAGGAGGCTCCCTGCCGCGATCCCGAGCGCGATCCCGAGGAAGAGGTCGCTGCCCCCGGCGAGGCGCCCGAGGACGGTCGCGCCGTACTGGTTCAGCGCCTGCGCCGCGAGGGCGGCGACGAAGAAGTACCAGCTGTTGCCGATCACCGCGAGCAGGAGAGGTCGATCCCCCGCGAGCCACCGGAACTCCCGGACTGCGTGGAGCGGGACCTTGTGCACGCCCCAGGCGATTCTGCGCCCCGGGTCCGCAGGAGGGAGCGGCTGGATGCGCAGGGAGCCGGCGAAGCCGATGATCGCGACCGCCACGAAGAAGAAGCCCGCGTAGTGCAGCGGCAGCTTCGTGCTGCCGTCCGAACCGATCACGAAGTGCACCAGCGAGCCGGCGACCACGGTGCCGGCCACGATCCCGAGATTGGTCGTCATCGAGATGATCCCGTTGGCGCGGCTCAGCTGCGACTCGTCCACGATCTCGGGAATGGCGCCGTACTTCGACGGACCGAAGATCGCGCTCTGCGCCCCCATCAGCAGGAGGACGAGGAGCGAGAGATTCAGGGCGAGGCCGATATTGGCGAAGACGGCGGCGGTGAAGGCGAGCAGGCCGCAGACCATCACCAGGATCTCGATCATGTTCATGACGACGATCACGCGGCGCTTCGAGTACCGATCCGCCAGCGAGCCGCCGAGGAGAGCGAGGAGCACGAAGGAGATGGAGAAGACCGCCATGCCGGTCGCCTGGGGATCGAAGCCACCCGGGACCTGGAGACCCAATCCGGGCACGACGAGCAGCAGCAGGATGAACTGCTTGTAGGCGTTGTCATTGAAGGCGCCGAGGCCCTGAGAGAGTGTGAGCCATCGGAAGGAGCGGTTTCTTCTCAGCATCGAGGTGGCAGGTCACCCTTCGGTCGAAGTCGATGGGGGATCTAGAGGTCGATCCCGGCGGGGTGAGCGCGCGAGGATACCGGATCTACCGGCCCGCGGTAGCCGGATCTCGTCGCGCTTTGTCAGCCGCGCTTTACAACTAGGCCTCGATGTATGGCTCAGTTGACTCTTCCCCCTCACTCCGGGCCCCTCCGGAGGGGTCGGTTCCGGCATGGGGCGTGCTCCCTGCTCTCGACCGATGACCGCTCGCATCGGGAGGATCGAGAGAGGAGGCTTCCATGCCGCCGTCGATGTCCCGCCCCCAGCCCGCCCCGCTCCCCGCCCGTCCGGGGGAGTTCGACCTGGTCGTCCTCCCCCTCCGCTCCTCCGTTCTCGGCTTCGCGATCCGCCTCTCGGGGGATCGCCACCTCGCCGAGGATCTCGTTCAGGACACCTATCTCAGGGCATGGCGGAGCTTCGCCACCTTCACACCCGGGTCGGACTGCCGGGCGTGGCTCTTCCGGATCTGCCGGAACCGCTTCTACGACATCTGCCGTCAGAGGAGCCGCCGACTCCGGCCCGAGGAGCTCTCCCTCATCCGTCCCGTCTTCGAGGAGGTGGATCTCGAGGTCCGCGCCGAGCTGGTGCGCCGACTCCGGGGTGAGCCCCATGACCCCGAGCTCCTCTCCGATGAGCTCAACGCCGCCCTGGCCGAGGTCCCGGAGGATTTCCTTCGTCCGATTCTCCTCCATGACCTGGAGGAGATGCCCTACCGGGAGATCGCCGAGCTCATCGGCGTCCCCATCGGCACGATCCGCTCCCGAATCGCCCGAGGTCGGAGGATCCTCCGTGACCTGCTCCTCGACGGACCTCTCGGCGTGCGACACGCCGCCTGAGCCGCGGATCCCCTTCCCCCCGGAGTCGGGCCGCGCCACAGTGATGTCGGAGGAGTGAAGGCGGAGGAATCGGTATGGCGCGATGTCACCGGGGAGACGGGGAGGCGGCGGGCGAGGAGGGGAGTCGGCCCGGCTGGGCGCCGCGTCGCGCGCGGCCTCGAGGGCCCGGTCGTGCCGGGTTGCGGCTCTTCGTCGCGATCCACCCGCCGGTCCCGGTGGCGGATGCGCTCCGCGCCGCGGTCCACCCGCTCGACGCTCCGAAGGGCGCCGAGGGGTGCGACCTCGCGATGAGCTCGGCGTCGCTGCCTCCCCATCGCCTCGTCCCGAGAGACCAGATCCACCTGACCCTGAGGTTCATCGGAGACACCGACCCCCGCGACCTCGATGCGATCGAGACCTCGGTGGAGCGCGCGGCCCGCGCCGTCGGGCCGCTCTCGATCGCACCGGGTCGGTTGGTGACCCTTCCCCATCGGGGGTCGGCCCGGCTGCTCGCCGCGATCGCACCCGCGTCGCGAGCGCTCGAGGAGCTGCACCGGAGGCTCGCCCGAAGGCTGCCCCGCCGAGGGAGGGAGGAGACCCGACCGTTCCTCCCCCACTTCACCCTCCTCCGATTCCGCTCTCCGGCGGCGGGGCTTCGGGTGGACAGGCGCCTCGAGGATCCGGAGGCTCTCGAGTTCCGGGTGGGGTCCGTCTCCCTCATCCGCAGCGTCCTCGCCCCGGACGGCGCCCGGCACCGGGAGATCGCCAGCTTCCCCCTCGGGAACCCCGGGAGCCGCGACCCTCTCCCCGAGGAGGGCGGCTCGCGCTGAGGGAGATGGAGCGCGGGCCCGCACCCCTCGGGGGAATGCGGGCCCGCAGCCGGAGTCCGGGCTCGCGCCGGCCGTCCCTCGTCGAGGGATCCGTCGATCAGTGGACGACGATCTGGGTGGGCGCGAGCATCATCACCTTCGGAGAGCCGTGGGAGGAGATGTCCAGCGCCTGACGGAGATGTCCGATCAGGTCGAAGCCGAGCTCGCGGAGGAGCAGCAGAGGCGCGGTGTCGATGCCGCGGAGCATCCGAATCTCCTCCTCTCCGCCGGTCCCGAAGAGGTCGAACCCGGCGAGGGGGTTCGACTCGTCCGGGCGATGGATCACCGGCGCGTCCGCCGGGAGCCCGGCGAGACGGGCGACATGCGCCACGGCGGACTCGGTCCCGCCGATCGCGTCGACGAGGCCGAGGTCGAGGGCCTGGTGGCCGGACCAGACCCGGCCGCCGGCGATCGGCCCCACTTCCTCCACCGACATCCCGCGGGACTCCCCGACCACGGCGAGGAAACGGTCGTAGACCTCTCCGATGAGCAGCTCGATCCGCTCCGTCTCCCGCGGGGACCAGCCTCGGGAGATCTCCATCGCTCCGGCGGTGTCGTCGAGGTTGATCGGCGTGACCCGCAGGCCGTACCGCGACATCAGCGGTCCGAAGCTCAGCTTCATGGCGAAGACCCCGATGGACCCGGTGATCGTCCCGGCCTCCGCATAGATCGGCTGACCGAGGCAGGAGATCCAGTAGCCGCCGCTGGCGGCGGTGGTCCCCATGGAGATCACGACCGGCTTCACCGCCTTGAGGTCGATGAGCGCCTGACGGATCGCCTCGCTCGCGGTGGCCGAGCCACCCGGGGAGTTGATCCGGACGACGACGCCGCGGATGTTCTCGTCCTGGGCCAACCGCTCGATCGCCTTCACCGTCGGCCCGGAGATCATCGATCCCGGCACCGCCGTCTCCCCATCCATGATCTGTCCGTCCAGGTGGAGGACGGCAATCGAGGGCTCGCTGACCGGCAGCTTCGGAGTGACGCCGAAGAGGCTCGAGAAGACCTCGAAGAAGTTCGGCGGCGGCTGGACCTTCCGGCCCGGCTTGCGCCACTCGACCCCCTCCGCGAACTCGCTCTCGACCATCTCCTCCATGCTCCCGTAGGGGACGAGGGTGTCGACGAGGCCGCGCTCGAGCGCGGCCGTCGCGGTGAACATGCGGTCCGCCTGGATGCTCCGGACCTCGCTCGTCGTCATCCCCCGGCCCTCGACCATCCAGAGCACGACCGAGTCGTTCATCGAGCTCAGCATCGCCCGGTAGTGCTCCCGGAGGTGGTCGCTGATCTCGCTGCGGGTGTAGGGCTCGACCGCCCCCTTGAAGTCCCCGACGCGGGCCACGCTCGCCTCGACCCCGAGGAGGTCCATGGCGTCCTTGAAGTGCATCGCGGACATGCCGAGGGAGGGGACATCGAGGGTGCCGAAGTCCGCCATCAGGATCCGGTCGCAGGAGCTGCCGATGGCGAGGTGGGGGAGGGCGCCGTTCTCGATCCACGCCATCGTCCCCTTGCCCGCGGCGGAGACCCGCTGGAGCACCCTCCGAAGCTCGGAGAGCTGGGGGAGGTTCATCGAGAACGGTGCGGACAGGTCGAAGAGGATGGAGTCGATCTCCGGGTCCGCGGCGAACTCGAGGAGTCGCTCGCAGAGCGCCGGGAAGCTCCGGGTCGGTCCTCCGCCTCCGAGGAGCAGGCTCATCGGGTCGAAGCCCCCCGCGGTGGGGTGATCCGCGTACAGCCCCTTCGGTCGGACGATCCGAATGGCGTGCGGCTCATCGGCATCGGAGGGCTCGGCGGAGGCGGCGACGACGGGGAGCGCCGGCAGGAGCACGGCGAGGGCGACGAGCACCCAGCCGGCGATGGGCCGGCGGGTCGGGTTCGGATCGGTCGCGCGGAAGACCATGGATTCCTCTTTCGCGAAGGGGCGGGAGCGCGCGCCTCTGGCGGTGACTCCCCGGGGGGGCGGTCGAGACCGGTGACTCTGGCCGACCGGGCCCATCCGGGACCGCGGTCGGAGTGATCGTCAAGGTAGCCGGAGGGGCACGAGGATCAAGCAGGACCCGGGAGGCCGGGCGGCGGGGTGCGGATTCCGGGAAGCAACCGCGGTCGACGATCGCGCGATGGGCGGAGCCACCGCGCGGCTCCCGGTCGAGCGGGCGGAGGGGTCCCCGGTCAGGCGGGGGGAGCGATGGCGATGCCCGCCGAGGACAGGGCGCTCTCGAAGCGCTGGCGCTCCTCGCGGGGGATCCGCACGCGCATCCGGACCCCTTCATCGCCGTACTCGTGGGTGAGGACCTCCGCGATGCGATGCAGCTGGTTCACGAGGTCGGCGCGCGCGTGCGGGAGCGCGTACTCCACCTCGACCTCCGACTCATGGAGGATGTCCAGCACCGTCTCCGTGAGGCTGCCCCCCCCGGTGACATTGATGTCCTCGGCCGCGCTGATGACGAGGGAGTCTGGGTTCTGGGCGAGGAGGTACTGCAGGTCGATGCGGTGCTGGTCATCCACCCGGTCGATCTTGTTGAAGACGAGGAGCGTGCGGTGGTCGCCGCAGCCGATCTGGTCGAGGGTCTCCCGGACCGCAGCGATGTCGGACTCGATCCTCGGGCTCGAGGCATCGACCACGTGCAGGAGGACATCCGCCTCCTGGGCCTCCATCAGCGTCGCCTGGAAGCTCGCCACGAGCCCGTGCGGGAGCTTCCGGATGAAGCCGACCGTGTCGGAGATGATCACATCGCGCGAGGCCTCGAGCTTCCACTGCCGGGTGCTCGTGTCGAGCGTGGAGAAGAGCCGGTTCTCGACCAGCACATCCGCGCCGGTGAGGCGACGAATGAGGGTCGACTTCCCCGCGTTCGTATAGCCGACGAGCGCGACCCGGAAGGTGTCGGTCCGACCCTTGTGCTGGGTCTCGCGCTGGCGGGAGATCTCCCGGAGGCGCTCCTTGAGGGAGTCGATCTTCTTCCGGATCATCCGACGGTCGGTCTCGAGCTGGGTCTCGCCGGGGCCCCTCGTCCCGACCGCGCCCCCCTCCATCCGGGAGAGGTGGGTCCACATGCGCGTGAGGCGTTGGGCCGAGTACCGGAGCTGTGCGAGCTCGACCTGGAGCTTCGCCTCATGGGAGCGGGCGTTGCGGGCGAAGATGTCCATGATGAGCTCGGTGCGGTCGATGACCCGGAGCCCGGTCCGCTCCTCGATGTTCTTACCCTGACTGGGGGAGACGGGGTCATCGATGATCACGAGCTGCGTGTCGAGGAGAGTGCTCCGCTCCTTCAGCTCCTCGAGCTTGCCGCGGCCGACATAGGTCCCGGTGTGCGGCTTCTGGCGCCGCTGGGTGACCGCGTCCACCACCTCGACCCCGGCGGTGTCGGCGAGGAGGGTGATCTCGCCGACCGGGTCGATCTCGCTGGAGCCCTCACTCGGGTCGTCGGGAAATATCGCCTTGAGCACGATCGCGCGGGTGGCACCCGGCGTTTCCTCCCTCGGCAGGTCGGGGAGGTCGAAGGACTGCTTGGCCAATGGGCTCCCTCGGCATGAGAAGATGAGATGGCGGAGGACGAGGAACGGAACCGCGGGGCACGAGACCCGATTCCGACCGCGGCTCCCGAAGGACCGCTCGGATGAGCTTCCGCGAGGTGGACGGGGTGTGCAAGGGGCAAGCGCCGGAACCGCCTGGATCAGGCGTAGCGGGGGACCTCGGAGTCGACCTCGAGGGACCAGGCATCGATTCCGCCGCGCACGTTCGTGACATCGGGGAAGCCGCTGGCGCGGAGCCAGTGCGCGACCTGGAAGCTGCGGATGCCATGGTGGCAGAGGACGAACACCGGGCGGTGGGTGGGGATCTCCCCGAGCCGGTCGCCGATCTCCCCCATGGGGATCGTGAGGGATCCCGGAAGGGAGGCGAGCTCGACCTCGAAGGGCTCGCGCACATCGAGGATGGTGATGGGGGCTCCGCGCTCGAGCTGGAGACAGAGCTCTTGCACCGTGACCTGCATCACACTCATGCGGGGCCCTTTCCGTGGCCGGGAGGGGGAGAGAACACCACGAGAGACCCTCCCCGTGCGCCTTCCTCATTCCCACCCCAAACTGGTACCATCCGCGACCGCACGAAGCACCCTCGAATTCGAGGAACTGGCAGCTTTAAGGGAGAGGACAGGAATGGGAGGTCGCCGGCCCTCGGCGAGCGATGATGAGGCCTCGGCGGGTCGCGCACCCGGTCCGACCCCCCATCCCGTGCCCGCGGCCGGAGATTGGGTGGTCGGCGCGACCGGGGTCTCCCGGGAGTCCCTCGCTCCCCTCGCCGCCGAGTGGCATCGACTGGAGGAGTGGCCCGGGACCGCAATCCTGAAGTCGAACCCGAGCCGTGATGTGCTGCGCCTGCCGCCGGAGGAGGGGCGCCCTTCCCTCGCGGTGAAGCGGTACCGGGTGCGCGGGCGCGCCGAGCGCTGGAAGTACCGATTCCTGCCGAGCCGGGCCGCGCGCGAGTGGCGGGCCCTGCGCGAGCTGCACGCCGCGGCGCTCCCCGTGCCGCGACCGGTCGGCTTCTTCGAGTCCCGGGAGGGGGGGACCCTCCTCGGCTCGGGGCTGGTGATGGAGTTCCTCGAGGGGGTCGAGCCTCTGCCGCCGCTCGTCACGGGGGGGGCGATCCCCGAGGAGGAGAAGGCGGCCCGGCTCCGCGCGATCGGCGCGATCGTCGCGCGGGTGCATGAGCGGGGGATCTCGCACCCGGACCTGCACCTCGGGAACTTCCTCGGCTGCCAGGCCGAGCCGCTCGATGTCCGGCTGCTCGATCTGCACGCGGTGCGGCACCTCGGGACCGTCCGACCCGGGCGACGCCGGAGGGACCTGGGCAAGCTCGTGCACTCCCTCGGCGAGGAGGCGGGGCCGGAGCGCATCGCTCCTCTCGTCGAGGCCTATCTCGACGGGAGCCGGGAGGCCGGGCTCGGGACGCCGTCGGAAGAGGTGTCGCGGATCCTCGACGCGGCGCGCGAGGTCGAGCGGGTCCGCCTGCGCAGTCGCGATCGTCGCTGCTGGAAGAGCACCTCCCAGTTCTCGCGGGAGGAGCGCGGACGCTGGCGGATCCACCGACGCCGCAGCTTCCCGGAGGAGGCGGTCAACGCCCTGATCGCCGGGGAGGCCGAGTCCCTGCGGACCTTCGTCGATCGCGCCGGGCACACGGTCCGAGAGGTCCGACTGCCCGGGGCGCGGTCGGGGCATCGGTGGATCGTGAAGGAGCGCTCCCGCGGTGGCCTGCGCAGCCTCCTCGACCGCTGCCACCGGGGCCCCCTCGAGCGGGGCTGGGCCGCCGCGCGGCAGCTGGAGGTCCGGGGGCTGCCGCATCCCCCCGCCCAGGCCCTCCTCATCGAGCGCCCCCTCGCGCGGGTGACGCGGACGATCCTCGTGACCGAGGCGCTGCCGGGTCGGACCCTCGCAGAGGAGGTGCGCAGCCGCCGGGAGGACCCGCGGGGCCTCTCCCTCTTCCTCGCCCGCGCGGCGGACACCATCGCACCCCTGCTGCGCGCGCTCCACCGCTCCCGCATCCACCACCGGGACCTGAATCCGTCGAACTGGCTCATCCTCCCCGACGCCGCCGGTGGGGAGGGCGCCGGGGCGATGGCGGGGGAGGCCGGGTCGGGACTCGAGCGCGATCCGGTTCGCGTCGCCATCCTCGACCTCGACTCCATCCACCCGCGCCGGGACGCCACCCTCCGACGCCGCCGCGGAAACCTGGTTCAGCTCGCCCTCCTCCCCGATGGGATCTGCCCGCCGCGGCTGCGCGCCCGCTTCCTCCTCCGCTACCATGCGGGGGAGCGCATCCACTCCTCCTGGCTGAGGTCCCTGGATCGGGAGCTCGCTCGCCGACAGATCGAGGAGATCGAGAAGCGGATCGCGCGGGAGATCACGGCCACGCGGGACGGAACGGAGCGGTGAGACGATGAGACTCAGGGAGCTGGAGCGGGTGGAGGCGGAAGCCGGCGCGGCCGGCCCGTGGACCTGTCGGGAGCCGATCCTCGTGGAGAGGCTTCACTCTCTCAACCAGCGGAACCTCCCCGCCGTCGGGGACATCCCGCTCGCGCGAATGGAGCACTTCGCCCGCATCGCCGCCCGGTTCCTCGTCCTCGAGGCGGGGGAGGGGGAGGAAGACCTGTCGGTCGAGCCCGCGGGGTACCTCGTCGCCCTCACGCCGGAGGCGGACTACGACAGCCCGAACTTCCTCTGGTTCCGGGAGCGTTGGCCGGAGTTCCTCTATGTCGACCGCGTGGCGGTGGCGGACCACGCACGCCGTCGGGGAGGAGGACGGCGGCTCTACGAGGCCCTCTTCGCCGAAGCACGGGAGCAGGGCATCCCCCGGGTCGTCTGCGAGGTGAACCTCCGCCCGCGCAACGATGTCTCCCTCGCCTTCCACGCCTCGCTCGGCTTCCGCCCCGTCGGGGAGGCGGAGTCCCAGGGACACCGGGTGCAGTACCTCGAGAAGCGGATCGCGCCGTCGGACGGCGCTTGAAGGGGACCTCTCATGGAGATCTTCGGACTCGGCATCTTCGCAGCGCTCGTCCTCGCGCTCTTCTCGTTCGGCGTCTTCGTCTTCAAGCTGTGGATGGTCATCGAGATCTGCACGCGCGAGTCGAGCGAGGGGAACGACAAGATCGTCTGGCTCCTCGTCGCGCTGGTGGTCCCGTTCGGAGAGCTCCTCTACTTCCTCGTCCGGCGACCCCGCCGGATCCAGGAGTTCGGGCGCTGAGCCGCTCCCCCGGGGGCGGCCCTCCTTCGAGGCCCACCGATCGGGGCGCGATTCCTCAGAGCGCCATCCCCCAAAGCGCCATCCCTCAGAGCCCCACCTCCTCCGTGACCCATCGGAACTCCTTCACGATGCCATCGACGAGGGCCTGACGCGCCTCGCTTCGAGAGCCCGCCTTCCTCGTGAAGTAGGGCCAGGTGTAGGTCTCGATCACGAGGTGGGGCGGGTCGGAGTGCCGGAGGGCGTGCTCGAGCGCCGCCGCCGCCTCTCGCCGGGTGGTGCGCAGGGATCCCAGCCGGGCCCGGGAGAGCGGGACATGGAAGTGGACCCTGACCTCCTCTAGCTCCTCGAGGGAGCCGCCGGCCCGGGCCA
>JAFMMO010000235.1:3166-5184 GCA_017859655.1 Pseudomonadota bacterium | reverse complement strand
CGTCATCGACGACCCCGGCGGCGACGAGACACTCGCCGATGGAGCGGCGGGTGCCGCGCCGCCGACCCCGCGCGGCGGCGAGCTGGTCCGCGGAGACGACGCCATGGAGGACCAGGGCCTCCACGAGGGGAGGGCGGCCGGGTGCCCGCAGGAGGGCGACCCTACCCTCCTCGATGTGGAGGAGAGTCTCCGCTCCGTTCTTCGACATCGTCAGGGTTCCGCTGCGCCGGGCCTGCTCCAGGTTCTGGAGCAGATCCCCGAGGCCGATGCTGGCCAGGTCCCCGTAGAAGCTCATCGCCCAATCCCCGATCCACGGCCCCGGAGCGGGCCCGGGCGCACCTCGAACCTCCCCGGCCCGCGACGGCCACGGAGAGGGGCCCGGCGGGGCCCGCAGTTCCTCATCGAAGTATAGGACACCCCGGGAAATCGGACCAAGACGGCCGCGGAGCCCCCCCGAGGCCGGAGAGGAGGCCGATTCCGGTCTGTCACCGGGGGGACTTCTTCGAGGGGGGAAGGGGAGGGCACGGCGAGGGAGGAGGGGTGCTCAGGAGCCGGCGTCGGTCGGGGTCTCCGGGTCCTGCAGGTGTCGACGGACACTCTCGAGCCGCTGTGCGTCGCTCTGCTCACGATCGGTCCGGGAGCCGATCTTCACCGCAGTGGAGACCCGGGGGGCGCCTGCGATGTGGGCCGCCTCGATCGCGCAGCGCAGCGCCTCGAGAACGGCGTCCAGCTCCCCCTCCACCGAGGTCCCATGAGCATGGGTCACGGGCTGGAGACCGGCCCCCTCGATGGCCCGGATCGCGGCCGCGATCGGAGCGCCGAGTCGCACCCCCACCCCGATCGGAATGATCTGAATGTCTGCGGAGACGCGCACGGCGAGGCCCGGGCTCAGAGCTTCGCGAGGAGTCGATCGAGGGAGTCGAGCGCCTCCTCGAACTGCCGACGCAGGGCGCGGATCTCGCTCTTGCGGATCCCCGCGGGCGAAGGGCCCTCGGCGACCGCGGCGATCGCCGCCGCCTTGGTGCCTCGGTTGATCCCGAACTTGCGGCGCCAGTTCGTCACACTCGGGGCGCTGACCGAGAACTTCTCCGCCGCAGCCTGAATTCCATGAAGAATCGAGTACTCGGCGACATCCCGGCGGAAAGCCTCGGAGTAGCCCCGCCCGCTGGCCGCCTCCCCGGCGTCCGCGAGGAAGACCGGCTGACCGGAGAGAGCGCGTTTCTTCGTCTCGCGCGTGATCCCGTAAGCCCGGCGCCAGTTCGTGACGCTCGGGGTGCTCACTCCGAACTTCTCGGCCGTCGCGTGAATCCCATGGGTGATCGAGAACTCGGCGATCTCCCGTCGCTCGTCCTCGGTGTAGGTCCGACGCGAAGGACTGCCGGACCGCTTCCTGCCGCGCTTCTTCGCCGCCGGCTTCCGCGAACGAGCTGCCTTGGGAGGCGTCTTTCGCTTCCCGCGGGTCTTCTTGGTGGACAAGGGATCTGCCTCTCAAATCAGGAAACCACGGTCAGATGAACGGCCAAGGGGAGTGTCCGCGCAGGGACCCCGTATACAAGGAAAATGGCGGGCTGGGACACGATATCGGTCGAAATCGCGGAGTTCAGGCCCGTACTGAGGAAACGGCTCGACCTCCCCCCCCTCTGAGGGCTAAAATCCATTTCGCGACAGGCCGGGACCCCCTTTGGGTGCTTATGGAGTCAACCCAAGGGAGCGTTTCGGCCTCACGGCGCCGGAGAGTGGCTCAGGCCCCCCTCTGGCGGGTGGGAGACGCGAACCGCGTGTGAGGGTCGTCACCCGGCGACTCTTCGAGCGGCAGAGCGAGGGGGAGAAGGGGCAGGCCCGATCGGAGTCGGGGGAGATGCAGAGTCTTCCCTCTCCGGGGCTGCTCGACGGGAAGCGGGGCCCCCCCGCCGCCCAGAGCCCGTTCCGGGCACTCGACCCCGCCTCTCGGTGCCCGTGGTGGAGCACCGATCCTGGCACCCGCCGTGTGGGGCTCCATGCTTCGCCCACCCGCGCTC
>JAFMMO010000235.1:0-3156 GCA_017859655.1 Pseudomonadota bacterium | reverse complement strand
CCGGAAAGCGGAAGCGCACTGGGGATCGATGCGTGGAGGGAAGACTCGTGGAGAGGAGGAGAGCGATGACCAAGGCCGCGCGCTCGGAGGCGATCAGCGTTCTCCGCCGCTTCGTCCACGGCCAGCTCTCCTTCGATGAACTCCAGGGATTCGTGCGCTCCCGAAACTTCGGCTGGCTCGACGAGCTTCTGGACGGCCTCGAGCTGACCGACGGCGACTACCGCGAACTCGCCCTCGATGAGCATGCCCTCGGTCAGCGCCTCCAGCGATTCGTGGGAGGCTCGGTCTCCGCGCACTCCTTCGCCGATTGGGCATTCGAGACCTACCGCATCTTCTCGAGCGGGGCCTACCCGACGAGCGAGGTCTACTCCGCGAAGGTGGAGATCTCCCTCCTCATGTTCTGCCTCGTCTCCGAGTGCGCCGCGAACGGGCTCCTCGCGCCCCCCGCACCCCGCGCGCGGGAGATCGGGGGCGGATCGGTCACTCAGGTCCGCCGCACCGGCGTCGCCACCGATCCTCGCCGGATCGCGGGACGAATCCTCGATGCGCTCGAGCGCGGGCAGCAGATCCCCGCCGAGGGAGTGGTGGGTCGCGTCCTCCGCAACCTCCCCACGGTGCGCCTCCAGACCCGGGCCCGACCCAAGGAGGATCACTTCGCGCCGGAGCTGGACCAGTGGGTCGATCTCGCGCTCGCGACGACCCATGCGGAGCGGCCCGTGCCCGCCCCCGAGGAGTGCTGGTTCGTTCCTCTGGCGGTCTGCACCCGCGAGCTCTGGCTCGAGAACCCCCCTGAGGGGGTCTGGGGTCACCCGGAGAATGACCGGATGCACGCGCTGCGCGGTCGATTCCCCCACCTCGATCTCGACGAGGGGGACCCGCTCTACTTCGTCGGGCCCGATGGAATCGCGGAGATCGTCCTCGCGACGCCCGTGATCGACGAATTCGCGGTCCGCACCGCGGTGCGCCTCTTTTGCTTGCGAAACCGAATCCGCCGCTGCACTCTCGACCGATCGCCTTGCTACCCCTCCAAGGAGGACCGATGAGCCTGAGCCCCTCTCGCGACAACGGCTGGATCTTTCGTGCTCCCCAGTTCCGGCACGCCGCTGCCGCGGCCGGAGGAGGCTCCACCAGCGAGGAGGAGGTCTCCGTCGAGGCTCTCCAGTCTCGGATCGAGGAGCTGGAGGAGGCGCTCGAGAAGGAGCGGAAGCAGTTCGAGAGCGAGATGCGCAAGGGCCAGGAGGCGATCGACCGGATGCAGCAGACCGGCGGTCCGAGCGCCTCGGTCTCCGAGATGCCGACTCATGAGTGGGAGGACGGCTACGACGTCGTCACCCAGCAGCGGGTCGCCGTGCTCGTCGATGTTCAGAACATGTATTACGCCGCGCGGAACCTCTACAACTCCAAGCTCGAGTTCTCGAAGCTCCTGCGCTATCTCGGCCGCGGGAGGCAGCTCTGCCGTGCTCTCGCGTACATCGTCGAGCGTCCGGGCATGGAGCAGGACAAGTTCATCGAGGTGCTCCGCCGCAATGGCTACGAGGTCCAGAAGAAGGTCCTCGTCGAGCGCTCCGACGGATCGCAGAAGGGAGACTGGGACATCGGGATCGCGATCGACGCGATCTCCCTGGTCGAGCGGGTCGACTCCGTCGTGCTGGTCACGGGGGACGGCGACTTCACGACCCTCTGCACCCATCTCCGCTCCCGGGGAGTCCGCGTGGAGGTCGCCAGCTTCCCCGACTCCACCGCCGCGGAGCTGGTCCGCTCCTGTGACCACTTCCACCGACTGAACGAGCAGGTGCTCCTCCCGGGGGCCCAGTTCCAGAGCCACTCCGCCGAGGGGGACGAGGGGGAGCCTCGTGCTCCCGAGCCGCGTCGCAGCCGCGACCGCGAGGAGGCGAAGGAGGATGCTCCGAAGCCGGCCAGAGGGCGCCGGAAGAGAGCCCGAGGCCCCCTCGACGATGATCTCTCCGAGGCCGACTTCGGGCTCTGAGCCCCGCCGTCGAGCCCGGCCGTCGAACCCCGCTGCACGCGCCGCAGAGGGAGTCCCCCCCGGACTCTCCCCCTGCGGCGTCTCCACATCCCGGTGAGCCGGTCCCCCCTCCCCTTCCTGTTTCTCCTCCCCTGAGGAGAGTCCGCCCCGTTCGGGAGATTCACGGCGCCCCTCGGCTGGTAATCTTGAAGCGGAGAGCGAGGGGATCCCCCCCGAAGTAAGCTGCTCCGGGGAGGATCCACCGATGAGGAAGACGAAGGCGTCGATGAGGGTGCCTTCGGCTCCTCCCGCGCCCCCGCGCCGGGCCTTCCGCCTCCTCCCCCTCCTCGCCCTCTCCCTGGCGCTCTCCCTCCCCCTCGAGGCCGCCTGGCCCGAAGGGTGGGTCCACGGGAAGGGGGGAGCGCACGGCCCTCCCCTCCGCCTGACCCCGCCGCGCTCGAACACGCTCGGCCCGGTCGAGCCCCTCCCCCGAGAAGCTCTCGAGCGACTGGGGGAGATCCTCCGGCTGCCGATCGAGACGATCGGCTGGCGCGGAGGGAGGAGGGTCAACGATCTCGAGCGACACGACCTCGTCCCCCGACACCATGGGCGACTCGGCCTCGACCATCCTCTCCGCGTCGTCATCTCCGACGAGGGAATGCTCGTCGCCATCCTCGGCGAGCCGAGCCGCGTCTTCTCCCCACCGCGGTCGGAGGAGCCGCCCGCCTGGGCGGGATCCACGGAGGCAGCGGAAGAGCGGGTCCTCCCTCATCTGCTCCCGGGTCAGCGGGTGCTGAGCGTCCGTCAGGGCTGGACCCGGCAGGGGGACTGGCTTCGCCCGACGATCGAGGCGACCTGCACGGGCGAGCGACTCGCCGCCGAGGAGGTCATCCTCGTGGAGGTCGACGGAGAGCTCCTCTCTCGTCGCTCCCTTGTCTGCAACCTGGACGGCCAGTGCTCGATCCACGGGGTGTCCCCCGCGAACCTCGACCCGCAGCGGGTCGGCACTCCTTACCTCTCCCAGCCCCTGCCCAACCTCACGGTCGAGGTGGATGGCCTCGGCTCTCTCCTCACCGATGCCGAGGGACGGCTCGACGTCGACCTCGGGGGTCAGCCCCGTGGCCTCACCGTCCCGAGCCTGAGCGGTCCCTACGCCACCGTCCTCGATGGTCGAGGACCCGAGCTCGGGT
>JAFMMO010000234.1 GCA_017859655.1 Pseudomonadota bacterium | reverse complement strand
GCCCCCACCCCTTCCCCGCATCCCGTCCACTCCGTCAACCGCCCCACCACCTCCGGATCCCCCAGCACGATCAGCAGGTCCCCCGACTCCAGCGGGTCGTCGGCGATCGGGCGGATCTCCATCTCTCCGCCCGGCTTCTGGATCGCCACGAAGACTACGTGGGGCTCGCGCTCGCCGAGGAGGCGGGTGGTGAGGCCGATGGCGGGGGAGCCCTCCTCGATCGGGACGGAGATGAGGCGGAAGCGGCTCTCGGCGTCGTGGCTGGCGCGGAGGAAGCGGCTGACATGGGGGCGGACGAGGGAGCAGGCGAGCTCGCGGCCGCTGTCGAGGGCCGGGGCGATGACGTGGGAGGCGCCCGCACGCTGGAGCTTGCGGATCGACTCCTGCTGGTTTGCGCGGCTCACCACCAGGATCTCCGAGTTCAGCTCCCGGGAGGTGAGGCAGATCATGATGTTCTCCGCGTCCGAGTCGGTCGCGCAGATGACCCCCCGCGCGCGCTCGATCCCCGCATTGCGCAGAGCATCGTCATCGGTGGCGCAGCCGAGGATGAACGGGACATTGTTTTCTCGACACCAGTCGAGATGGTGGGTGTCGACATCGATCACCACGATGTCGTGCCCCTCCTCACGGAGCTTCTCCCCCGCCGCCCGGCCGCAGCGCCCCGCGCCGCAGACGATGGAGTGACCCGAGAGCATGTCCGCGCGCTTCTGCATGCGAAATCTCCAATCGAGCTGGTAGGCGATCGCGGCCTGCACCAACTGCCCGAAGGCGTAGGTGGTGGTGGCGATGCCGAGCACCAGGATGACCGTCGTGAACTTCTGGCCCTCCTCGGAGAGCCCCATGTCGCCGTAGCCGACGGTGGTGATCGTGATCAGGGTGAAGTAGAGGGACTGCCATCCGGTCCACCCCTCGATGAGGGAGAGGCCGATGGTGCCGAAGAGGAGCACGGAGAGGATCGCCAGGAGCGCGCGCATGAAGCGCGCCCGCTGCCGCGCCCGGCTGCCGCCATCGAGGGAGCGAAGATGTTCTCGAGAGGCCACTCTTCGGTCCTTTCCCGGCGGTGGATGGCGGATCGGGAGCCCCGGCGGGTCCGCGGCGGGAGCTCCTCCCCCATCATCGGCTCGGCGGGAACCGCAACTTGAAGAAGCCTGAGGGTCGATGAAGGCGCGCGGCCAGAGCGCGCCCCCCGGTTCCGCGGGTCCGACCGGCTCCCTTGATCTGCGGCGAGGGGAGCCCGAGACTGCGAGGATCGTGAGACCCGGGTCGATCGCCGCTACCCCACCGCCTCGAGGAGTGCTCCGTGAAGAGTCGCGACATGGAGAAGCTCGGTGTTCCTCCGGGACCGGTCCGCAAGGCCGCGATCCAAGGGGTCACCCGGGCGCGGGCGGAGGGGCGCTCGAAGGCGCGCATCGCGACCGACCTCCGCGCGATCGTCGAGGAGGCGGAGGCGTGGATCGAAGACCCGATCTACGGGGGATTCGCGCGGGAGCTCCAGCGCCACCGGGCCGCCCGGCAGGGTCAGGAGCGCGTCGGCGATCCGGCCCCCTGGCGACAGTGGGGAGAGGACATCGACCCCGCAGCCCGGCAGCAGCTCATCGATGCGTGCGACCTCCCCGTCTCCGTCCGCGGGGCGCTGATGCCGGATGCCCACCTCGGCTTCGGGCTCCCGATCGGAGGGGTCCTCGCCACCCGGAACGCGGTGATCCCCAAGGCCGTGGGGGTCGACATCGCCTGTCGCATGAAGCTGACCGTCCTCGACCGGCCGCCGGAGCACCTCCGGCGCTATCGGACACAGTTCGTGCAGGCGCTCGAGCGGGAGACCTGCTTCGGCATCGGCGCGGGGTTCACCCGCGGTCGAGAGCACGCGGTCCTCGACGATGACTGGAGCGACCCCGTCCTCCAGCGGGTGCGGGACCGAGCCCGCAAGCAGCTCGGCAGCTCCGGGAGCGGGAACCACTTCGTCGAGTTCGGGACCTTGTCGATCTCCGACTCCCGCTGCGGACTGGAGCCGGGGGATTACCTCGCCCTCCTCTCCCACAGCGGCAGTCGCGGAGCCGGCGCGTTCGTGGCGGACCACTGGTCGCGCGTCGCGACGACCCTGCACCCTCATCTCCCTCGCCACGTGAAAGATCTGGCGTGGCTCGATCTCGATCACGAGGAGGGGCAGCGCTACTGGCGCGCAATGCAGCTCATGGGGCGGTACGCCGAGGCGAATCACGACTGCATCCACCGCGGCGTGCTGAAGGCCCTCGGGTCGCGCCCGCTGATCTCGATCGAGAACCACCACAACTTCGCATGGATCGAGGAGCACGACGGCGAGGAGCTCGTCGTCCATCGCAAGGGAGCGACTCCGGCGGGGGAAGGGGTCTTGGGAGTGATCCCGGGCTCGATGACCGCGCCGACCTACATCGTCGCCGGGCGGGGAGAGCCGGAGTCTCTCCAATCGAGCGCTCACGGCGCCGGGCGGCGGATGAGCCGACGGAAGGCGAAGCTCCAGTATCGGAGCGCCGACCTCCGCCGGGCGGTCGAGGAGGCGGGGGTGGAGCTGATCTCCGCGGGGATCGACGAGGCCCCCATGGTCTACAAGGACATCGACGCGGTGATGGCCGCGCAGTCCGACCTCGTGGAGACCCTCGCGACCTTCCAGCCGCGCATCGTCCGCATGGCCGGTCCGGGGGAGAAGCCGGAAGACTAGACCGCGGGCCGCAGTGTCCACCCCCGACGACTTCAAGGCGACCTCAGAGTGACTCAGCCCCGGCCGAGGAGGTCCTAGCTGTCCTCACTCGCGAACTGCTCCGGGTTCATGCGCTCCGCCGCCGCGCTCTCCACGGCGAGGGCCTGCCGATCTCCGCGCTTCTGCAGTACGAAGCGGCAGCCGAAGTTCAGCAACAGGCCGGTCACGATCCCGGCCGCCCCCGCCGTCACGATCAGCGTGCAGACCACGCCGGCCGCGACCGCGGCGATCACCGCGGCGCTGAACCAGCTGAAGATGACCCAGATGGTGCGGGCCAGCTTCAGCTCCGCATCCCCCCTCTGCATGATCCGGTCCGCCGCCCCCGTCGCCACGACCGCGGCGAAGGTGACGTAGGTCGTCGAGACCGGCAGCTTCAGGCTGGAGGCGAAGGCGATGACGCAGGCGGAGATCCCGAGGATCACGCAGGCGCGCACCGAGTCGTAGTCACGGAGCTCATCGGTCCCGGGCTTGACCGGAGACGGCGCGATCGGCGCGACCGGGGCCAGCTTCCCGCGCATGCGGATCAGACGACGGGCGAGGGCAATGCACCACCGCGGCGCGTAGAGCGCGACGACGTTCGACTGGCTCCCCGCGCTGACCGCGGCCTGGGTCACGCGGTGGGCCCGCTTGGTGATCATGCCGCTGAGGAGGAGGACGCCGCAGACGACGAGCATCCAGCTCGGGAGGCTCAGCTTGGTGGCGAGCTCGACCGACTCGGTGCGGTGCTCGATGAGGTTCCAGGCGGACAGTCCGGGGGCCGCGCAGTTCGCGAGGTCGTTCTGACCGAAGGCGACGCCCATGCAGAAGGTCCCGAGGATCGCCAGCCATGGGAAGAGACGCTGCGCGAATCTCTGTCGGAAGATGATGAGGCAGGCGTGGATGATCACCGCGAAGATGAGCCAGAGCCCGAGGATCACCGGCACGGCGCCGTAGGCCTCCACGACTTCGGACTTGAACCACTTCACGGTGGGGACGCTCTTCATCCCCTTCAGGACCATGAAGTAGACGAGCATCGCGAGCATGCCGCCCCCGGCCCACCCGCCGTGCAGCAGGAGGGTGACCAGGTGTTCTGCTCGGTCTCCGATGGCACCTCGCACCGCCCTCTGGACGAAGAAGCTCGCCACCCCGCTGATGAGGATCGAGAGGACGATCGCGGTGACGACCTTCGATGCGTTCGGCCACATCACGATGGCGGAGCCGCCGACCGCGAACGAGGCCCCGAGCAGCTCGAAGACGAGACAGGCCGTGGTGGAGACCGGCATCCCGAAGGCGGAGTACCCGTACAGCAGGACCGTGTCGACGATGTAGACCGCGATGTAGATGGCGAGCGCCTTCTTCAGCGCGTCATCCATGTCGGTCAGCAGCGTCGGGTCGAAGATCCCCTTTCGCGCGGTGTCCACGACACCGGAGGAGAGGCTCGCTCCGAGCACGACCCCGATCCCGGCGATCCACACCGCCTTGTTCCGGGTGACGATCCGCGCCCCGTAGGCCGCGTTGACGAGGTTCGCGGCGTCGTTCCGGCCGACCTCGACGGTGTCCCAGATGAGCATCCCCACCGCGGTGACGAGGGCGACCCACAGGAACAAATTCATGTCGCTGCTGAGATCGATGATCCCCAGCAGCGGTTCAATGGCGAGCAAGTCCATATCTCTTCCCTATCGAGCGATCATCCGGCGCAGGCGCTCCGCGGTCTTGTCGGCGTGATTCGCCAGGCCTCCGAGCTCCATGAGGACCTTCGACCACAGGTACACATCCGTGGGGTGGATGTCGGCATCGGTCAGACGGAAGAGGTTCTTCGACACGGTGTACTCGAGCTTGTCCGCCTCCCACTCGGCGTGCTCCGCCCGGGAGACGAGCTCGAGGATCTCGGTCGCCATCGGGCCGGTGAGGTCCCTCTCCCGCAGCTCCTTCAGGCGGTCGGTGCACTGGAAGAGCAGGTCGCAGACCTCGAGCACCTTGGCGACGAGGCTCTTCAGGTCGCCGGAGAGGGAGCCGGGCACCGGCAGATTCTTGAGGGTCAGGACGACGGCGATGTCCTCGACCGTGTCCGCGAGGGCGTCCTGCAGCTTCAGGTAGGCGAGGAGGTCTCCGCGGAAGATCGGGAGCGAGAACGCCCGCGGCATCTGATCCCGGATCTCGTTCTTGATGACATCCGCCTCGTGCTCAAGGCGGAAGATCCGCTGCGCGTGCTCCTCGATCCCCGTGTGATTCCCGTCGATGAGGGAGTCGAACATGGGCCGGACGAGCGCGACGCACTCCTTCACCTTCGCCATGTGCTGATTCAGGGGGCCGAACGGCGCATCGGCGAAGTCCGGGAAGCTGGTCATTCATCTCTCCTCTGAATGAGTGGGGAGGGGGCGGCCGAGAGTCTTGTAGAGTGGAGGTCAAACACAAGCGGGGCCGAATGTCAACTCCGCCCCGCGCCGGGGCCCGCGCGCCCCCGTGAATCGCCGAGAAACGGCGATCTGCGGGCTCGAGC
>JAFMMO010000233.1 GCA_017859655.1 Pseudomonadota bacterium | reverse complement strand
CGCCCCCCGCAAGGCGGGAGCGACCGGGAAGGCCCCGGCCCCGGGGGCTCCTCGCAAGGCCGCAGCCCCGTCCGCCGGCGCCGCGGCTGCGGGGAAGGCCCCTCCCCGCCGCCCCGGCGCCGCACCCCCCGCCCGGGGGGGGGCGACCCGCCGCCCGGCCCCGCCTCGCGAGCTCGCGGGGGGATCGGAGATCGAGCTCGAGCTCGAGGAGTCGGCGAGCTCCCGCAAGCCGTTGATCATCGCCGTCTCGGCCATCGCCGTCCTCGGGCTCCTCGCCCTCGTCATGCTGGGGGGAGGGGACAAGCCGGCGGAGGAGGTGCCCGCCACGGCGGCAGAGACGCCGGAGCCCGTGGTCGACCCTCGGATCGAGGAGTCGGAGCAGGTCCTCGCCCGTCTCCAGGAGTTCCAGAAGAACAACCCCACCGAGTACTCCGAGATCCAGCTGCGCTACGAGGTCTTCGCCCGACAGTACGCGGGGCTGCCCGCTGCGGTGCAGGCCCAGTCTCTGAAGGGGGACATTGAGAAGGTCTGGAAGCGGGAGCTGGACGCGCTCCGCGTGAGTCTCGAGGACGAGCTCGCGAAGCTGGAGCGGGCGCGGGAGTACGGCGCCGCCCTGAAGCTGGTCTCCGAGCCGCCCGCGATCCTCGAGGGTGCCGATGAGGTCTTCAGCTCCGAGAGTCCGATGCTCGCCTGGCTGCGCACTCAGGAGAAGCGGCTGAAGAAGCTCTCCCTCGCCTACGACCGATACGCCGAGCTGGAGCGGAAGGCGGCGAACTACGCCCGCGACAACTACCCCGAGATCGCGGTGGAGATCCTCGCTGCCTTCAATGAGAAGTACGAGCAGGACGCCTACGAGGTCTGGGAGCTGAAGGAGAAGACGGTCGCGAAGATCCGCGCCGAGGGGATCCAGTCGATCCTCGATCGTCAGGCTCGGACCGAGGAGGAGGCGGCGGCGGAGGTGGCCGCCCAGAAGGAGAAGGAGCGCGAGGCGC
The DNA here is from genome assembly GCA_017859655.1 of Pseudomonadota bacterium. Taxonomy (GTDB): domain Bacteria; phylum Planctomycetota; class UBA8108; order UBA1146; family UBA1146; genus JAFMMO01. The sequence continues at coordinate 4,263 of JAFMMO010000233.1, read as the reverse complement.
GGGAGCGTCGCTGGCGGGAGCGCCTCTCCATGGTCGATTGGTATCCCCACATCGGTCGGCACAACCTCTACAACTGGGTGGTCTCGAGCGACCGCTTCACTCCGGAGCCGCGCTGGCGAGTCCTCGATCGCGATGGGCAGGGCGTCCTCAAGGGGCGGAACGAGTCCGGGAACAACTTCCTCGGCATCTTCACCAACCACTGGCAGGACTATGTCCTCGAGTTCGAGATGCGCCTGATCGAGGGAAGCGTGATCCTGTCGCCGCGCACGAAGACCCGGGGGGGTGGGATCGCCGAGGAGACCTCGCCGGGCCTGACCTTCGATGAGGATGCCGGAGTCTCCCTGGGGGACTGGACCCGGATCAGCGTCATCGTGAACGGTCAGACCGCGGAGGCGACGATCGACGGATCCTCGCGCAAGCTCACCGTGGACACGGAGCTCGTGACTCTCCCCGAGTCGGGGGGCTTCCTGATCCGGCTCGGAGAGGGAACCGAGGTCGAGCTCCGGAACCTCCGGACCAAGCTCGTGAACTCGACGCGGGACAACGCCTACTCCGACTGAGGGCCTGCGCCCGATCGCTTCGCGAGGACGCCTCGCCCTCCAAGGGGGGGCGAGGCGTCTCCGCGTTTCCGCTCCCGGTCTCGAGGGCTGCCCCTGCCAGACAGGCAGCCGGCGGATCGGTCTGCGGGAGGGAGACTGTCGTTCTGGCAGAGGCGCTGGGGGCGGGCTTTCTCATGAGACTGTAAGTCACTGTCCGATGGGGATTTGCGAGAGGCGCTTTCCGTGGAGTTGGCCCTCGGTTTGCGCAGCGGATGCGGGGCCCGGATCCCCCGGAGACCCTTCAAGACGAATTCGACCTGACGCAACGATCACAATCCTGGAATCCCTCCACGGTGGGGAAGGACGACGATGGCGAAGAACATCACCTTCGAAGACGGCGCGCGGGAGTCCCTGCTCGCGGGCGTGACGAAGTTCGCCCGAGCGGTGAAGACCACGCTCGGTCCCCGCGGCCGCGTCGCGATCATCGATCGCGGCTGGGGCGCACCCAAGATCACCAAGGACGGCGCGACCGTCGGCGACGATGTCGAGCTGGAGAACCCGGTCGAGAACGTCGCGGCGCGCATGATGCGGGAAGCCGCCGACAAGACCGCCAAGGAGGCGGGGGATGGCTCCACCACCGCGACCGTCCTCGCCGAGGCGATCTTCCGCGCGGGGCTGCGCAATGTCGTGGCGGGGGCGAACCCCATCCTGATCCAGCGCGGCATCACCGCCGGGGCTGAGCGGGTGATCGAGGCGCTCCGGGCGGAGGCGGTCGAGGTCGAGGGCGAGGACATCGCCCATGTCGCGACGATCGCCTCGAACAACGACGCCGCGATCGGAAAGCTGATCGCCAAGGCGATCGCGAAGGTCGGCAACGACGGTGTGATCAGCATTCAGGAGGGGAAGAGCCTCGACACCTCGATGGATGTCGTCGAGGGGCTCCACTTCGACCGCGGCTACCTCTCGCAGTACTTCGTCACCGATGAGAAGGCGTCCACCGTCACCCTCGAGGATCCGTACATCCTCATCTTCGAGGACAAGATCACCAACCTCAGCCAGATCCTCCCGGTCATGGAGGCGGTCCTCAAGAAGAAGAAGCCGCTCCTGATCATCGCGGAGGACATCGAGGGGGAGGCCCTCTCCACCCTCGTCGTCAACAACATGCGCGGCGTGCTCCGCTGCGCCGCGGCCAAGGCGCCCGGATACGGGGATCGTCGCAAGGCGATGCTCTCCGACATCGCGGTGGCGACCGGAGGGACCGCGATCTTCAAGGACCTCGGGCTCGAGCCGGACTCGATCACCCTCGGCCACCTCGGCCGGGCGAAGCGGGTCGAGCTGACCACCGGGCAGACCTCGATCGCCCGCGGCGCCGGCAAGAAGGCGGATGTCGCGGAGCGCGTCCGCCAGATCCGCATGGAGCTCGAGGAGGCCCGGAGCGACTACGACCGTGAGAAGCTCCAGGAGCGCCTCGCCCGCCTGATCGGGGGGATCGCCGAGATCAGCGTCGGCGGCTCCAGCGAGGCGGAGGTCAAGGAGAAGAAGAAGCGCTTCGAGAACGCCCTCTCCGCCACGCGCTCCGCGATCGAGGAGGGGATCCTCCCCGGCGGCGGCGCCGCCCTCGTGCGTGCGGCGGACGCCGTCGCGAACGCCCGGATCCGGGACGAGCAGGAGAAGGTCGGGGTCGAGATCCTCGCGAAGGCGCTCGAGGCACCCTTTCGACAGCTCGCCGAGAACGCCGGCGTCGAGCCGGGTCGGATCCTGCGCTCGATCCGGCGCTCCGAGGAGTCGACCTGGGGCTACGACTTCAGCAAGCGCGAGGAGTGCGATCTCTTCGAGCGGGGCATCATCGACAGCTGCCGGGTGGTCCACCTGGCGCTGCAGAACGCGGTCTCGGTCGCGACGATGATCCTCACCTCCGAGGCGGTCATCACCGAGGTCCCGTCGGAGACCGAGGATCACCACCACCACGACGAGGAGGGGGTCGGCGCCTTCTGACCGAGGTGCCGCGGCGCGCGCCGAGCGCGAGCGCCCCACCGTCCTCCGCTGTCGGGCCGCGAGGCCCGGATCGAGTCCTCCGCGACTCCCCTGAACTTCGAGACGATCGGAATCGAGAACCATGGGCAAGCAGATCCTCTTCGACGACGAAGCGCGTCGTCAGCTGAGCAACGGCGTCCGCAAGCTCGGACGCGCCGTCCGTGTGACCTACGGCCCCTCGGGGCGGAACGTGATGCTGGAGAAGGGCCTCGGCAAGACGGTCATGACCCGCGACGGCCTGAAAGTCTCGCGGGAGATCGAGCTCGAGGAGCCCTTCCACAACATGGGCGCGAAGCTCCTCAACGAGGTCGCGACCCGCACGAACAAGGACGTGGGGGACGGCACGACGAGCGCCGTGATCCTCGCCGAGGCCATCATCGAGGAGGGCACGCGCTTCCTCGGCGCCGGGGTGAGCCCCATCGCCCTCCGCACGGGGATCGAGAAGGCGGTCGAGGCCGCGGTCGAGGGGCTCAAGGAGCACGCGATCCCGGTGGAGAACCGTCGCATGATCGAGCAGGTCGGCACGATCGCCAGCAACGAGCCGGAGCTCGGGAAGCTCTTCGGCGAGGCGATGCACAAGGTCGGCCTCCAGGGAGTGGTGACCGTCGAGGAGAACGACGGGGTCGAGACGATGCTCGACCTGGTCGAGGGCTTCGAGATCGACAAGGGCTACCTCTCCCCCTACTTCATCACCGACGTGAACAACCTCGAGGTCGTCCTCGATGACGCCCTGATCTTCGTGACCGACCGCAAGATCTCCTCCCTGAGCGAGATCCTGCCCGTGCTCGAGCAGATCGCCTCCTCCGGGAAGCCGCTCCTCATCGTCGCCGAGGATGTGGAGGGCGAGGCGCTCTCCGCGCTGATCGTGAACCGCCTCCGCGGCGTCCTTCGCGTGGCTGCGGTGAAGGCCCCGGGCTTCGGGGACCGCCGGAAGGCGATGCTGGAGGACTTCTCGGTGATGACCGGTGCGACCTTCTTCGCCAAGGACACCGGCTTCGACTGGAACCAGGTCCAGCTCAAGGACCTGGGGAAGGCGAGGAAGGTCGAGGTCTCCAAGGACAAGACCCTGATCTTCCGCGGCGCCGGCAAGAAGGCGAACCTCGACGCCCGTTGCGAGCAGCTTCGCTCGCAGATCGAGCAGACCTCCTCGAACTACGACCGCGAGAAGCTCGAGGAGCGCCTCGCGAAGATCTCCGGCCAGATCGCCGTGATCCGCGTCGGCGGGCACTCCGAGGCGGAGATCAAGGAGCGGAAGGACCGGGCCGACGACGCGCTCGCCGCCACTCGGGCCGCCATGGAGGAGGGGGTCGTCCCCGGCGCGGGGACCGGATTCGTCCGCGCCATTCCCTACGTGGAGGAGGTCAAGGCGAAGGGTGACGAGCGCTTCGGCGTCGAGGTCGTCGCTCGCGCGCTGCGCGCTCCCCTCGTCCAGCTCGCCGAGAACCTCGGTGAGGACGGCCACGCCATCTGCGCCGATGTCGAGGAGGCCGAGGAGTGGTGCGAGGGTTACGACGGCGTGAAGCGCAAGGTCACCGACCTCGTGAAGGCCGGCGTCATCGACGCGCTGAAGGTCTCGCGGGTCGCCCTGCAGAACGCCGCGAGCATCGCCAGTCTCTACCTGACCTCCGACACCGCCATCACCGAGGTCGCGAAGAAGTCCGTCCCGGTGGAGGGAGCCCTGTCCTGATCG
>JAFMMO010000232.1 GCA_017859655.1 Pseudomonadota bacterium | reverse complement strand
CTGGCGGTAGAGGTCCTCGTCGAACCCCTCGCTCCCCGCCACGATCTGATGCGTCGTCTCCCCGATTATCCCGGAGACGGAGCGATCGAAGGCCCGCTCCGCACCCTCGAGGGCGATGTCGATGGAGATGACCGCGGCGATCCCGAGCGCGATCCCGACGACCTGCAGGAGGAGCTGTCCCGGGCGGCGACCCAGGTGGCGCAGGCTCGAGCGCGCGAGGCTCCCCGACATTCTTCCCGACCTGCTCCTCGCCATCGCGGCTACCCGGGCTCGCCGGTCCGCCGGGCGTCCCCGGCCCTCTCGATGATCCCGCCCTCCTCGATCGTCAGGACCCGGTCGGCGATCCCCACCATCTCCGGAGAGTGGGTCGCCATCACGAGGGTTCGCCCATCCTCGCGGACCAGGCTGTCGAGGAGCCGGACGATCTCCGCTCCCCGCGCGGCATCCAGGTTCCCGGTCGGCTCGTCGGCGAGGATCAGGGGGGGGCGGTGGACAAGCGCGGCCGCGATCGCGACGCGCTGCTGCTCGCCCCCGGAGAGGACATCGGGGAAGCTCTCTCCCCGATCCCCCAGCCCGACCTGCGCGAGGAGGCTCGCCGCCCGCTCGATCCCGGCCTCGTCGCGGAGGCCGTTCAGCTCGAGTCGGAGCTCGACATTCTCACGGACGGTGAGGGTGGGGATGAGGTTCAGGCTCTGGAAGACGATGCCGAGGTGTCGACGACGGAAGAGGGTCCGCTCCCGATCATCGCTCTCGTGGAGAGCGCGTCCGTCCACGGTGATCCGCCCGGAGGTCGGGACCTCGATCCCCGCGATGAGATGGAGGAGCGTGGTCTTCCCACTCCCCGAGCGACCGAGGAGCACGACGAACTCGCCCGGCTCGACCCGGAGGGAGGCCTCGCGCAGGACCGGGCGCTCGACCCCTCCCTCGCGGAAGGTGACGGAAGCATCCTGAAGCTCGATCAGCGGGGCCGGGGGCACGGAGATCCTGTCTCGGTGGGGGGGCGGGGATGACCTGTGACGCCGCGCGCGTCGGCATCCTAGTCGAGTCGGACGCGGGCTGCCCGCCCTCCCCCCGATTCCTCCCGGATGAGGAAGGGGTGGAGCGGGGATCGACCCCGCTCCACCCCGGAGGACTCGAACGAGTCGCTCCCTCCCTGGCATCGGGAGCGACGGACCGGGCGGAGCGTGAGCCACCCGGAGAGGTTCGATCTTCCTGAACCGGAGCGCGTCGAGGCTTGGCGAGACCCGGGGAGTTCGACCCCGGCGGGACGCGGATGCGGGACGCTCCACCGGCTCGGGAAGATCGCCGGGCTCCCGCCGAGGCGGGAGCACCGGGTGCGACGGCGGCGCACGTCGTCGGCACAGCAGTTTCATCGGCTCGGGAGTTCCCTCCCTTGAGGAGCCGCCCCCACTTTTTCGGAACTCGCGCGGGGGCGAGGGGATGGAGGCTCCCGGGGGCCCGACCGATCGGGGGATCGCGGGGAAGACGGGGGGACGGGGGGGCTGAGGCTCAGGCGGTCTCGATGACGAGGACGTCATCGGGGGGCAGCCCCTCGGTCCCCTTCAGGACGAGGGTCGGCGCGGTCGCCTCCGCGCCGCAGGAGCGACGGGCGATGAGCCGACCGGAGCGAATCTCTCCCATGAGCCAGCGCACGAGGGAGCCGTCCCCGTCGACGAACGCGACCGAGGGTCGGTTCTCGTGGCTCCACGAGACGACGCGACTCGCGGGGGAGAAGCTCTCCACCGGCGTCTCGACGAGGGCGGGGGCGAGGAAGATCCCCCAGGGGCAGGGCCTCCCCGAGATCTCCAGTTCCACGGTGAGCATCCAGGGGTAGGCCGGGGTGGGGACCGATCGGTTTCCGAGCCCCTTCACCCGCTCCGTGAGCGCGGTCGAGGCCTCCTCCCGGATCCGGAGCGCGGCGGGGAGGCAGCGGTTCCAGTGCTCCACGAAGAGCTGGTGGAGGAGCTCCATCCCCCGCTCCAGTGGTCCGCCCAGATCGCTCGTCACCCCGGGCGGCGGCGGCGGGAGATCGAGGAGTCCCCGGGCGAGTCGGTCGGTCGCTCCTTCACCGAGGACCCACCCGGCGATCCCCAGAAGGGGGTCGGCGAAGGGAGAGCGCCCGACGCAGGTGGTGGAGCCGAGGGAGCGGAGGAACGGGTCCCGCTCCTGAACGCAGAGGGTCGCGGGCTCGATCCGGCACGGGAAGGGAACCGCGCTCGACCAGGCCTCGCCGATGCGGGTCACCGTCTCGGTGATCGCATCCCGCAGATCCGGACTCGGTCGCATCGTGAACACCTCCCACAGATCCCTGCTTCGCTCCTCTTCGTGGCCCGACCCGGGCCGTCGAGAGAGAGCGCCCGATGAAGTCTCCGATGCGCGGAGCCTTCCCGGCAACCGGAGGGGGGGAGGGAGGGGGCGAGCGGGCCCGGCCGGGGAGCCCTCGAGAGGGGATGACGCGCAGGAAGCTCCCGTCAGGAGCTCAGGGGAGGCGGGCCTCGGTGCGGGTCCTCGGGTGCACCTCGATCTCCCTCGAGACCGGGGCCCCGTCGATCTCCGCCTCGATCCGGTAGGTCCCCGGAGAGAGGGTCAGGCGCGTGCTCCCTCCCTGCCCGGTCCGGCGCTCGGCCCACGCATTCGGGATCGTCGGGGCATCGAGCGGGATGATCCGGAACGGCGTTCCCCCCGCGGCTCGGCCCGCCCGGGACACGAGAGTGACGGTCAGGTCTCCCCCGGGGACGAGGAGCGCCCGCTGCGCCGGGGGGAGGTCGGTCGGGGGGAGCTCGAAGAACCACGGGGCCCAGCCGGAGCGAAGGACCGCGCCGAGACCTCCCTCCACCGGCCACTCGTAGTGCCGGGGGCGAGCGCCGGGGCGCAGCGGGGTCGGAACACCGCTCTCGCCGATGAGAACGACCTGCTCGCGGCCGAGGTCCTGCCCCTCCTCGGGGAGGGGATCGTAGGAGACAAGCACCTCGAGCTCGGTCGATCGCTCGAAGCGGTACTCGATCGTCGTGTCGCCGGCGAGGACGAACTCCCGAGTCGCGCCGAGCGAGCCCTCCGGCGCCTGGGGGAAGAGCCAGCGGTAGGTCCCATGGGGGACATCGAGGAACTCGAAGGTGCCGAAGTCATCGGTGGTGAAGCTGAGGGCGTGGGGGCCGAAGATGGTGCCGGAGAGTCGGGGGATCGGCTCACCGGAGGCTCCGACCACCCGACCGATGAGGTGGGACGAGAGGAAGTCCAGATCCTGAATCCCCCCGATCTCCACATCGATGTCGGTGCTGCCGCCGTTGCCGTCCGTCTCCACCCCGGGGGTCGGGTTGAAGGTGAAGCTGTACCGTCCCGCCGCCGGCAGGTTCACCGAGTATCGCCCGCGCTCATCGATCATCGCCGTCGTGTTGCTGTGGTCATCGCGCCCCCAGATCAGGAGGCGACCCCCCTGGACCGGGCGACCGTTGTGCTTCACGACCCCGTCGATCGGCAGGGAAGGACCCAGCCGGAACTCGACGAGCTGGTCTTCTCCCATTCCGAGCTCGATCTCCCGGGTGCCGAGGCGCTGGCGGAGGGTCCGGAAGTTGAGCAGGTACTTGCCGCTCGGCAGCCCGCCCACCCGGGTCTCCGGGCCCGTGATCGTGAAGCTCCCCTTGTCGAAGACCGGGGTCCCCATCTCCGCGGGGGTCCGGGGCTGTCGAAGCTGCACCTCGACGAGGAGCCGATCATCCGGCGCGAGCCCGTCGATCTCGGTCTGGATCCAGAGGACGGACTCGGGAGCGATCGGCAGCTCCAGGTTCGCGAGCTCCAGCGGGATTCCCTCGGGAGTGATCCCGTCGCTCACCTGCCAGCGCGCGGAGGTGTACCCCTCCGCGCGGACGGTGAGGTGGAAGCTGTCCCGCTCCGGGAAGTCGTGGACGAAGACTCCGGTCTTCGCGGTGCGACAGTGTCCGAGGGGGGGGAGCCGAGGATCGCCGTTCTCGGTGACCGTCACGGTGGCGTCGTGGATTCCGCGGCCGGAGAGCTGGTCGATGACCTGCCCGAGCGCCTGCATGAGGGGCTCGCCCTCGGGGACGGTCGGGGTCGCGCCCCCCCCCGTGTCGGGATCCCCGAACTCGGGGATCGTCCCCTTCCCGGAGGGAGAGGGGCTCACCGCCCCTCGCCGCTCACCACCGGACCCGGGCGTCGGCTCGTCCCCGCCTCCGAGGAGAAGCCAGCCGCCGATGATCAGCGCGAGCGCGCAGACCAGGGAGATGATCGGGGTGCGTCGGCTCAAGGGCTCGGGCTCCTGCTCGGCTGAGGAGCCCCCGCATCGGGTGCTCCTAGGGCTGGAGACCCGGCGCGGCGATCACCTTCAACTCCACCGCGATGGGGGTCGGGAGGGCGCCGACCTCCACCGTGGTCCGGCAGGGTCGGATCTCACCGAAGTACTCACCGTAGACGCGGTTGAAGGAGCTGAAGTCCTTCTCCATGTCGGTCAGGAAGACCGTCACGTCCACGATGTCCTCCCACCGCGCTCCAGCGTCCTCGATCACATGTCGGACGTTGTCGAAGCACGATCGGCACTGGGTCTCTATGTCGTAGGATACGATGCGACCCTCGGAATCGAGATCCACTCCGGGAATCTCGCGTTTCCCGCGCGCTCGGGGCCCCACGCCGGACAGGAAGAGAAAGGGCCCCACCTGCTTCGCGTGGGGATAGGGGCCGACCGGCTCGGGGGCCCGCTCGCTCATGCGGCTCGCGCCGTCCGCTGCCTCGCTCATGCGCTCACTCCTCCTTCAGGGGTGGGGTCGAATCTCACGCACACGCTCCGCGGCTCGGTGAAGAAGCGGAGGGCATCCCATCCGCCTTCGCGCCCGACGCCGCTCTCCTTCGTCCCGCCGAACGGGACCCGGAGGTCCCGGAGCATCCAGCAGTTGAACCACTGGATCCCGGCATCGAGATGCTCGGCGAGTCGATGGGCGCGGGAGAGATCGTTGGTCCACACCGAGGCCGCCAGGCCGTAGGGGGTCGAGTTGGCGATCGAGATCGCCTCCGCCTCCGAGCGGAAGGGGACGACCGAGACGACCGGACCGAAGATCTCCTCCTGATTGACCGGGTCGTCGGGGCCGAGACCGGTGATCACGGTGGGGGCGTAGAACGCGCCCCCCGCGCAGCGTCCCGGGAGCACCACGCGCTTCCCGCCGCACTCGACCTTCCCCCCTGCCTCGCGGGCGCGCTCGACCGCCGCGGAGACCTTGGAGAGATGCCCCTCCGAGACGAGGGCGCCGAGGTC
>JAFMMO010000231.1 GCA_017859655.1 Pseudomonadota bacterium | reverse complement strand
GCGATCCTCGTGGGGAGCGGCCTCGGCCTCCGTCGGGGCATCCTCATCAAGAACGGTGAGGCGCTCGAGGCGCTGGCGAGGACCGATCGGGTCGTCTTCGACAAGACCGGCACCCTGACCGAGGGGGTCTTCACCCTCGACCGGATCGAGGTGCCCTCCGGGGCCCCGGGCGGGGCCTCGGAGGAGGAGATCCTGACCCACGCCGCGGCCCTCGAGCGCGGCTCCAACCATCCCCTCGCCCGCGCCGTCGTCGCCGAGGCGACCGCCCGCGGGCTCCCGACCCTCTCGCTCGACTCCGTGAACGAGGAGCGCGGCTCGGGAGTTCGCGGCTCGGTCGGGGGCCGGGAGGTGATCGTGGGGCGGCGGAGCTTCCTCGCCGAGGCGGGAATCGCCCTCGGACCGGAGCCGGCGGACGATGGGACCTCCGGGATCGAGGTCGCCATCGACGGGACCCACGCCGGGACCCTCCTCTGGCGCGACACGCCGCGCGAGGAGGCGCGGCAAGTCGTCGCCGCGCTGCGGGCCGAGGGGATCGAGCCGATCCTCCTGACCGGGGACCGCCGCGGCGCCGCGGAGCGGATCGCGGCGGAGGTCGGCATCTCCACGGTCGAGGCGGAGGTCCGACCGGGAGAGAAGCAGGAGCGGATCCGCGCCGCCCAGGAGGGGGGACGGGTCGTCGCCATGGTGGGGGACGGGATCAACGATGCACCGGCGCTCGCCCGCGCCGATGTGGGGATCGCCATCGGCGCGGGGGCGGATGCCGCCAAGGAGTCGGGGGGGATCGTCCTCGTCCGCTCGGAGCTGGGAGACCTGCTCCGGGCCCATCGCCTCGCCCGGGCGACCCTCCGCAAGGTGCGGGGGAATCTCGTCTGGGCGTTCCTCTACAACCTCCTCGGGCTGCCGGTCGCGGCCGGCGCCTTCGCCGCGCAAGGGCTCACCCTCCGCCCGGAGCTGGCCGGCCTGGCGATGGCGATGAGCTCGGTGAGCGTGGTGACCAACTCCTTGCTTCTGCGCAGACAGGAGGCGAGGATCTTTCGCTGAGCCCGCCGCCCGCGCCGTGACCCCTCGGTCACCCGCGCGGGCGACCGGCTCGGGGGAAGACGGGGTCGGCCGGGGAGACCGGGCCGGAACCGACGGGGAAAGGGGACCTCGTGGGGCGGATCTTCACGCCGCTGGAGGCGACTCGGATGCTGCCGCTCGTGCGGCGGGTGGTCCGGGACGTCCTCGAGTGCGGTCGCAGGCTGCGCGTCGAGACACGACCGGAGGAGGGGCGACGCCTGCGTCGTCGTCTGCAGACCTTCCTCGGCGAGCTGCGCGACCTTGGCTGCGAGTATCGCGACTGGAGCTTCGAGGTCGGGGTCGTCGACTTCCCGACCGAGCTCGATGGGCGCCCCGCCTGGCTCTGCTGGCGCTCGGACGAGCCCGCCGTCACTCACTTCCATCTCACGAGTGTCGGGTACACGGACCGATCCCCGCTCGCCGCCTCCCGCGCCACCGAACAGGAGCGGGTGGAGGAGCGTCAGGCCGCTCGCCGGGCGCGCCTCGAAGCGCGGAGCGCGCACTTCGGCATTTCCATCGCGGGAAGCGTGGGCCCCGCGCGCTGCGACTGCGCTGCGCCGAGGTTCGAGCCGCTCCCCGACGCTCTCCGCAAGGTCGAGCGTGCGCTGGATCGCGCCCAGGACTCCCGCCACCGCGGAACTTCGCAGAGCGACGGACAGCCGCGCGGGCGGGGACCCGGCCCCGGCGGGCTGGGCGAGCGCGGGGGGCCGTAGCCCGAGGCGGAGCCGCGCGGCCCGTTCAGCTGGAGGCGGACGCTCCGGCCTCGGTCCCCCACTCGCCCGCGGGCGCCCGCTCCTCGACCATCGCGCGGGTCCGCGCCTCCACCTCATCCGCGCTCAGGAAGCGCTTGAGATCGGCGCAGGCCTCGTCGAGGTCGGCGTACTGCTTTTTCAAGTTCCGATTCCGGCGGGAGAGGGAGGGGTGGACCACCCGCCAGTGGACGATGCCCTTGCCCATCGAGACCGACTGCAGCTGGATCGCGTTCATGGGGTTCTCCTTCGATGATCCACGGTCCGCCGAGGGGTGACGGACCGAGCGTCCGCATCGTAGCGTCCGGCCCGGAGACGGGCGAGAGAATCGGACCGGGGTGAGTCGGAGCCGGGGGAACGGTTGTCCCCCCTCCCCGCTGCGGGCACCATGCACTCCTCGGGAGCCGACTCCCGAGCGAGCCGATCACCCCAGCCCCAGCCGGCCACGAGGTTCCCGATGCCCGCGCGAGACTACGACGCGATCCTCCTCGACCTCGACGGCACCCTCGTCGCGGATGACGGGACGATCCACCCCTACACGCGGGAGCGTCTCCACGCCGCCGCCGAGCAGGGGGTCGTCGTCATGATCGTGACCGGTCGCTCGGAGACCACCGCGATCCCGGCGATCGAACAGCTGGGGATCGACACCCCCGCGGTCATCTACAACGGGGCCGCGGTCTACTGCCCGCGCACCCGCGGCCTGCTCGAGGAGCGGCATCTCGATGATGGGCTGCTCGGTCGCGTCCTCGATTACGCCGAGGCGCGCGAGCTCTACCCCGTGGTCATGTGCCCCGAGACCAAGCTGGCGCTCGCGCCGCGCTCCCTCGAGGAGACCCTCGCCCTCCACGACATGAGCTTCCTGCAGGTCGTCGATGCGCCGCGGCTGCGGGTCGCGCGCTCGGTCCGCGTGAGCCTCTTCTCCAGCCGTCACGGGACCGCCGAGGAGTTCGTGTCCGAGCTGCGCGCGGAGATCGAGGACCTCGACGCCTACCTGACCTGGTTCCCCCTGAACCTTCTCCCCGGGCATCGGGAGAGCGACCTCGTGGTCATCGATGTGCAACCCCGCTGCGATGGGAAGGCCGAGGCATTCCGCCTCCTGAAGGAGCGCTACGGGATCCCCCCGGAGCGGGCGATCGCCTGCGGGGACGCGACGAACGACATCCCGATGCTCGAGCGCGCCGGCCTCGCCGTGGCGATGGGGAACGCCGTCCCCGAGGTGAAGAGCCTCGCCGATCGGGTGATCGGAGCGAACGACACCGCCGCCATCGGAGAGCTCGTGGTCGCGCTCTCCCTCGATGCCTCGGCGGGAGATGAGGAGGCGCCGTGGAGCGAATGACCCCCCCGGCGCCGACCGGCTTCCGCCCGGTCCCCCGCACCGGCGTCCTCTACGTCATGGAGGAGGCGGGCAAGCGGGGCTTCCGCCCCGGCTCCCCCGACTGGGCGAACCTCGGCCAGGGGGCGCCCGAGACCGGGCCCCTCCCCGACGGGCCGGAGCGGATCCGCACCGTCGCCTTCGAGGATGAGGATCACGAGTACGCTCCGGTCGATGGCCTCGGAGAGCTTCGGGACGCGGTGGCGGAGCTCTACAACTCCCGCTACCGCCGGGGGCGCAGAAGCCGCTACACCCGGGAGAATGTCGCCATCGTCTCGGGGGGTCGCCTCGCGCTCACGCGGGTCGTCTCGACCCTCGGGCGGACGAACATCGGGCACTTCCTCCCCGACTACACGGCGTACGAGGAGCTCCTCGACTCGTTCGGGACCTTCGTCGCGATCCCGGTCCTCCTCGACACCGATCGTGGCTACGAGTTCAGCGTCCCCGAGCTGCGCGCGGAGATCCTGGGGCGCGGGCTCTCCGCCATACTCCTCTCCAACCCCGGCAACCCGACCGGCAAGCTGGTCACCGGGGATGAGCTCTCCCAGTGGCTGGCGATCGCCCGCGATGTCAGCTGCACGATGATCTTCGACGAGTTCTACTCGCACTTCATCTATGACGGTCGTCCCTCGGTCTCCGCGGCCGAGTTCGTGGAGGATGTCGACGAGGACCCGGTCGTGATCCTCGATGGGCTGACGAAGAACTGGCGCTACCCGGGCTGGCGGGTGGCCTGGACCGTGGGCCCGCGAAGGATGATCGAGTCGCTCGCCTCCGCCGGCAGCTTCCTCGACGGAGGCTGCGCCCGCCCGATCCAGCGCGCGGCGATCCCGCTCCTCGACCCCGAGCTCGCCGATCGGGAGGCCGCCTCGATCCAGGCCGCCTTCGCTCCGAAGCGCGCGGGCATGATCGCCCGGCTGGAGGAGCTCGGGATCGCGGTGAGACCGGAGCCGGCGGGCAGCTTCTACTGCTGGGGGGACCTCAGCGGCCTGCCGGACGGGCTGCGGACAGGAGGGGAGCTCTTCCCCGCCTGCCTCGAGGAAGGGCTGATCACCGTCCCCGGCCGCTTCTTCGATGTGAACCCGGGACAGCGCCGCCCCGATCGACCGAGCCGCTTCCAGTCCTTCGCCCGCTTCTCCTTCGGACCGCCTCAGGAGGAGATCGACCGGGGCCTCGAGAAGCTCGCCCGGGTCGTCGCGAAGGCGAAGTAGGGGCTCATCCCGCGCGCGGCGGGACCAACCTCCAGCAGCGATGAATCCGGCGGTCCCCGATGTCGGGGGGGATCGAGCCCGGGGTCCACTCCTCGACCGCCCACCCGTCGAGCGCGCCTTCATCGAGCCGGAACCTCCGGTAGTTCGTCGAGAAGAGGACCGCCCCACCCGGAGCGAGTCGCTCGGCGACGGCGCGGAGCAGGACTGCGTGGTCTCGCTGGACATCCCAGGTGAGCGCTCCCCCATGGCGGTTCGAGCGAGTCGGTGGATCGACGAGGGCGAGCTCGAAGCGATCCTCCGGGGGGAGGTCGCGAACCACGGCGAGAGCATCCCCGCGGATGAGGCGGTGCTCCGGGCGATCCAGCCCGTTGAGTCGCAGGTTTTCGCGAGCCCACTCGAGATAGGGAGTCGAGGTGTCGACCGAGACCGATGAGCGCGCACCCCCCGCCGCCGCCGCGACGGTGAAGGCTCCGGTGTAGCAGAAGAGGTTGAGGAAGCGCCCCCCCCCGATCAGCCCCCGCACCCGCTCCCGCGTGATGCGGTGATCCAGGAAGAGCCCGGTGTCCACGTAGTCGGAGAGGTTCACGAGGAGTCGAAGCCCCCCTTCCCGCACCTCGGTCCGAACGCCGGCGCGCGACTGCACCTCGTGCTGCCGCCCTCCCTGCCGCCGCTCCTTCCGCTTCACGAAGAGACGGGTGGGATCGAGCCCGAGGGTCCGCCCCACCGCGTCGATCCACTGCGCCTCCCGAGCGCGGTCCCCCCCCTCCTCTCGCGGGTAGACCGTGATGTGGGCCGCGGGTCCGTAGCGATCGACCACCATCGGCACCTCGGGGACCTCACGGTCGTAGAGGCGGTAGGCGTCGGTTCCTTGACGCTCGGGCCAGCGCC
>JAFMMO010000037.1 GCA_017859655.1 Pseudomonadota bacterium | reverse complement strand
ATGCGGTCCGCCGAGGGCAACATCTCCTCCTCGGTCATCTCCGCGATGTCACCGCCGTCCGGGGTGGACCAGTCACCGGTCACGAACCCGCGCATGCAGAAGCCGCAGGCGGTCTCGAGGTGCGCGAGCAGCTGACCCATCGACATCCAGTTCTCACCGGTCCCGGGTCTCCAGTCGAGGCTCGTCTCCTCGACCTGCGCGAGGAGCCCACGGGTCGCCCCGTAGACCTCCTTCACCCGGTCAGTGAGGAATCCCGTCCACTCCATCATCGTGCTCCCTTCTCCGGGCCCTGCGGTCCGGTCCGGCGGATGCGAACCGCTCGGCCCCCGGGGATCAAGGTCCTCGCCGCTCGGCGCGGCGGAAGGTATGGTGGAGGGGTCGATCGACCACCCCCCCGCCGGGTGTCGGCCGCGGCCGAGCCCGGGATCGGAGGCACCATGCCGCGATCTCTCCCCGCCCTTCCCCGTGCCCTCGTCCTCGCGCTCCTCGCGGTCACGCGCCTCGCAGCCCAGTCCCCCGACGACTGTGCCTCCGCGGTGTCGATCCCCCTGGGGGTGACCCCGTTCAGCACCCTCTCCGCCACCACCGACGGTCCCTCACCCTGCGCGCTCCTCGGCGGGGATGTGTGGTTCACCTTCGAGGCCCCCGCCGGCTCGATCTACCGCTTCGCCCTCTGCGCGAACACCACCTACGACGCCGCGCTCGCCATCCACGACGGCGCGGCCCCCTGCCCCCCCGCTCCGACCGACCTCCTCGGGTGCGACGATGATGCCTGCGCGGGCGCAGGGCCCCCGATCGTCGAGCTCGCCCTCGCGTCCGCCCAGGTGGTGAGACTGCAGGTCGGGGGCTACAACGGCGCGCTCGGGGTCGGCGAGATCTCGATCACCGACATCGGGAGCCTCGGGGTCGGCGATCTGTGCAGCGACGCTCAGCCGATCTCGACGGGGGCGACCCCCTACACCACCCTCGGGCTCGGCACCGATGGGCCTCCCGCCTGCGCCCAGATCGGGACCGATCGGTGGTTCGACTTCACGGCGCCGACGGAGGGGACCTGGCGGATCAGCCTCTGCGTCAACACCGGCTACGACGCGGCGATGGCGATCTACCCCGCCAGCGCTCCCTGTCCTCCCGCCTCCGGCGATGCCATCGGCTGCAATGATGATGGGTGCGGAGGCGGCGGCCCCCCGATCCTTCAGATCGCGCTCCTCGCGGGGGAGACGGTCCGCCTCCAGGTCGGGGGATGGAACGGCGCGAGCGGGGACGGGGAGATCTTCATCGAGGAGGTCCCCCCCCTCCCCGCCGGCGCGAACATCGTGGTCGGCAACCTGTTCGGGATGAGCCAGTTCGGGCGACTCGGGGACGAGGTGGGGTGCTCGATCGCATCCACCACCTGCAACCAGGGAGCGGAGCCCCTCGACTGGTACGGGAACCCGGACCCGCGTCACCCCTTCATCACGACGGCGGCCTACCGGCTCCACGAGGGGCGCTTCGAGCAGATCGGGCTCTCGTGGGTGAAGCACGGCTTCGCGGCCGCGCAGACCGACGCCTGCAACTTCGGATGCACGCCCCATGTCAACGGGACGCGGCTCGGGAGCGGCTGCTCCGACATCTACGGAGCGGGCACGAACGCCGCTCAGGGGAACCTCGGCCCCCGCTCGGAGATCGATCCGTTCACCGGGGACTACGACTACTCCCTCTCGATCCTCTCCCAGCCCAGCCCCGCCTTCGATCCGACGGAGCGGCGGCTTATCCTCAAGGATCCGGACATCGACCCCTCCCTGCGCCCGGGGGCGAGCTACTTCGCGGAGGTCTACGTCCTCGGTCACGACGACCTCGAGCACGCCGACAGCCTCGCGTGGGAGCCGATCGGGATCACCGGCAGCCCGGGCGGCACCTGGAGCTTCGATGACTCGGGCGGGGCGACGGTCGGTGCGGCGATCCACGCCTGGCCGGGGGCCACCGTGGTGGAGGCGCGCGACCCGACCGGCCTGGACGGTCGCGTCTACGCGGCGAGCCGGGTGACCGAGCTCGGCGGTGGGGCCTGGCGCTACGACTACGCGATCCAGAACCTCGACCTCACCGGGGGGATCGGCAGCTTCACCTTGCCGGTCGAGGAGGGGATCATCCTGACCGACATCACCTTCCACGCACCGGAGCAGCGGGAGCCCGGCTACGACGACGAGCCGTGGAGCTTCGACCCGATCCCCGGCTTCCCGCGCTGGAGCACCGACCCCGCCGCCTCCGCGACGCCGCAGAATCCGCTCCGGTGGGGGGCGATGTACAGCTTCGGGTTCACCGCAGACCGTCCGCCGATGGATGCCCTCGCGATCCTCGGGGTGCACGAGCCGGTCGGGTCGATCGACCTCTCGCTCCTCCTGCCGGTGCCGGAGCCGGTCCTCCCGGAGGCCCCCCTCTTCGTCCGCGGAGACACGAACCAGGATGGCTCCATCGACATCGCGGATGCCATCGCGAGCCTGACCTGCCTCTTCTCGTGCCTCCCGGTCTGCCTGTCGGCGGAGGACTGCAACGACGATGGGGTCTGGGACATCGCGGATCCCGTCGCGCTCCTCGGACACCTCTTCCTCGGGACGGGGAGCCTGCCGCCCCCCTTCCCCGCGTGCGGCGTCGACCCGACACCGGATGGCCTCGACTGCTCGCTCCCGCCGCTCTGCCCCTGATCGGCACGCGCCGGCGGGGAGCAGGGGTCGGGTCAGACGGGGACGTCGTCGATGACCTCGCTGTGCCGGGCGAAGCGGCTCTCCGGGAAGCGCTCGCGCAGCTCGTTCCAGCGGGAGCGCAGCGCATCCATGTCCCGCTTGCCGGCGAGGAACTCGAAGATCCCCAGGAAGTGGAGCGCCTCCGCCGCGGCCGGGGCATCCGGCGTGTCGGCGAGGATGCCGGCGAGGATGGGGATCCCCGCATCGATGCGCTTGTGGTGAAGATGGTCCATCGCGAGGGGCAGCTTCAGCTCGGCGACGAACTCCTCGGGCGGGAGCCATCCGGTCCAGCGGCGGAGCTCGCGACCCCGGACATCATCGACGACGAAGGTCGGGGCCCACACCACCTTCACGGTGGCGGTCCCCTCGGCGAAGTCATCGTGGGGCCGGGCGAGGTCGAACTTCACTCCACGGTAGTGCGCGGCGAGGAGACTCCCCACCGCCGGATCGGGCCAGGTCCTGGCCTCCATCCGGGCACAGCCGAGTCAGCCGGGTGCGTGGAAGTAGCGGAGGCGGAGCGCCCCGGCATCCCGAGCGGCATCGGTCGCCGCCGCCAGTCGATCGAACCAGACATCGCTCACGGTCTCTCCCTCTCTCTCTCGTCGCAGGTCTCCCACACCGTCTCCGCGGTCTGGGCGTGGATCCGAACCGTATCCTCGACCCGCCGGGCGTAGCCGCCCGCGAGCGTGACGAAGCCGGGGATCCCCGCCGCCGCCGCCCGCTCGATGACGAGCCGGTCCCGGCGGTGGAGCCCATCGAAGGTCAGCTTCAGGTCACCGAGCTGGTCGTCGTGGAAGGGGTCCGCCCCGGCCACGTAGGCGATCAGTTCGGGCGCGTGCGCGAAGACCCGGTCGAGTCCCTCCTCGAGCCGGTCGAGGTACTCGTCGTCCCCCACGAACTGATCGAGGCCGATGTCGAGGTCGGAGCTCTGCTTCAGAGGGTACAGCTTCTCCTGATGGATCGAGAAGGTGAACACCTCCGGGTCCTCGGCGAAGATCGCGGCGGTCCCGTTCCCCTGATGGAGGTCGGTGTCGATCACCGCACACCGACGCAGGTCTCCCTCCATCCGCAGTCGGCGGATCGCCACGGCGACATCGTGGAAGTAGCAGAAACCCTCGGCGTGGTCGGCGAATGCGTGATGGAAGCCGCCCCCCAGATGCATCGTCCAGCGCTTCCCCGCCCAGGCGAGGTCCGCCGCGCGGGTCGTCCCCCCGACCATCGCCCGAAACCCGGCGATGACATCGCGACGCACCGGCAGCTCGGAGGGGAGGGTCCGCCCCGTGGTCCGCGCCTCGGCACAGTCGGCGAGATACTCCGGAGTGTGGACCCGGGCGAGGTCCTCCGTCGCCACCGCCTCCGGCTCCCCGAAGCAGCTGTCGGGGACCCCCATCTCCCGAATCGCCGCGGCCAGGCGCCCGTACTTCTCGGTGGGGAAGACATGCGCGCCGATGTCGATCGGCGGCGTCGGCGCGTGAATGAAGATCGGCTCGGATCGCGACGGCGGCATCGGCTCCCTCCTCTCCCGCCGCAGGATAATCGCTCGATCCCTCCCACCCAATCGATCCGCCCCACGCGGCCCCCTTCTCTTGAAGCCCCGGGGGAATCCAGCAGAATGCCGGGCGGGAGGAGCGTGGTGGCATGCGATCGATCGTCGGTCCGCTCGGGACCTCCCTCACGACCCCGCGGACCTCGCATTCGGAGGCTGTGTCTTCAGAGGCTGTGCCCCCAGAGACTGTGCCCCCAGCGACCCAGCCTTCCCTCTCCCCGCTTCATCCCTGTCTGCTTCTCCTCTGCCTGATCCCCTTCGGGCTCCTCCCGGGATGCGGCGGCGCGGATCCAGGTCCCCCGGCCACCGGGGCGACCGACGCCGCGCCCGCTCCTCCTCCACCCCGGGGGCTCTTCGTCGACGCCACCGTCGAGGCGGGTCTCGAGCTCCGCGTCACGCGTCCACAGGTGGCGGGGGATCACTTCATGCCGGACAGCATGGGCCCCGGCGTCGCCCTCCTCGACTTCGACGGAGATGGCGACCTCGACCTCCTGCGGATCGGCGCGACCCGAACCCCCGAGGGAGAGGCGCGGAGCGAGACGGGGGCGGACCTCCTCTTCGAGAACGACGGCCGCGGGCGCTTCCGCGAGGTGAGCGCGGAGCGGGGGCTGGCGAGCTCCGGCTACGGAATGGGCGCGGCGATCGGGGACATCGACGGAGACGGCGATCCGGATGTCTACCTCACCCGCTACGGGGCGGATCGCCTCCTGCGCAATGACGACGGTCGCTTCGTCGACGTCAGCGATGCCGGAGACCCCCTCGGCCCCGGGTGGAGCGCCTCCGCCGCATTCCTCGACCTCGAGGGGGACGGCGATCTGGACCTCTTCGTCACCCGCTACCTCGACCACGACCCCTCGGTCACCGGGGAGGATGCGGCGGGGCGACCGGAGTACCCGGCCCCCGCGATGTTCCCCGGGATGACCGACCGCCTCTACCGCAATCGGGGGGACGGGACCTTCGAGGACATCACCGACGCCGCCGGGCTCGCCGGCCATCGCGGCCGCGGGCTCGGGGTCGTCGTCCTCGACCTCGATGAGGACGGGCGCCTCGACCTCGTCGTCGCGAATGACGGGGAGCCGAACTTCGCCTGGCTCGCCGGAGCGGATGGTCGCTTCACCGAGCGGGCGGTGGAGCTCGGCCTCGCCCTGAACGGGGAGGGTCGCCCCGAGGCGGGGATGGGGATCGATGCGGGGGACTGCGACGGAGACCTCGACCTGATCCTGACCCACCTCGTCCGGGAGACGCACACCCTCTACCGCCGCGAGGGTGCCTCGTTCCTCGATGGGACCGTCCGCGCCGGCCTCGCCGCCGCCACCTTCCCCCGCACCGGCTTCGGAGTCGGCTTCATCGACGCCGACCTCGACGGGAGCCCCGACCTCGTCGCCCTGCACGGGCGGGTCCTCCGCGGCGCCCGCGACCCCGGCACCACCCTCGGGCCCCACTGGGCTCCCTACGCCGAGCCGGATGCCCTCTTCCTGGGGGACGGCGCGGGGCGATTCCGGGAGGCGAAGGAGGAGGCGGGGGCGCTCGCGACCACGGTCGAGGTGGGGCGCGGGCTCGCGTGGGGAGACCTCGACGGGGATGGCGACCTCGACCTCGTCCTCACCACGGCGGATGGGGCGCTCCGCCTCCTGCGGGGAACGGCCCGGGACGCCGAGGCGCCACCGCACTGGCTCCGGGTCCGGGCCATCGACCCGCGCCGCGGGAGCGATGCGATCGGGGCGACGGTGAGGATCCGAGTCGGAGAGCGGCTCCTCACCGGACTGACCGGGGGCGGGAGGAGCTACCTCTCCGCCGTCGACCCGGCCGTCCACTTCGGGCTCGGCGCGGAGAGCGCCGTGACGGCGATCGAGGTGATCTGGCCCGATCGGTCGAGAGAGACCTTCCCCGGGGGAGGCGTCGACCGCACCATCGAGCTCATGAAGGGAGAGGGGCAATGACCCGACATGGGATCCAGGGACTCCTGATCGTGCTCGCGCTGCTCATCGGCGGCTGCCAGGAATCCTCAGGGGCGCGGCAGGTCGTCGAGGGACTGCCGGCCATCGATCGGAGCGGCCTGGAGCCCCCCCTCGCCCGGGCGGTCGAGACGAGCCTGCGCGCCGTCGAGCGCGGCCCGGACTCCGCCGAGGTCTGGGGGGAGCTCGGCATCCTCTGCGACATCCACGACCTCTCCGAAGCCGCCACCGTCGCCTACACCCGCGCGGCGACCCTCGCCCCCACCGTGGCCCGCTGGCCCTACCACCTCGGAACGGTCCAGGCGGTCCGCGACCCCGCCGCGTCGCTCCCCTCCCTCCGCGCCGCCCGCGCTCTCGCCCCGGAAGAGCCGGCGATCGCCCGCGCGCTCGCCGAGGGGTGCATCCTCTCGGGGGAGCTCGACACCGCGCGCTCCCTCGCCGCGGAGCTCGAGCGGCTCGCCCCGGACTCCGCGGCCGGCCCGGTGGTGGCCGCCCGCGTCGCGCTCCTCGACGGAGACCTGCCCCGGGCCCGAGAGGCGCTCGCGCGCGGCGAGTCTCGCGACCCGGAGGCTGCGGAGGTCCAGCGGCTCCTCGCCGAGCTCGCCCGGCGAGAGGGACGCCCGGAGGCCGCCGCGGAGCATGAGCGACGCCGGGCGGCGGGGACAACCATCGCCCTCGCCGATCCCTTCCGCTCGGGGCTCGGCCTCGAGCGCGGCGTGACCCTGCGATGGCAGCGGGAGCGGAGTCGACGGCTCCTCGAGCTCGGGCGCGCGGATGAGGCGCTCGCCCAGTGGCAGCAGGCGATCGACGCCGATCCCCAAGCCGGGGACTACTCCATCGCCCTCCGCCTCGAGCTCGGCTCCGCCCAGCTCCGCGCCGGGCGGGCGGCGCAGGCGATCACCACCTACCGAGCGCTCCTGATGGAGCGCCCGGATGACGCCACCGTTGAGGAGGGGCTCGGGAGCGCGGCCCTTCAGATGCGGAACATCGGGGCCGCGATCGTGCATTACCAGCGGGCGCTCGCCCTCGACCCGTCCCTCCACGAGACCCGGGGGACCCTCGGCGCCGTGCTCGTCGGGGAAGGGAAGGTCGAGGAGGGCCTGACCGAGCTCGAGCGCGCCGCCGAAGCGCTCCCGGACTCCCCTCCTGCCGCCTTCAACCTCGGCCTCGGCTACCGCACCGCCGGGAGGAATGATGCGGCGATCGAGAGTCTGCGGCGGGCGATCGCCCTCGACCCGGGCCTCCTGCGGGCGCGGTTCGAGCTCGGGGTGACCCTCGGCACCGCGGAGCGGTTCGACGAGGCCGCCGATGTCTTCTCCGAGGTGGTCGCCGCCGCGCCGGAGCGGCGAGGGGCCCACGGGAACCTGGTCCGCGCCCTCCTCCGCTCCTCCCGATGGAGCGAGGCGCTCTCGGCGGCCCGCGCCGGCCTCGCGGCCTTCCCCGGGGATGCCACCTTCCGCTGGCAGGAGGTCTGGATCCTCGCCGTGGCGGAGGACCCGCAGGTGACCGATGGAGCGGAGGCGACACGCCTCCTGAGTGCGATCCTCGCCGAGCAGCCGGGGCCGCCGGGCGGGGCCCTCCTCGAGCTCCGCGCCGCGGTCCACGCTGCGAACGGAGAGTTCGAAGCCGCGGTCGCCGCCCTGGATGAGGCCCTCGCCCTCGAGCCTCCGGCCGAGTTGCGCGCACGGCACGAGGCGCAGCGGGCCGCCTACGGCAACGGGATCATCTGGCGGGACTGATCCCCGGCGAGCCCGGTCCCTCGCGTCCGGGGGAACTCAGGTGAGGACGGTGGGTTCAGGTGAAGACATCGGTCGGACCGATGAAGCGCCCGAGCCAGAAGCCGAGGGCGCCCCCGGCGAGGGCGGAGAGCCCGATGAGGACTCCCCCCCACTCGGCCTCGAGCCAGGCATACCCGGCCGCGAGGGCCGCCACGAAGAGCCCGCAGAGGCCCCGCCAGAGGAACCGAAGCATCAGCCTCGCTCCGCGGTCGAGACCCAGACGGTCCCGGAGAGCCCCTCCACCGCGAAGCTCCGTCCTTCCCCGGCTCCGTCGGCGAAGCGGACATCGGCGGCGAGGGTGTCCGCGGCGATCCGCTCCCGATGGGCCTCGACGGCGGCGACGAGCCCGGCGTCCCCTGCGACATGGAGGGTCATCCGCTGGGTGTACTCCAGGTCCAGGTCCTTCCGCAGCCCCTGGACATGGCTGATCACCTCGTTCGCGATCCCCTCCTCCCGGAGGGAGTCGGAGACATCGGTGTGGAGGATCACCACGCCGACACCGCCCTGCGCGGCGGTCCACCCCTCCCGGGCGTGCACCTCCACCTGGACGTCCTCGCCGGTCAGGACGACCTCCTCCCCGCTCTCGAGATGGAGGGTCACCGAGCCGGCGTCCTCGAGGTCGCGCAGGAGCGCCCCCGGGCTCGCGTAGGCGCGCAGCTCGCCCTGGATCGCCTTGGCGAGCTTCCCGAACTTCGGTCCGATCGAGCGGAAGTTCGGCTTCACCTCGTAGCGGACGTACTCGTCGGCGTGCTCGAGGAGCTGGACCGCCTTCACGTTCAGCTCCTCCGCGATGAGGGAGCCGCACGCCTCGATCGCCGCGGTCAGGGAATTGTCGGCGAGGACCAGCTCGACGCGGTCGAGGGGCTGGCGGACGCGCAGCTTCGCCTGCGCCCGGGCGGCGCGCCCGAGGGAGGTGATCTCCCGCACGGCGGCCATCCGCGTCGAGAGGGGCTCGTCGATGAACGCCTCGACCACCTCGGGGTAGGAGCAGAGGTGGACCGACTCGGGGAGCCCATCGTCGCCCCGGCTGCCGACGAGGTTGCGGAACAGCGTCTCGGTGAGGTGCGGCACGAAGGGGGCCGCGAGCTGGGTCACGGTCACGAGGCAGTGGTAGAGGGTCGCGTAGGCCGCCCGCTTGTCCTCGGTGAGCCCCTCCCCCCAGAAGCGATCCCGGCTCCGCCGCACGTACCAGTTCGAGAGCGCATCGACGAACGCGTTCAGCGCTCGCGCCGCGGGGAAGTTCTCGAAGGCGTCGAGGCGGCCCCGCACCTCGGCGACGGTGCGGTTCAGCTCGCTCAGGACCCATCGATCGAGCTCGGGGAGCCCCTCGATCGTCGCGGGCCGCCCGGTGGCATCGCCCTCCGGACGCCAGCCGTCGATGTTCGCGTAGATGGTGAAGAAGCTGTAGACGTTCCAGAGGCGGATGAGGAACTCCCGCTGCCCCTCGGCGATCGCCTGCTCCTGGAAGCGGGCGCTCGTCCACGGTGACTGCCCGCTGTAGAAGAGCCAGCGCATCGCATCCGAGCCCTCGTGCTCGAAGATGTAGTCGGGGGTCCGGTAGTTCCGCTTCGACTTCGACATCTTCTGGCCGTCCTCCCCGAGGAGGTGGCCGAGGACGATGCACGCCTCGAACGGCTGCGGCCATCCGGAGGGGAGCTCCGCCGGCACGCGCTCATCGTCGCGCGCGACGCCGTTCTCCCCGAACAGCATCGTCGAGATCGAGAGGAGTGCGTAGAACCAGCCGCGGGTCTGGTCGATCGCCTCGGAGATGAAGCTGGCCGGGAACAGCTCCCCGAAGCGGTCCCGCCCCTGGTGGGGGAAGCCCCACTGGGCGAAGGGCATGCAGCCCGCATCGAACCAGCAGTCGATGACATCGGGGACGCGGCGCATGCGGCTCCCCGCCGCGAACGGGGAGTCGTAGGTGACCGCGTCGATCCAAGGGCGATGCACCCTCAGGTTCGGGTCGAGGTCCGGCTCCGCCGCCACCGCCTCATCCCAGACCTCGGTCCCCGCGCACCCCGGCTTCGCCGTGAGCTCCGCGTAGGACTCGATCGCCTCGTGGCGCCCGGTCTCGTCGCAGACCCAGATCGGCAGCGGCGTCCCCCAGTAGCGCTCCCGGGAGAGGGTCCAGTCGACGTTCGACTCGAGGTACTTCCCGAAGCGCCCCTCCTTGATGTGCTCGGGGAGCCAGGTGATCTCGCGGTTGTTCGCGAGCATGTCCTCCACGAAGTCGGTGGTGCGGATGAACCAGCTGGAGCGGGGGTACTGGATCAGCGCGTCCTGATCGGCGCGAGGACAGAACGGGTACTCATGGCGGTACTGCTCGCGGTGATAGAGGACACCGCGCTCCTTGAGGACGGTGATCAGGCCCTTGTCGGCGTCCTTCACCCACTGCCCCTCGAAGTCGGGGAGGACCGAGGTGAACGCGCCGTCCGCCCCCACCGCGTTGAGCAGCGGCACCGCGGTCCCGTCGACGAAGCGGGTGCGCTCCTCGACCAGGACATCGTGGTCGACCTCACCGAAGGCGGGAGCCTGATGGACGACCCCGGTCCCCGAGTCGGTCGTGACGAAGTCCGCCGCGACCACGCGCCAACCGACGGTGTCCTCCCCCCCACCGCGCAGGGGGGCGAGGGTCGGACCGTGCTCGCGGGTGTAGATGTCGAAGGGGGGGCTGTACCGCGAGCCGATGAGCTCCGCTCCGCGCAGGCGCTCCCGCACCACCAGGCTCCGCTTCCCCTTCTCCGCGACCGTCTCGAGGAGCCCGGCCGCGACGACGAGGCGCTCTCCCGAGTCCCCGTCCTCGGCGACGACATACTCGAGCTCGGGGTGCACCGCGCAGAAGTGGTTCGACGGGAGGGTCCAGGGGGTCGTCGTCCAGACGACGAGCTGCGCTCCGTCGAGGCGCGGATCGGCGGGCACGGTGATCGGCATCTTCACGTAGACGCTCGGGTCATCGACGGTGCGGTAGCCCTCACCGACCTCCCCGGCGGAGAGGCCGGTCCCGCCCTGCGCCCACCACCAGACGATCTTCTGGCCGCGGTAGAGCCGGTCGGCGTCGAAGAGCTTCTTCAGCGCCCACCAGACGCTCTCCACATAGGTGTGGTGGTAGGTCGCGTAGGCCTCATCGAGGTCGACCCAGAAGCCGAGCTGCTTCGTCAGGGTCTCCCACTCCCGGGTGTAGCGGAACACCGACTGCTGGCACTGGCGGATGAAGGGCTCGATCCCGTACTCCTCGATCGCCTCCTTCGTCCGGATCCCGAGCTCCTTCTGGACCTCGACCTCCACGGGCAGACCATGGGTGTCCCACCCCGCCTTCCGCTCGCAGAGCCGCCCCAGCATCGTCTGATAGCGGGGGAAGAGGTCCTTCATCGCGCGGGTCAGGCAGTGCCCCGGGTGCGGCATGCCGTTGGCGGTCGGGGGCCCCTCGTAGAAGACGAAGCGCTCCGCCCCGGCCCGCTGCTCGAGGGAGCGGTGGTAGACCTCGCGCTCCTCCCAGAAGGCGCGCACCTCCGCCTCCTGGGCGGGGAAGTCGGGCTTCGCCGGGACATCGGCGAAGCGGAAGGAATCGGGGGTGTCACTCATCGATCGCGTCCTCGCTCCGGGGATCGGGTTGGCGCGGGGCGCGGCTCGGGGCGCCCCCTCTCCGGGGTCGGGATCATAGCAAGGGCCCGGGAGCGCCGCATCGCTCTCGGGGAATCACCCCCCGCCGGGGCGCTCCGGGAGGTCGGCCCCCGTGGATCCTCCCTCGCTCCGGGTCGGCTCCTCGGATCGCGGAGCGAGCGTCGTGACGATCCGGACGCGAGCGGTCTCGGGGCGCTCCGCGGGGCCCGAGAGGCGGAGATCGACCCGGGTCCGAGCGATGAGGGGGCGGCCGTCCGGGGCTCCCCGCACCTCGACCACCGACGCCCGCCCGATCTGGAAGAACTCGGGAAAGCGTCGACCGCCGGGGGGATCCTCCAGCGGAGGGTCGTCGATCCCGATCCCGAGGAGGAGGAGGTCGGCGCGGTCGGAGCCGTCCTCGCGCGGGGCGCCGCGGACCCGGAAGAGGTCGGTGAACCAGAGCACCCGCGCCGCGCCGACCTCCGTCCCCCCGCCCTGCCAGGAGAGGACCTCCCCCTCCCGCAGCCCCGGCACGAGCTCGTGGATCAGGGAGAAGCGATCGGCGACGAAGGCATCGATGTCCACCTCGGAGGGCGCGAGAGGAGCGGTCGTCCCGGGGAAGGGAGCATCGAGGAGGGCGGGGTCGGCATCGTGGACCGTCAGGAGGAGGGGCGGCGGCGCCTCGATCCCCTCGACGAGAAAGGTCAGCCCGGGGACCTCGCTGCGGAGCTCGAAGAAGATGTCGATCCGATCCCGGGGTCCGCCGAGCTCGATGGTCACACCGGCGATGAGCAGCAGGAGCGCGAGGACGAGCGCGACGCCGAGGCGGGCGAGGGTGCGGACGCCCCGGCGGGCGGTCCCCCTCATCGGACCTTCAGGATCAGCACGATGAGGAGCGGAGCGATGATCGCCTGGAGCACGACGAAACGGACCAGGACCTGAGGGGCGGACCAGCCGAGGTTCTGACGGACATGATCATGGAGCGGGAAGCGCACCTCCCGGAAGATCCCGATCCGGAAGAAGCGCAGCAGCGCCACCTTCACGAGGCCGGTCCCCCCGTTCACGAGCACCATCCCCGCGACCACGGGCAGCAGGAAGACATTCCCCGTGGCGAGGACGAAGAGCCCGAGGAGGAGGCCCAGGGGCCGGGACCCGGCGTCCCCCATCATCAGGTGGGATGGGTGGGCGTTCCACCAGAGGTAGCTCCCGAGCACCCCCAGCAGGGTGAACGCCATGATCCCCCAGGCGGGAGCCTCCGGGGAGTGAGGGAGCAGGAGGAACTCCGCCACGGACTGATTGCCCACCGCGACGAAGAGCAGGCCTCCGAGGAGGACGAAGGCGACCGCGAGGAGGCTGGCGCTGAGACCGTCCACGCCGTCGGTGCAGTTCGTCGCGTTGATGGAGATCCAGAGCACCGCGGCTCCCACCGACCAGCTCACCCACGGGCCCACCGTGACGGAGGCGAGGATCGCCGCGCCGGTCTCGGGATCGATCGTCTTTGGGGTCCAGAACGGCACCCAGATCTCGACCTCGCCGGTCCCGAAGACGATGCCGGCGGCTCCCAACGCGATGCCGAGGTCGAGGACCGCCTTCCGGTACTCCCCCCACGGGAGCTTCGCGCGGTCATCGAGGAAGCCGGTGAGCATCGCGGCGAGGACGGGGAGCAGGATCGCGACCGTCTCCAAGGAGATGGGCACGACGAGGAGACAGACCCCGGCGTAGAGCGGAATGAAGAGGACTCCCGCCCCCGTCGGCTTCCCCTTCGAGGCCTGAGCGTGCACCGCGTGCTCCCGCCCGCGGTCGGTCGGGAGTCGGGACCGCCCGCGCCCCAGCGCGAGGCCGGTGGCGATGGCGCCGATGAGCACGCCCAGCGCGGAGAGGAAGAGCGGCGAGGAGAAGAGGCGGAGAGGCCCCCAGATGTCGGTCAGCTGGCCGAGCCACTCGAGCACGTTCCGCGACCTCCCTCGTCCGACGCTCCCCCGACACTCTGGCGGGCGGAGTATACGGGATCGAGGGGGGAAGGGAGGCGTGTCGTGGGAATCACGATGAGACCCCAGCTCGACGGCCGCGCGAAGGACTCACCCCGCCACTCGCGGCGCCAAGCGGGCCGGCCGAACTCACGCCGACTGTCGCGGCGCCTCGGCGCGGTCGCTCGGTGGGTCCGAGCCGATCGGCTTCGGTGGCGTCGGTGCGCCTCCGGACTGATCGGAGGGCTCACCATCGGTGGGCGGCGTCGGCGGGGAGCCTTCGTTCGCGCGTGCTCCCCCGGGCGGGCCCCCCGGGGGGAGCGCCGCCTCACGGGCCGCCCGGCGCTCCAGCTCGTCCGCGAGATACCGGATCGGGCTGCCGTAGGTCTTCGGGGTCGCCTCCGGCACCGGCTCTCCCGCGAGGAGCGCCTGGAGCGCCTCGGCGACATGGTGGCGCGGGGCGCTCTTCCGTCCCCAGACATCATCATCGAGGGGGCCGTAGTAGACGATCACGCCCTTCTGGAGGATCACCACCGTCGGAGTCGTCTTCACCCCGTACGCCTCACCGACCACCCCGGTCTTGTCGAGGAGGATCGGGTGGCGGATCGAGCGCTGGTCGATCCAGCGCTGCACCTTGATCGGGTGGGAGATCGGGTACATCGAGGAGTCGATCGCGAACCACGCGACGCCGCGGGGGCCGTAGGTCTTCACGAGAGACTGGACGTTCGATCGGGCGTAGTGCCGCTTGGCGAAGGAGCAGATGTGGCTCGTCCACTCGAGGACCACGAGAGACTCCTCCACCTCGGAGAGGCGGGTCAGCGTCCCATCCAGACCGGGGAGCAGGAAGTCCGGCGCGCGCCGCCCGATCCAGCCGGAGGCCTCGGCGGGGGGAGGGGTCTCCTCCTCGGCCGGGAAGACCTTGCCGGGGACGGGCTCCCCCTGCGCGGCCGGGGGGGGAGGTCCATCCGCGGCAGCCACGGGGCTCTCCGCGTCGCTGCCGCAGCCCGGCAGAAGGAGCGCGAGAAGCGCGAGGCACGCGAGAACTGACGAGAGGCGCGACATGGGGCTCCTTCCAGCCGGGGCCGCTCCGCGGACTCTCCCGCCGGGCGAGGTCTCCGGCGGAGCGTGGATTCCGAGGGAGCGGACGGAGACGGCACCTTCCGGTGAGGTCTCCCTTCCTCTTCTTCGGTCGAGAGGGGGCCGGATCTGCGGCTCGAGTCCCGGGAATCCGCGAGAGCGGTGACCGAGGGGGAATCCGTCAGGTTCACTGTCCTTACCGAGGGACCATCTCCGATACTCCCGAAGGGAGGGCATCTCCCCTCCCCCGAGCTGCTCCGTCCCGAAAAGAGGCCTCCCGATGTCCGGCACACCCCTCTTCCGCGCCCTGACGACCGCCGTGCTCCTCTTCGCCGCGCTCCTCGCGCCGCGGAGCGCCCCCGCCCAGCCGATCCCCCTCACCCCCGACCCCATCGCCGTCCCGACGGGGCTGGACGATGCCGGCTTCCTCGCCTGGCTGCAGGAGCGCGTCGACGAGATCGGCGATGTCCGGAAGGTGCGCACCTCGGACCTCCCACGGGTCTTCCGCGAGCTCGATAGCGGCGAGGTCGCCGCCGAGGCGTGGCTCGGCGATCACGGGGAGAGCCCGGTCCGGGCAGAAGTCCTGCGGATCCTCGCCCGCCTCCTCTTCCTCAATCAGGACCGGGTCGTCGCCCTCGCGGACCATCAGAACCAGGTGGAGTGGGGCGCGCGACTGCAGCCGACTGAGATCGAGGCGATCTTGACCGCCCACCGGAATCGCACCCTCGGCGTGATCCAGGAGGGGCTCGACCTCGCGCCCGAGACCGGGCCGCTGCGGGCGGCGCTCCTCGAGACCTACGGGGAGGTGATGCTCCGGGCCCAGCGGCACATCGAGGCAGCCGAGGCGCTCACACTCTCGATTCAGGCGGACCCCACCCGACCGGAGCTCGACGAGACCTACATCAAGCTGGCGGAGACGTTCATCCTCGCGGGGGACTACCCGCGAGGGGAGGCGGTGGCCCTCGAGGGGATCGTCCGGTTCCCCCGCTCGAAGCTCTGGCCCCACTACTTCTGGTACTACCACAAGGTGCTCCGCCATCAGGGCAAGCTCGAGCAGGCCCTCTCCGCGTGGGCGCAGCTCCTCCCCCGGATCCGGGCGGGGGCCGCCGGCGAGGCGATGGTCGCCGCGGGCGCGTTCGTCGTTCCCGAGGAGTATCGGATCGACTACGAGCGGTACGCCGCCCGCGCGCGCTTCTATGAGGGCTTCTTCCTCTACGCCCTGGGGGAGCCGGAGCGGGCCCTCGAGGCGATCCGCGCCTTCGCGGATCACCATCGGGAGCGTCAGATGGACGGGGAGACCCTCCCGATGGACCTCGTCACCTACCTGGACTTCCAGGCGGACCCCTACGACCGTCGCATCAGCCTCCTGCAGGGGAGGCCGCTGCCGGACCTGGAGGGGAAGGTGGACTGGGTCCAGCCCCCCACCGACGCCGCCCGGGAGAAGCCGGCGCGGGTGCGCATCTTCGCGAGCGCTTCCCGCGCCCTCGGGCGCCAGCAGGGGATGTTCGAGCTCCTCCGGTCGCTCGGGCAGGAGTACGGGGAGAAGCTCCACATCGACTGGATCAGCTTCGCCCTGCGGCGGGGCGATATCGCCGATCAGGAGGTCGCCGCCATGCGCGGGGCGATCGAGGCCCATGGCATCGAGGACTGGTCGGTCGCCATCGATGTCGAGGACCTGGATGTCCATCGCGAGCATGGCCTCGAGGCCGCGAACGTGACCCTCTACCTCACCGACGCGGAGGGGCGGCTCCACTGGCTCCTCATCGACCCGATGTCCTGGGATGAGGGCCTCATCCGTCGGGTGCTCCAGCGGGCCCTCGGCGGAGAGTGAGACCGATGTCTCCCGAGCGTCCCCCCCAGTTCGAGCACCACGCCTTCGTCTGCATCTCCGGTCGCGCCTGCCCGAAGCAGGGCGCCCGCGATGTGATCGGCGCCCTCCGGGCCCGGGTGAAGGAGCTGGGACTCACCGGCCGGGTTCGCATCAATCAGGCCGGCTGCCTCGCGCAGTGCGGCCACGGACCGATGATCGTGGTCCACCCCGGCGAGACCTGGTACGCGGCGGTGCGGCCCGAGGACGCCGAGCGGATCATCTCGGAGCACCTCATCGGCGGGCGCCCGGTGGAGGAGCTTCGTTATCGGCCCGTCGGCCCCGGAGTGCAGATCTGCAACCCGGGGGAGGAGGCGATCCCCTATCGCCCGGAGGAGCCCTCCTCAGAGAGTTGAACCCGCGAGGTCGAGCCCCGGGTTCGCGCGCGGATCCGCCCCCCCTTCGCCTCCAGCGCAGAACGGCGGTCCCGGCCGCCGGCGAGGTCCCGCCCGGGCCCCGGGGAACCTCCAGAAACGACTACGATTCCCTCGCCCCTAAACCGAAGAATGATAGACTTTTGCCCCGTTTGCCCTTCGGGCGTTCTCGGGTCCGATTCCGATCGGATCCGCCGTCCACGAGGAGAGGCGAGCGGGCATTCCGGCCGCGCTCCGGCCCGCACGTCGCGCCCCTCCCGGTGGAGGAGGCTCGACGCCGGAGAAGGGCGCACGGCGAAGAACGAGAAACCCGTGGACCGGGGAGAAGCCCCGGCGAGGAGACACGACGATGGCCAGCGATCTGACCAAGATGCGGAACATCGGAATCAGCGCCCACATCGATTCGGGCAAGACCACGCTGACCGAGCGCATTCTCTTCTACACCGACCGGATCCACGCGATCCACGAGGTCCGGGGCAAGGACGGCGTCGGCGCCACCATGGACTCGATGGAGCTGGAGCGCGAGCGCGGCATCACCATCCAGTCCGCGGCGACCCACGTCACCTGGGGTGACAACACGGTCAACATCATCGACACCCCCGGTCACGTCGACTTCACCATCGAGGTGGAGCGCTCCCTCCGGGTGCTCGATGGGGCGATCCTCGTCCTCTGCGGCGTGGCCGGCGTCCAGAGCCAGTCGATCACCGTCGACCGGCAGATGCGCCGCTACAACGTCCCCCGCCTCGCGTTCATCAACAAGCTCGACCGGACCGGGGCGAACCCGGCGAAGGTCACCGATCAGCTCCGCGAGAAGCTGAAGCTGAACGCGGTCATGTTCCAGATCCCGATCGGGCTCGAGAACGACCTCAAGGGGGTCGTCGACCTCATCGAGATGAAGGCGATGGTCTTCGAGGGGGACAACGGGGAGAAGATCCAGATCGGTGAGATCCCGGCCGAGCTCAAGGAAGAGGCCGAGATGCGCCGCGAGGTGATGCTGGAGGAGCTGAGCAACTTCAGCGACGAGCTGATGGAGCTCGTCCTCGAGGACCCGAGCAAGGTCCCGGTCGAGCTGATCCACGAGGCGACCCGCAAGGGGGTGCTCGCCCTGGAGCTCGTGCCGGTCTTCCTCGGCTCCGCCTACAAGAACAAGGGGGTCCAGCCCCTCCTCGACGCGGTCTCCAGCTACCTTCCCTGCCCCACGGATGTCGAGAACCTCGCGATCAACCCGAAGAACGAGGAGGAGAAGGTCCCCGTCACCCACAAGAACGAGGACCCCACCCTCGCCTACGCCTTCAAGCTCGAGGACGGCCCCTACGGACAGCTCACCTACGTGCGCGTCTACCAGGGCTGCCTCAAGAAGGGCGAGACGGTCTACAACGCGCGCACCGGGCGGAAGGTGAAGCTCGGCCGACTCGTGCGGATGCACGCGGACAAGATGGAGGACATCGACGAGGCCCCGGCGGGAGACATCGTCGCCCTCTTCGGGATCGACTGCGCCTCCGGAGACACCTTCCGCGGCGAGGACACGGACTTCGTCCTCAGCTCGATGCACGTGCCGGAGCCGGTGATCCACCTCGCGGTCACCCCCACCGACCGCAAGGCCACCGACAACATGTCGAAGGCGCTCCAGCGCTTCTCGAAGGAGGACCCGACCTTCCGGGTCGCGTTCGACGACAAGACGGGGCAGACGATCATCTCCGGAATGGGCGAGCTTCACCTCGATGTCTACGTCGAGCGGATGAAGCGGGAGTTCAAGGCCGAGGTCGAGGTCGGGGCTCCGAGGGTCGCGTACCGCGAGCGGATCACCGCCGAGACGCCGTTCGACTTCACCCACAAGAAGCAGACCGGGGGTTCGGGTCAGTACGGCCGGATCATCGGGATCCTCATGCCCAACGACGACGGCCAGTTCGAGTACGTGAACAAGGTCACCGGCGGAAACGTCCCGAAGGAGTACATCCCCTCGGTCGAGAAGGGCTTCCGCAGCTGCCTCGAGGCCGGGACCCTGATCGGTGCGCCCGTGGATGGCATGACCGTCGTCCTGCAGGACGGAGCCGCGCACGCCGTCGACTCGAGCGACATGGCGTTCCAGACCACCGCGCGCGGCTGCTTCCGCGAGTACTACCCCAAGGGCAAGCCCCAGGTGCTCGAGCCGGTCATGAACGTCGTGCTCGAGGGACCGAGCGAGTTCCAGGGAGACATGGTCGGGACGCTGCTCCAGCGCCGGGGGATCCTCGTCGGCACCATGGATCAGGACGGCTTCGTCCGGATCGAGTCCGAGGTGCCCCTCGCGGAGATGTTCGGCTACGCGACGGCGCTCCGCTCCGCCACCCAGGGGAAGGCGGAGTTCACGATGGAGTTCCAGCGCTACGCCCCCGCCCCGCGGGAGGTCCAGGAGGAGCTCATCGAGGCGTACAAGAAGGAGCTCGAAGAGAAGAGCAAGTAGACCGGGAGAGGGAGGCTCGCTTGAATCTCGTCGACGGGAATCGTCCGCTCCGTGTTCTGGACAAGGTCCTCCAGGGGGGCCTCGGTCTGGGCAATGTGGGCGTGGTGATGGCGCAGCACGGGCTCGGCAAGGTCGCCGTCCTCACCTCGATCGCGA
Organism: Pseudomonadota bacterium; assembly: GCA_017859655.1. Lineage (GTDB taxonomy): Bacteria > Planctomycetota > UBA8108 > UBA1146 > UBA1146 > JAFMMO01. The sequence goes on along the minus strand of JAFMMO010000037.1, from coordinate 1,142 downwards.
TCGACCACGCCATGGACGGGAAGAACGCCCTCCATGTCAGCGTCGGCAAGTCGGTCTCCGACACCCGCGCGTTCCACGATGAGGTCCTGCACGAGATCCTCGGGAGCATGAGCCTCGACCCGAGGCTCCCCTCGCCGGCGACGATCGTCGAGCGCCACAAGCAGATCTACAGCTTCCCCGATCCGCGCGGCTTCACCCTCGAGAAGCTCGATCACACCGTGGCCTTCCTCACGGAGCACGCGGACTTCGCGCCCGCCATGATCGAGCTCTCCGGCTGGCCCGACTTCGATCAGGTCGATCCGGAGACGATGGCGGGCCTCAAGCAGCTCGCCATGAGGTGGAACTGCGAGATCTGGGTGAGCGCCCACACGCATCACGGTGCCGCCTGCGATGAGCGGGGGATCCCGCTCACGATCCTTCGGTGCATCGATGACATCGAGGTCCTCCTCGCCCTCGAGCCGGAGGCGGATCATGTGAACCTCAAGTTCCTGAAGACGCACGGGGAGCCGCGGAGCTCCGGGATCCACCTCGAGTTCGATCCGAACTCGATGCTGATCCGCTGGCGCTGAGCCGCGTCTCTGTGCGGGATGGAGAGCGGGCCCGCCGGGAAGCATGGCTTCCCGGCGGGCCCGCGCCTCATCCCGCCCGGCTGCCCTCCTCGGGTGCACCTGCTACGATGCGAGCCCGCTGCGCCCTCCCCGCGAAGACACGGCACGAAGAAACGGCGCGGAGAGGCGCGGCGGAGAGACCCGGAGTAGAGACCCGGAGGAGGCCGATGGCCCGCGCCCCAGGATCCCGACAGCTCCTGCGCTTCGCCATCGGCGCGCTCTCCGCGGCGGGCGCGCTCTTCGGAGCCCTGCCTCTCCACTCCCAGGTCCCGGGCGCGGCCCCCTTCCTCCCCCTCCTGAGCACGGGGCTCCCGGCCGAGCCACGCTTCCTCGAGACTGCGGACCTCGACGGTGACGGGAGCCCGGACCTCATCGTCGCCACCGCTGCCGGGGTGCTCCGCTTCTCCCCCGATGGGCTCGGCGGTCTGCTCCCCGGAGTCCTCGTCCTCCCCGGAGAGGTTCGGGACATCGCCATCGGAGACCTGAACGGCGATGCGCTCCCCGACCTCGCGGTCGTCGATCCCGCGGGGATCG
>JAFMMO010000230.1 GCA_017859655.1 Pseudomonadota bacterium | reverse complement strand
CCCTTCGCCGCGCCCCCCCCCGGACCCGGCGCCGATCCCGGGCCCCTCCTCACGATCGGACTCTCCGATCCGCGGCCGCGCGTCCGCGCGATCCTCGAGGCGCTCCCGCGACTGGAGGCGTGGATCCACGCGGGGGAGCCGGAGGCCGAGCTCTTCGACGGGATCGGGGCACTCCGGCATCCGGGCGCCGAGGAGACGGGAGCGGGGGCTCCCCCCCCCACCATCCGCGCCTCCTTCCCGGAAGGCTCCTTCCTCATCGGCTCGAACCTCTCCCGCCTCTCGGCGCAGACGGTCGAGCGCGTCACCGCGGCCCGGGCCCGGGGTGAGAGCGCGACGGTGTGCGTCCTCGACGACACCCTCCACGCGCTGGTCGTCGACCGGCTGGAGCGGGCCGGGCTGCCGGTGCACAGCGCACTCGCACGGTCCGCCGACCTCGACGCCCCGGGGCGATGGGTCGAGGCGCTCTTGCTCCACCTCGAGGAGCCGGATCGCGAGACGGTCGCCACCCTCCTCCGCCACCCGGAGGTGGAGACCGCGATCGCAGCGGAGCTTCTCCCGTCCTCGGGAGGGAGCGACCTCCTCCGCGCGCTTGACAAGATGCTCCACCAGAGCCTCGCCGCGTCGCTCGAGGATGTGCCGGCGTCCTCCGGTGACACTTGGCTGCGGGAGGGCATCGATGCGCATCTCGCTCCGCTCCGCGGGGCTCCCCGGCCGCTCGCCGACTGGATCGAGCCCCTCCGGGGGATGGTGGAGCGGCTCTTCGCCGACACGGAGGAGGCGCGCCTCGAGCCGCTCCTCGCCGGCCTGGAGATGCTCGAGGCCATCCCCCCCCGCCTCGGCGCCGCGATGCCTCCCACGATTCCCCTGCGGCTCCTGCTCGATCATCTCCGGCGGTCTCGCGCGCCGCGGGCGGGGCGAGGCGAGGAGACGGTCGAGGTCATCGGCTGGCTGGAGGCGGAGCTGGACCCGGCGGAGAGCCTCATCGTCGTCGGGGCGAACGAGGGACAGCTCCCCGACCCGGGGCCGGGGCACGACCCCCTCCTCGGTCCCCGGCTGCGCGAGCGCTTCGGCCTCCCCGGGGAGAGCCACCGCGCCCGGCGCGACGCGGCGCTCGTCGACACCCTCCTCCTCTCTCCCCGGACGGTGACCTGGATCGCGCTCCGGTACTCGACCGAGGGAGACACCCTCCACCCCACCCGCTTCTGGCTGGCGGAGGATGCGACGCGCCCGGCCCGGGTGATCGAGTACTACGGGGAGGAGGCGACCACCGATCCGCCCCCCCTGCTCCTCCCCCCCGCGGAACCGGGACCGACCCTCTCCCTGCCGCGCCCGATCCGACGCGACCCCGCGCCCGCCCGGGCCTCCGTGACCGGCCTCGGGAGCTACCTCACCTGTCCGTACACCTACTACCTCGAGCAGGTCCTCCGTCTCCGGGAGCTGCACGATGGCCTTGACGAGCTCGACCCCCTCGCCTTCGGGAACCGGATCCACGAAGCCCTCGAGCTCTTCGGAGAGGATCCGACCGCCCGGACCCTGACCGAGGTGGAGGACGTCTCCGCCGCCCTCGACGACTTCCTCTCCGTGGCGCTCGATCGGAAGCACGGGTCGCGCCGATCCCCGGTCCTCCGGGTGCAGGAGGAGCAGCTGCGGGCGCGGCTTGCCGCGTTCGCGCCGTGGCAGGCGGAGCAGGTCGGGGAGGGTTGGCAGACGGTCGCGGTGGAGGCGACCTTCCCCGACGACGCGCCCAACTTCCGCGCGATCACCCCGGAGGAGCCGGAGACGCCGGGGCTCGGCGCGGGGATCGAGGTCCCCTTCACGATCCGCGGGAAGGTCGACCGGATCGACCACCACCGGGATCACGGCTATCGCCTCATCGACTACAAGTCGAGCGAGGGCGGGGCCGACCCGGAGACGGCGCACCGCAAGGGGCCCAAGGGGAGCAAGGAGTGGATCAACCTCCAGCTCCCGCTCTACCACCATCTGGCGACGACCCTCCCCATCTCCCGGCCGATCCCGGGAGGCGCGGCGATCGAGCTCGGCTACGTGCAGCTCCCCCGAGATCCTCGCAAGCCGAGCTACCTCCCTGTCGCATGGAGCGAGGAGGACCTCGCCGAGGCGATCGATCGGGCGCGAGAGGTCGCCGGCCTGATCCACGACCAGCGCTTCTGGCCCCCCCGGCGCCTCCGCTCTCCCTGGAGCGAGCACTTCGGCGGGGAGAGGGAGACCGGAGCGGGGGCGCGCTGGGAAGCCGCCGTGGAGGAGCTGGTGGCGAGCGGGGAGGAGGGGAGCGAATGAGCGATCCGATCCTCCCCTCGGCGGTGCCCGATCCCGACCCGACCGAGAACCTGGCCCACCCCTTCCCGCCGCGCCTCGTGCGCGCCTCCGCCGGATCGGGGAAGACGTACACGCTGGTCCACCGGGTGATCGGGCTCCTCGCCGCCGGGGTCGAGCCGGACCGGATCCTCGCGACCACCTTCACCCGCAAGGCGGCGGGGGAGATCCTCGGGCGGATCCTCCTCCGCCTCGCCGAGTGCGTGGGCGACCCCAAGGCCCTGAAGGAGGTTCGCAGGGAGATGCCGGGGGTCTCGATCGACGCCCCGGGGGCGGCGCGGATCCTCGGGCGCACCTGCGCGATCCTCCCTCGTCTTCAGATCCAGACGATCGATGCCTTCTTCCACCGGATCGCGGCGGCGCATGCCTTCGAGCTCGGACTCCCTCCCGACTGGCGGATCGGAGACACCGCGACCCTCGCCGACCTCCGCCGGCGCTCGATCCACGATCTGCTGGGCGCGGATCCGGATGCCGCGGTCGAGCTGATGCACCGCCTCCGTCGGGGCGAGTCGGCGCGCTCCGTCACGGAACAGATCGCTGGTCTCGTCAGCGATCTCCACCATCGCTACCTCGAGTCCCCGCCCCAGGCGTGGGACAGCTTCCCGGTCCCCCCCGCCCCGGGGGCCGAGGAGATTCGGGAGGCACGGGACGCGCTCGCCGCCCTTCCGCTCCCGATCACCAAGAAGGGGACCCCCCCGGTCCATTGGACGAATGCCCGCAAGAAGCTGCTCGAGGCGGTGGACCGCGAGAATGACGAGTCCCTCCTCGAGAACGGACTCGTCGGCAAGATCCTCGCCGGGGAGACGCACTTCTCCCGCATGGAGATCGACCCCATATGGGAGACGCGGCTCGCGCCGATTCTCGACGGCGCCCGGCATCGGCTGCTCGCCCAGCTCCGCGGGCAGAACCTCGCGAGCCTCGAATTGATCCGAGCCTTCGACGGCAGGCAGGAGGCCCGTCGGGACGCCAGCGGCATCTACGACTTCCAGACCCTCACCGTGCGCCTCGCGGAGGAGGCGATGCTCGAGCGGCTGCGCGCCGGTCTGCAGCCGATCTACGACCGCATCGACGCCCGCATCGACCATGTCCTCCTCGACGAGTTCCAGGACACCTCCCTGTTCCAGTTCCTCGTCCTCCGACCGATCATCGAGGAGCTCCTCGCCGACCATGCCGCGCAGCGCACCTTCTTCTGCGTCGGGGACATGAAGCAGGCGATCTACAGCTGGCGCGGAGGACGCCGCGCCCTCTTCGATGAGGTCGCCGGACTGCTCCCCCCCTCCAGCGAGGAGACCTTCCAGCACAGCTGGCGCTCCTCGCCCGTCATCCTCGACACCGTCAATCAGGTCTTCGAGAGCGTCGGCGGGGCCCTCGTCGAGGAGGTCGACCGGCGGGCCGCCACCCGCTGGCAGGACGCCTTCGCTCCCCATGAGTCGAAGCGCCCGAAGCGGCCAGGCTTCGCGGAGCTTCGTTTCGCCCGTCCGCTCGATGCACTCCGGGAGCCGGAGTGGGGCGCCCTCTGCCGCCTCTCCGCCGCCGCGAAGCAGCGGCTCATTTTCGAAGAGGCGCTCGCGTTGGTGGAGGAGGTCCGGTCCCGCGATCCGTCCCTCTCCATCGGCCTGCTCCTGCGCAAGAACCGGGGGGTCGCGCCGCTCATCGACCTGCTGCGCGGGCGGGGAATCGACGCCAGCCAGGAGGGGGGCAACCCGCTCTCCGACAGCCTGGCCGTCAACGCGGTCCTCGCCGCCTTCCACTTCGCCGACCACCCGGGGGACGGGGCCGCCCGGTTCGTCGTCTCCCGCACCCCGCTCGGCCCGCTCCTCGGGCTCGCCGCGGAACCGGAGCCGGACCGGGACGCCGAGGCGGCGCGCCGACTGCGTCGCCAGCTGATCGAGGAGGGCGCGGGCGCCACGGTGCGACGGCTCGCCTTCGCCCTCGCGCCCGCCTGCGACGAGCGCGACCGCATCCGCCTCGAGCAGCTGATCGAGCTGACCACGCGGATCGAACCGGAGCTCGCCTTGCGACCGGAGAGCCTCGTCGAGCGGATCCGGAGCACGCCGATCGAGTCCCCCACCAGCTCCCCCGTCCAGGTGATGACGCTCCATCGCTCGAAGGGACTCGAGTTCGATGTCGTCATACTCCCCGAGCTCGCGGACTCTTGGTCGCAGCCCAGTCCGACCCTGCTCGCCGCCCACAGCGATCCGGCCGCGCCCGCGGATCGGATCTCACGCTACATGGGGAAGTCCGCGACCCTCCTCTGTCCGGACGCGCTCGGTCCACTGCAGGAAGGGCATCGGGAGGAGCTCGTCACCGAGTGCCTCAACCTCCTCTATGTGGGGATGACGAGGGCGGTCCATGCTCTCCACATGCTGCTCCCGCCGCTGAAGATGAACGAGGGAGCGAGCTTCGCGCGCGTGCTGCGAGCGACCCTGGGAGGCGAGCGGACCGGCGACCTCCCCGAGTCCGCGGGAGTCCTCTTCTCCCACGGGGATCGCGACTGGCTCGCCGCGCGGCCGTCCGCCCGAGGAGCCGAGGAGCGGAGCGCGACCGCTCCGCGGTCCGCCTCCCCGCCCCCCGCGCCGGTCCCGGACCGTCTCCCCACCCCCGTACCGCTCCCACCCTCCCTCGCCGGGGCCGACGAGGGCTCCCCCTCGACCGAGCTCCCTCACACCGAGCGGCGGGAGCGGCGGGAGCTGGGGACCGTGGTGCACGCCCTCCTCGAGGGGATCGAGTGGCTCCCGAGCGCGTCCGACCTCGAGCCTTCCCTCGCCGCCGCCCGGCGGACCCCGATCCCGCGCCGGGGACCCGCGGCACGGGTCGAGCAGGCGGCGGAGCGAATCCGGACCGCCCTCGGGGCCGGGGAAGCGGGCGCGCTCTTCGATCCGGAGGCCACCAGGGACCGGCTCTCCTCCCTCGCCGGTGCTCCGGTCGAGGAGGTCGAGTGCGCCCGCGAACTCCAGTACGGTCG
>JAFMMO010000229.1 GCA_017859655.1 Pseudomonadota bacterium | reverse complement strand
GCTCTTCCGCGGTCGAGATGCGTTCAGGTGCGTCGAGGCGTGTCGAGAGTTCGAGGCAAGGGTCTGCACAGGCTTCCTCCCACCGTGGTTGGTTCGTCCCCGGACGAAGAGAAGCTTCCAGCCCCTCTTGAGAGGAGCCGTCGCTTCGCGGGGACAGGTGCTCACTTCTACGAGTTCGTGGCGGCTGCCCAGTTTCCAGGATTCGAGCGCGCTGAACGGACTCCCGGGCAGCCAACCGGAGACCGTCGGAGATTCGCTGAGTGACGGAGGCGAGCAGCGTCGCCTGACTCGGGTCGTCCCAGGCTCCCGAATCCGTCCGCACCGCAACCTGCTGATGTCCCCGGACTCCACGACCCTTCCGGTCGGGGAGAAGTGCGCAGCCTGTGGAGCCGGGATGGGACTCTGGGTCGCAAGGAACGGATCAGGGCTCGGACGGATCGCGAACCACCACTCGCCGGCGAGCCTTTACGGCAGCCGTACCGTGTCCACACGGGGCTCGCGATGAGTGGTCTGTCTTCTCGTGACAACGGGAGAGTCAGGGGAACCGTGATCCCTCCGCCCGCGTCCGGTCCATAAACAGGGGCGTTCCTCGGCATCACGGGTCACCCACACCTCTCGCGGTGCATTCAACCCGCCGGGATCTTAGGAGGATGAGCGGAAGTCTGCAAGGTTTGACAGGAGAGTCCGCAAGACTCGCCGCGGCAGAGACCTGTGAAGCCGAGGCCGTCCGACCTGCGGCCGGTTCACCACTCCCAGCCCAGCATCGAGCAGACCAGGCCGCTGCCGATCCCGAGCCAGGCCACATTCTGCCCGGCGCGCACCCGGCCGCGCTCCTCGGCGAGCGCTGCGGTGAGAGGGAGGGACACGGTTCCGATGTTCCCGAGGTGGGGGTAGGTGACGAAATCCTGCTCCGGTCGGCGGCCGATGGCCTCGAGGATCCCCTCTCGGTGCGCGCTGCCCACCTGATGACCGATCGTCCGGTCGATTTCGCCACGGGACCACCCCATGCCCTGGAGGAAGGCCTGCCATGTGGCGGTTCCCAGCGCGATTCCGTTCTGCATGACGAGGATCGAGTCGGTCGTCATTCGCTCGACGCGATAGCCGGGGCGCCCATCGGGATCGGGATGCACACCCCAGCGGCAGAGCTCGTGATGCTCCGGAGCGGTCCGAGTGATGCCGCCACGGAGTCGGGGGCGGGCTCGCATCCTCTCGGAGCCGTCGTCGCGGCGGAGAAGGACGGCCACCGCGCCCGATCCGCCGGTGAGGGTGGCGAGCGCCGGGACGAACCTCTCCATGGAGGGGGCCGCATTCAGGGAGTGGATGGTCTCTTCCACGATGGTGCGCGCGGACTCGGCGGAGACCACCAGCCCGGACTCGATCTGGCCGAGCTCGATCCGGTTGGCGAGGTCGAGGATCCCATCCACCACGCCGAGGCATGCGTTGGACACATCGTGGAGCACGACTCCTCCCCCGAGGTGGAGTCGTGCGGCGACGGCGGTCGCGGTGGCGGGCTCGTAGCCTTCTCGGCAGACCCCGGCGTAGAGCAGGGCGCCGATCTCATCCGTCTCCACGCCGCAACGGCCGAGGACTCGCTGCGCGGCGAGCGCGGCGACCTCGGAGAGTCGGTGCTCCTCGGGCCACCAGCGACGCTCCTCGATCCCCGTCCACCCGACGAGCTGGCCGGGAGCCAGAGAGAGGGCCTCATAGGTCGGCGCGAGGCGACGCTCCAGCTCCTCCGAGGTGACGACGATGGGGGCCAGCTCGAAGCCGATGCCCGCGAGGCGGACGCGCTCGTAGCGGACGCAGCCGGGGACGCTCATCGAGGCCCCGCCGTGGGCACGATGGCGACCGTGAAACCACCCATGCCGTAGATCCAGAGGCCGTCGACGAGGAGGCGGCCGTCCCCCCGGATGAGGCGTCGCTCCTCGTCGATCTCGGTGATCAGGACCTCGACGGTGACCCGATCGCGATGCCCGAGGACCTGCCCGCGGTAGGTCCACTCATGAGCCTCCCCGCAGGCGACCGCCTGCAGCTCCTCCTCCGGGGCGGGGGTCCAGCGGTCGAGGGCGAAGACCTCCATCAGCTGGAGCATCGACTCGAGGCCGAGGGAGCCGGGCCAGACCGGATCCTGATGGAAGTGGGCCCGGAAGAACCAGGCGTCGGGATCGACCGCGATGCTGCCGCGGATCGACCCGAGCCCCCGGGGCCCCCCCCGACGGTCGAGGGCGTCGATCCGTTCCACCATTCGGAAGCGGGCGTCCGGGAGGCGGGGGTGCTGCGGGACCGGGAACGCCGGGACGCCGGGGAGGTCGGGGAGGGGGAAGCCGGGGGGGACCGCATCGCGGATCCCGAGCTGGTTCGCGAGGGCGGGGCGCGGAAAGAACCCGAAGTAGGTCGTGCCGGTGTAGACCGGGCCCTCCGCGTCTCGGATCTCCATGTCGTAGTGCTGGATCAGCATTCCGGCCGAGGCGCTGAAGGAGGTCAGCCGGACCTCGGTCCGGAGGAGCCCGGTGCGAGGGGTCACCGCTCGATGCTGGGTGGCGCGCCCGCCGAGGTTGCGGAAGTGCATCGGCTCCTCGCTGGTGAGGGCGCTTCCGCAGTAGGCGGCCAGCCACCCGCACGGCTGGAGCGCGGTCTCGAGGAGAACCGCGAAGGGCATGCGCTCCTGCCCGACGGCGGAGAAGTACCAGGCATCGGGGGGCACGGTGTACTCGGCGACGCAGCGGGTCCCCTCCTGCTGGATCCAAGGGGGGCCCTCGACCTCGGTGATGCCGTCGATGAAGCAGTAGGGCGGGGCGGGCAGCCGAGCGATGAAGTCGTCATCGAATCTCCGGTACTCCTCCCCGAATGCCTCGGAAGGCTTGCCGAGGGCGAACGCGAGGATCGAGGCGTGGTCGTAGAGGTGCGCGCGCCCGGGAGTCGGCGGGGGGGGAGGGGGCAAGGGGGACGCGGGCGGCGCCGGGGCTGGTGCGGGGGGAGCGCTCCAGAGGGCATCGATCCCTTCCCGCGTCAGCCCGCGCAGTCGCATTGAGAGCCCTCGCATCTCCACGATCTCCCGACCATCCACCAGCATCTTCGCATCCGCGACGATCGTCGGCTCCGGGTCGAGGGAGATCGAGCGGATCGAGACATCGTAGCCCACGACCCGGGAGCTGGGGATCACCTGTCCGCGACAGCGCAGCCGCCCCGGCTCGCCGATCACCGGGTGGACCTCGACCGCCCCCTCTTCGCCGATCCAGCCGAGACCGAGGACCAGCACGCGGAGGGTGTGCAGGGTGCACTCGAACATCAGCGTGCCGGGCATCACGGGGTCGTCCGTGAAGTGGCAGGTCAGGAACCAGTCGTCCGGTCGGACATCCAGCTCGGCGGTGACCCGGCCGAGCCGCCAGTGCCCCCCCGTGGGGTCGAGGGAGGTCACGCGGTCCAGGAGGTGCATTCGGCCGGTGGGGGTGCTGCGACGCCCGGGGATGGTGGCGGGGCGCGCCAGGGGGAGTCCGGAGAAGCGGGGGCCGAATGCGGCCGCGAGGTCTCCCGCCCGCAGGGCCTCCAGCTGCGGAGCGTCGAGCCGACACTCCTCCAGTCCGGACGGATGGCGCCACCCCGGCGGCGCGATCGCGGGAGGACGGGGTCGGGAGCGCGGTTCGACGATGCCGCGGCCGGCGGCGAGCGCCGCCTCGGGGAAGAAGCCCGCGCAGCCCTCCTTCATGGTCAGGACCGGCGCGCCGTCGATCGTCGCCTCGAAGTGGAAGTGGAAGAGGAGCGAGTCTCCCTGCTCGAAGAAGCGATCGATCCGGATGTCATAGCGGATCGTCTCCCCGACCCGCGGGAGGTCGCGGTGGAAGGTCACCTCCGCGTCAAGGAGCCGGTAGACCGCGAGGCCGCGGGTGCGGAGGTCGGCCCCGAGCCACGCTGCGAGGAAGAGATCCGCCTGCCCGGACTCGACCGAGATGCAGACCGGGGCGCGCCCGGCGTCGAGGTACCACGCGTCGGGGAGGACATCGTGCTCGGTGACGATGCGGCCCCCGGCGAGAGAGAAGGGCTCTCCCTCCACGGTGATGATCCGGTCGACGAGCATCAGCGGCTCGTCGGGGAGCCGCACTCGGGTGGGGAAGGTGTCGATCTCCTGAAGTCGGGGGTCGTCGAGGCGAGCTCTCAAGGCGGTGGTGATCGCGCCCCGGCCAAACTCGAGGCAGAGCGCCCGGGGGAGCCACGCGGTGGCATCGGCGGGGTGCACCGGTCGTTCTCCTCCGGTGGGCGCTCCGCCGCGCGGCAGGTGCGCCTCGGGGACCGCAGTCGGGGCGGAGGGCTCGGTCCGGGGGACGGGGCCGGTCGCGTGGGAGGATGCGCCGAGGGGACGACCGATCTCGGCGAGAAGCGCGCGCTGGCGACGGACGAGCGCCGCGATGGCCAGCTCCGGAGCTGCGGCTCCGGCCGCGGCGGCACGCGGGGCCGTCGCGACGGAACGAACTTCCGAGAGTCGACCTCCTCCGCCGGGAGCGCCGGACTCCTCCGGCGTCGGAGCGGGGCCCGGCGTCTCGGGAGCCCGTATCTCGTGAGCCAGGGGGACGGGGGCCGGGGGAACGGGAGCCGGAGGAGTCGGGGCCGGAGCCTCCGAGCTCGGGGGGGAGATCCCGCGCCCTCTCGGACCGCTCGCCCTGCGCACGCCGGCGGGGAGGGACGGCAGGTCGAAGGGATCCCCACCGCTCTCCCGGGTGATCGCGGGAGCCCCGCTCGCGACCGGGGCCACCACGGATCCGTCTCCCTCCCCGTGGAGGAGGGAGGGATCGAAGGGAGCGCGCTCGGCGAGGCAGGCCGCGCCGATGCGGGCGAGGGAGAGCTCGAGGGGCTCCCGGGCGCGAACAAGGCTGAGCGCGCGGTGGGGGCGATCCCCGAGGATCGCGTCGACCATGCGGGTGCAGGAGCTCCCCGGCCCGGTCTCCAGGAAGACGCGGGCTCCGGCTGCATAGGCGTGCTCGATGCAGCGGACGTAGTCGAAGCCATGCAGACCCTGGTCGGTGATGGAGCGGGCGATCCCCTCGGAGGTCGGGGCGTGGGGCGCACCTCGATAGGGGGAGTAGATCTCGATCCCGGGGGGGGGGTGAACCGGAAACCGGTGGAGGTCGAGGTACTCGGACTCGACGCCTCGGAGGACCGGCGAGTGCACCGTCGTGACCCCATGCACCGGGAAGAAGTCGGTCCCGAGCTCGCGGACCACCTCGGCCACCTCGAGCGGGTCGCCGCCGATGACGCACTCCGTGGGCGTGTTGACGATCTGCAGGGAGACCCGGGAGCGGCGGCCGATCGC
>JAFMMO010000228.1 GCA_017859655.1 Pseudomonadota bacterium | reverse complement strand
CCGGTTCTCGGAGATGATCGCGGCCATCTCCTTCTCGATCGCCTCGAAGTCCTCCGTCGAGAGAGGCCGGGCGTCCGGCATCGCGATGTCGTAGTAGAAGCCCTGATCGGTCGGCGGCCCGTACACGAGCTGGGCCTCGGGCACGATGCGCTGGATCGCCTCCGCCATCACATGGGCGGCGCTGTGGCGAATGAGGAAGAGGGCGTCCTCCGCCGGCGGCTGGCTCTTCTTTCCAATGGTGACGAGCGAGACCTCGGCGTCCCCCTCGATCGGGGAGTTCAGATCGACGAGGGTCCCGTTCACGCGGGCGCCGACGGCAGCCTTCGCGAGGCCCGGGCCGATGTCCGCGGCGATCCGCCCGGCATCGATCGTCTCCGCGTACTCCCGTTGGCTTCCGTCCGGCAAGGTGATCACTGGCATCGCTCTGGCACTCCTGCTCCTCCAAGGACCGAGGATCCGGAGGGGCTCGCCCCCCTGCGGGCGGATTCTAGCCATGACGCCCCCTCGGCGGACGGCGATTTCTCGATTCCCCGGACAGCCGAGACGCCGGACGCTCCTCGGCCCCGGGCCACAGCCGCCGATCCTGCCGCCGCCCGTGACTGCCGCAGTGGAACGGGAATCGCGGAGAGGCGAAGGAGACCCGGGTCCTGAAGCACCCCGACATGCCTCGGAAAGTCCGCCATAATTGAAGATATTTGCCTCACATTCACGCTGCTCCAGTCGGACAATGGACGGGGTCCCAGTGCGCCTCTTTCGCCCGGCTCCGGCCGCGACGGCCCTGTGGACCACGCTCGGTTTCGAGCCCTCCCCGATCGTTCGTTCCTTTCTGATGGGAGCCACTCGCCATGGCCCACGCCCATGCCTGCAGCCTCGGCCTCTCGGCCACCCTGCTCGGACTGCTCCTGCTCCTCGGCCCCTCGACCGCAGCGGGGCAGTGCCCCGTCGGCAGCTTCGTGGTCTCGGGGACCGTCATCGACGCACAGGGGGCCCCGCTGGCCGGGTTCGACCTCGACATCCTTGACGGCGGCGGGAACCCCTTCCCCCTCTCCGGGGACTTCACCGATGCGAACGGCGCCTTCTCCCTCACCATCTGCCAGATCATCCCGGATGGGTTCTACGATGTGGTCGTGAGGCCGCCCTCCACGACCAACTTCCTCCAGACCGTCTACCCGTCGCAGTTCATCGCGCAGGGTGCGGTGATCGGACCCCTCGTCGTCGACCTCGGGGTCCGCCTCCTCGGAGTGGTCGTGAACGACGCCGGTCTCCCCGTCTCCCAGGCCGATCTCCAGTTCTCGGACCCGGTGTCCGGGGCGATCACTCAGATGGCGAACGAGACCACGGATCTCACGGGGTCCTTCGACATCCTCGTCCCACCCGGCAGCTGGGAGGTGTCCATCCGGGAGCTCCCAGGCGACACCCTGCCCGCCGGACCTTACATCCCCACGGAGCTGGGAGTCCTCGTCCTGAACGCGGACCTCGATGTCGGGACTCGGACCATCCGCCGGGGGTACACCGTCACGGGGACGATTCTCGGGCCGACGGGACTCCCCGTCTCGGGCGTCGACATCGATGCCCGGGATCCGGCGACGGGGGTGGAGCTCCCCCTCTCCGGCGACACCACCGGGACGAGCGGCACCTTCTCCGTGCTCGTGGCCGAGGGGACCTGGGAGCTCGAGATCGAGCCGCCGACCGGAAGCGGGCTCGCCGGGACGATCATGGTCTTTGCTGTGAATCCGCCGGGACCGATCGCGCTCGGCTCCATCGCTCTGACGCAGGGGGTCCTCGTCAGCGGTGTGACCTCGAGCGGGACCGCGGCGGTGCCGAACGTCGACCTCGACTTCATCATCTCCGCCACCAGAGCAGAAGTCCCGACCCCCGATGACAATGCGAACGGGAGTGGTGCCTTCGGCGTGCTCGTCGCCCCGGACACCTACGACATCCAGTTCCGCCCCCCGTTCAGCTCGGGGCGCGCGCCGGTCGAGCTCACCGCGGTCACGATCACCGGCCCCACCAACCTCGGGACGGTGGTGCTCCCCCCGGGGGTGGACCTCACCGGGAGCGTGACTCTTGGCGGCGCACCCCTCCCCGGTGCCCGGGTCACCCTCTCCCAGGGAGGCCTCGGGGTCCTCGTCTTCGGCAACACCACCGACCTCCTCGGCCAGTACGCCCTCCGTCAGGTCGCCGGGGTCTACGATGTGACGGTCACCCCGCCGATCGGCCTCCCGGCCGCCTCGGTGACGGTTCCCGCCGTGGACTTGACGACCTCCGCCGTCGTCGATGTCGACCTCACCCCGTCGGGTCCGACGCCGCCCCCCCCCGTCGACGGGCTGGTCTGCACCGTCTCGGGGGATGAGTCCCAGCTCGAGTGGACCCTCGGTGCCTCCGACTACGACGAGATCCTGATCCTGCGGGACGCGACCCTCGTCGGAGCGCTCGCCGCCAACGCCGTCTCCTTCTCGGAGTCCAGCCTCCCCCCGGGACCGCACGAGTACCTCGTGCGCGCGAACCGGAGTGGACTCGCCTCCATCGATCGCGACTGCACCATCGTTGTCGGGCCCGCGGACCTGCCCTTCATCCGAGGCGAGACGAACGATGACGGCATGGTCAACATCGCGGATGCCATCGTCATCCTGGGGGTCCTCTTCGGCGGATCGGTCCCTGTCCCCAGCTGCGTCGACAAGCTCGATGTGAACGACGACGGTGCAGCGAACATCGCGGATGCGGTCTATCTGCTCGGATTCCTCTTCACGGGGGGCAACCCCCCGCCTCTCCCCTACCCGCTCGCCGGACCCGATCCGACCCCCGACGCCCTCGACTGCCTCTGAGGGCACCGAACGGGCTCCGGCACCCCGTCCCCGGTGGGCCTTGCATGAGCTGCGCCTCAGGGACGATCCGCCGGATCGCCGCCGCCGTCACATGGGCCGCGCTGTGGCGGATCTGGAAGAGCGCGTCATCCGAGATCGGCTGGCCCGTCATCCCCCCGGCGACCAGTGCGGCCTCCGCGTCCCCCTCGATCGAAGTGTCGAGATCGACGAGAGTTCCGTTCACGCGGGCACCCACGGCGACCCACGCGAGGCCGGGCCGATGCCCAAGGCGATCCGGCCGCATCGATGGTCTCCGCGGACTCTCGCTCGCTGCCGTCCGGCAAGGTGATCACCGGCAACGCTCGGATACTCCCGCTGCTCCACCGACCCCATGCTCCATCATCTGAATCACCGGAAACTCCGTGATCTCGTGTGCTGCCTGTCTATCATCCCTGTTCTCCCCGGATGCCAGGGGGGTCCCCTCGCCACCCGAACCAGAAAACGGGGTCCGCCCCTGGAAGTCTTCCGTCCTCCGAGGAGGGTCGCTCGATGAATCGGTCAACCGCACCCTCCCGTTTCCTTCCCTTCCTGTGCCTCCTCCTGCTCCTCACTTCGGGGCGGACCGCGGAGGCCCAATGCCCCCCCGGCGGCTTCGTGGTCTCCGGCAGCGTGGTGGACGCTCTGGGGCTCCCGCTCGTCGGATTCGACATCGACATCCTGGATGCGCTCGGCAATCCGCTCCCTCTGAGCGGGGATTACACCGATGGGAATGGTCTGTTCACGCTCACGATCTGTCAGATCGTGCCGGACGGCTTCTACGATGTGATCGTCCGCCCCCCCAGCACGACGAACTTCCTGCAGACCGTCTACCCCGCCCAGTTCATCGCCCAAGGCGCGGTGATCGGGCCGTTCGTGGTCGAGCTCGGCGTGCGCCTTCAGGGAACGGTGACCGACGAGGCCGGCCTGCCGATCTTCCAGGCGGACTTCCAGTTCGCGGATCCGGTGACCGGAGCCGTGACTCAGATGAACAACGAGACGACGGATCTCACGGGGAGCTTCGACATCCTGCTCGAGTCCGGCACCTGGAACGTCACGTTGCGGGATCTCCCGGGAGACACCCTCCCCGCGGGTCCTTACGTGGACACCGATCTGGGAACCCTGGTCCTCGTGAATGACCTCCATCTCGGATCGATCGTCCTCCGTCGCGGCTACTCGGTCCTCGGGACGGTCCTCGATGCCGCGGGTCTGCCGGTGGCCGGGGCGGACCTCGACGTCACGAATCCGACGACCGGAACCGCTCTCCCGATCTCGGGGGACTTCACCGAGGCCAACGGGCTCTTCTCCGTGCTCATCCCCGCGGGGAGCTGGGAACTCGAGGTCGAGGCTCCCGCCGGCAGCGGTCTGGCGGGCACCATCGTCGATCTGGCGGTCACACCTCCCGGACCCGTCCTGCTCGGGACCATCACCCTCGCGAATGGTGTCCTCGTCAGCGGCGTCACCACGACCGGGGTCGCCCCGGTTCCCGACGTCGATCTCGACTTCGTGATCACGACCACGGGATCGGAGCTGCCGACCCCCGACGACAACGCCGACGGCAGCGGAGTCTTCGGGGTGCTCGTCGGGGCCGACACCTACGACATCCAGTTTCGTCCCCCCTTCATCAGCGGCCGGGCGCCGGTGGAGCTCCCCGCCGTCGCGGTGACCGCACCCACCGACCTCGGCAACGTCGTGCTCCCGCCCGGGGTCGCCCTCACCGGCACCATCACCCTTGGCGGCGTCCCGCTGCCCGGGGCCCGGATCACGCTCTCTCAGGGGGGGAGCCCCGTGCTGGTCTTCGGGAACCGGACCGATCTGCTCGGGAACTTCGCCCTGCGTCAGGTCGCCGACGTCTACGACATCACCGTCACTCCGCCGATCGGCCTCCCCGCCGCCCCGGTCACGATCCCGGCGATCGACCTCACCATCCCCGCCGTGATCGACGTCGACCTGATTCCGACGGGCCCCACCCCTCCCCCCCCGGTCCTCGGGCTCAGCTGCACCCTCGCCGGGAACGATGTCCAGCTCGGGTGGACTCTGGGATCGTCCGACTACGAGGAGATCCTGGTCCTTCGCAACGCCGTGGTGGTCGGGGTCCTCGGCCCCCAGTCGACCAGCTTCATTGATGCCGGCCTGCCCGCGGGGAGCTACGAGTACCTCGTCCGCTCCATGCGGAGCGGTCTCTTCTCCAGTGACAGCGAGTGCAGCGTGATGACCGCCCCGACGCAGCTCCCCTTCATCCGCGCGGACGCGACCGGGGACGGAGCGGTGAACATCGCCGACGCCATCAACATCCTCGGAGTCCTCTTCGATCCCCTGATCCCCTTGCCCACCTGCCGAGATCGCCTCGATGTCAACGACGATGGTTCATCGGACATCTCGGATGCGGTCTACCTGCTCTCCTTCCTCTTCACCGGAGGTCCCCCTCCGCCGCCGCCCTTTCCGAGCGTCGGTCCTGATCCCACGCCCGACTCCCTCAACTGCTTCTGAACGAGGCGAGCGGGGCGCCGGCCCGGG
>JAFMMO010000227.1 GCA_017859655.1 Pseudomonadota bacterium | reverse complement strand
GGGGCCCGGCGGATGCGTGGCGAAGTGCACCGAGAAGGTGCCTCCGATCGGGGCGTCCTCGCGGAGCCGCAGTCCAAGGTGTCCGATCACGACTCCGTCCTCCACCGGGAAGCTGAGGGCGGTGATCGGGCTCATCACCTCGAGCGCGCAGAAGGCGTAGACGCGTCCCGGGAGGCTCGGGCTGCTCTCGGAGAGCATCAGGTCGGCGAGGGAGGCCTGAGGCTGGCTGTCCGCGAAATCGATGACCGCCTCGGACACGATCGAGGGGTCGAAGCTCAGGCTGATCGTCAGCGCGCTGACGCCGAAGGGGCTCTCTCCCGAGAGAAGGATCGGGATCCGAGTCAGCTCTCCTCCGGGAGCGAGCGCGAAGCCCCCGTCGTTCTCCCCTGCTTGATTGAGGAGGGTGAAGACATGCGGGAGCTCCGAGCCGGTCGGGAGGGTCTCGAAACCACCGATGCAGGAGAGCTCGTCGCCTCCGGTCGGATCCGGTCCCGAGTCGGGAAACGGAGCCGCAGGCGTGGCTCCCCCCTCGGAGAGGAACAGGTAGGAGAGCAGCCCCGCCAGGTCGATCACATCGAGCTGACCGTTGTCGTCGAAGTCCGCGCTGTCCAGGCAGGGTGGGGGTGAGGTTCCCAGCTGGAGATATCGAGCGAGGTGGGCGAGGTCCGCGATGGAGTGAGAGCCGTCGCCGTTCACATCTCCGCGAACAAAGTCACTCGACTGGGCGGGGAGGACCGGGGCGAGGAGCAGCAGGAGGATCAGCAGGGCCCGGCCGACTCCTTTGGAGCCGAGACCGTCCGGAGAGCCGCCTTGTGCCCTCGCGCGTGCCAGCCATGAGTGCGGCATGGGATCCCCTCCCCAGAGCCGCTCGACGACGCGACTCCGAACCTCCGACGCAAGCCCGAGGGCCTCGCTGCGGAGCGAGGCAGTCCTTGGGCCGGATGCGTAGATTAGAGGCTGGGCGGGGACCGGGCAAGGACGGAGCGTCCTCGGTGGGCGGGGAAAAGGGGTGGGGCGACCTCTTGGGTCTCTCCTCAGGCACTCGGACCGTGTCACTTGCGTGGCCCGGTGTCGAGTACCTGAACCCAGATGCCGCCCCACGTCCTCCTCACAGGTCTACAGCCGTCAGAAGTATAGCAACGGGCTCACCATATGTGGGGAGTGGAGCCGTGGGATTCTAAGTTGTGAATTTACTGAGCCCTATGGTGGGCGGTCGCCGGGGGCCAGAGGGAGGGTCTCCGGGGGATGTCAAGCCCCTCTTCCCCTCGAGAGGGATGATGGGGAACGATCGTTCCCACCCGGGGGTCAGGAGTCGGTCGATCGGAACCCGAGCTTGTTCAGCAGGTTCTGGAGGTGCCTCCGGCTGAGGCCGAGCGCCTTCGCGGTCTTCGTCTGGTTCCCTCCATGGCGCTCGAGGGCACGGGCGAGAAGCTCGCGGTGGAAGCGATCGGTCGCGGTCCTCCAATCGGCCTCGGAGGTCGGCAGGGCCTCGCTCGCCCGCAGGCGCGCCGAGGGGGGGAGTCCGAGGTCCTCGGGCCCGATCCGGGGGTCCTCTTCGATCAGCCAGCGCTGGGTGAGGTTCACCAGCTCTCGCACATTGCCGGGCCAGGCGTACTCCTCGAGCCGCGGGAAGATCGAGGCCTCGAGAGTGGGGAGGGGGAGCCCCTGGGTCCGCGCGCCATGCTGCAGGTGCGCCTCCACGAGGGGCCGGATCTCCTCCCGCCGCTCCCGCAGGGGAGGGACTGTGACCTCGATCCCCTGCAGGCGGAAGTAGAGCTCGGCTCGGAGCGCCCCGCGCTCGATGAGGAGGGCGGGCGCCTCCCGCAGGGTGGCGATGAAGCGGAGCTCGACGCGATGGCTCTCCGCGCTGCCGAGCGGACGGTAGGTCCCGCTGTCGATCGTGCGGAGCAGCTTCGCCTGAAGCGTGGGAGAGAGCTCCTCCAGCTGATCGAGAATGAGGGTGCCCCCGGCCGCGCGCGCGAGGAGCCCGGGGTGCTCCCGGTCCGCACCGGTGAAGGCGCCCGGGACGAAACCGAACAGCTCCGCCTCGAGAAGGCCTTCGGGAAGGGCGGCGCAGTTCTCGGTGATCACTGGTCCGGTGGCTCCACGCTCGAACCTCTCGAGGAGTGCGCTCTTCCCCACTCCGCTCTCTCCGATGAGGAGGATGGGGGAGGGGAGCTCGTGCCATCGTTCCACCTGCTCCGTGAGGGAGCGGAGGCTGGCCGAGGCGGTCACCCAGGGGGAGCGTTCGGAGAGGGAGCCGGTCCCCGCCGAGGCGAGGGATCCGGTCGATGTCGAGTGGCGGAAGGAGTCGAGTCGGCCGGTCAGCTGCTGGGTCAGCGGCTGCGTCTCCCGGTCGAGATTGCGGGTCTGCTCCCGAGCCCGGAGGGTGCGGATCTCCTCCCGCAGCTCCTTCAACTTCTCGTCGGAGCGGCGTCCGCGCGCTCGCACGAACTCGAGCTCGACGGCGGCGGCGATGGTGACGGCGTCGAAGGGGAGGGGGGAGGACGGCTCGCTCCCCGTCCCGGAGAAGGCGATCGCGATGTCGACTCGACCGTCCCCCCGGAGCCAGAGGGTCCACGCCCCCTCCACCTGCTCGAGGAGGGTCCCCTGCTCCCGACCGGGCGGGAGCGGGGGAGGGGGAGAGAGGTCAGCATCGCCGAAGGTGTCCACCGTTCTCCATGCCTTCGCGGTCCGAAGGCAGGCGCGCATCCCCCGCGCCCCGAGTGCGCTGAGACAGGCCTCCCGAATGCTGGACCACGCGGGGAGCGGACGAAGACCATCCTTCGTCTGCCCGAAGCTCGGGGGATGGAGAGTCGCGAGCTCGATCGGCGCGGGGGCAGGCCGTGGCGTCACTCGCGTCAGGACACCGATCTCCCCGCGGCGGGCCTCGAGCAGCGCGATTCCGTCGGGCCCGTATCGCGCGGAGAGTCGCGCCCCGATCTCCGCGGCGCGCTCCGCCAGGTCGTCGGGGAGCTCGGTCCCGAGGCGGGAGACCGCGACCAGGAAGTCCTCGGCGAGTCCCAGGCGGAGGGCCTCACGGGCGACCTGCTCCGCGTCCGCTCCGGCGGGGGTCGTCGGGTCGCCGAGGCGCAGTGCGGTGATGACGAGGGGAACCCGCGAGAGCGCGGGGCAGGGGTCGAGGCGCGCGAGCTCCATCCCTCTTCGCAGGAGCCGGTGCGCGCGGGGTTCGTCGCCGCGCGCCGCCACGAGAGTCGCGAGGATGCGCAAGGCGGCCGGGGCCATGTAGGAGCGACCGGACCGGAGCGCGTCGCGGAGCGCTCGAGCGGCGGCGCGGAGTGCGGGCCGCGACGGCCCCTCGAGCGCGAGCCTCTCCGCGCGCACCCGGGCCTCCCACGAGTCGAGGCGAGGCCCCCCCTCGCCGCCCGCCTCCTGCAACTCGGCGAGAAGCTCATCCACTCGTTCGAGGGCACCGCACCGCAGAGCGGAGGCCGCCACCCCGAGGCGGGCCTGACGGAGGCTGGCGCCGACTCCCGCGTCTCGGGCGAGGCGCAGCTGCTCCTCCCGGTGGTCGAGGGACCGGAGGGGGGAGCCGAGGAGGAGCTCGATCTCCCCGAGGTTTCCCAGGACTGCGGAGAGGAGCGGAGTCGAGCGACACTCCCTCGCTCGCCGCAGCGCGCGGCGGAGCGCGATGAGCGCGGGGAAGAGCCGCCCGAGATCTCGCTGGACCGTTCCCTCTCCGAGCAGCGCGTGGACTTCCAGAGTCGTCTCCGACCCTGCCGCGAGGTGGCGTGCCGCGCGGCGGTAGGCGACGAGGGCCTCATCCGATCGTCGGAGAGAGTGGAGGATGGCCCCCTGGTTCAAGGCGAGGGCGGGGTTGCGCTCCTCGAGCCGGGCGAAGCGGGCGTATCGGATCGCACGCTCGATGAGCTGCGCCGCGCGGAGAAGGTCTCCCCGCTGGCGCGCGACGCCGGACAGGCAGGAGAGGGCCCCGAGGAGCGTGCCCGGTCGCGCGGCTCCCCGCGCGGCGCGAATCGCGCCGTCGAGCGCTCGCTGCGCGGCGGTGAGCTCTCCCCGGCGCAGCTGCACGAGACCCAGCTCGAGGAGCGCCCGGGGAGGGAGATCGGTCGGGTCGATGGGCTCGAGCAGGAGCCCCTCGCACGCCTCACCATCGCCCGCCTCGATCGCCAGCCGCGCCGCGGCGATTCGGGCGGAGTCCCGCTCTCCGACGGCGGCGCTCTCCGGGAGCTGTGCGAGGCGGGACCGGGCAAAGGGGAGCGCGCGGGCCGCTCCCTCGGTGGCCTCGAGGGCGATCGCCATGACTCGGAGCGCGTCCGGGTCCGCGGTGGGAGGGTGGTCGGGGATCTCCCCGCGGACCGCTTCCGCCTCTCCCGCGACGAGGCGGGCCTCGATCGCCCGCCAGCGGGCCGCGTCTCCCGGGGGCGCATGCCGGGCGAGGGTGAGGGCCGCGATGGCGTCCTCGCGCTCGATCGCCTCTCCCGTCCGCGCCCACCAGATGTCGGGGTCGCAGGGGTGGCCCCCCCGTGCACGCAAGGCGAGGGCTCCCCAGCTCCCGACCCAGTCCCCGGAGGCCTCCCACTCTCTCGCGAGGCGCAGCAGTGTCTCGTGGTCGGGGGGGGCGCGCTCCTCCCGGAGGGGAAGGACCACCGAATCGTCGAGGCCGCCCCGCGTGACGCCGAGGAGGGAGCCGACCTCGATCCCGGCCGCGGTGAGTCGCTCGAGGAGGGCGTCCGGACCGCCGTCCATCGAGAGCCCCCGGGCGAGGACCGTGGCGGGGATCGGGGCGGGGAGCGCGGCGAGGCAGGCCCGGAGCTCCGGATCCTGGTCCTCCGGCGCGATCGATGGCACCGGTGTCGGGGCCTCAGCGGAGAGGAGCGCCGTGGGCAGGCCGCCGGAACTCTCCCACAGGGCATCGAGCTCCCGGGGGGGATCGCCGACCTCGCGGGCGAGGCGGCCGAAGGAGTCTCGGTCGAGCCCGGCGATGGGGTGGACGCCGATCGGCCGCGCGATCGCCTCGAGGGCCAAGACCACGGAGTGGGTCTCCTCCGCTCGCGGGAGCCCGATCACCAGCTGGACGGGAGGGGAGCCCGGGAGCTGACGCAGGCGGCGCCAGAGTCGGCCGAGCTCCTCAAGGCGCGCATGAGAAGGGTCGTCCACCATCAGGAAGCGCCGAGGTGCGTCGAGGGAGAGGGCGGCGAGGACGCGCTCCGTGTTCAGAGGCTCCGGGCCTTCCTCGACGACCACCCCCTGTCCGCGCCGGAGCCGGTCGGCGAGAGCTCGAAGGAGCCGGCTCTTCCCGACCCCCTTGGCTCCGGGGCAGATGAGCGCGACGGCCTCCGAGTCCTGGCGGGTCAGCGCGCGCTGCGCGGCCCGCA
>JAFMMO010000226.1 GCA_017859655.1 Pseudomonadota bacterium | reverse complement strand
GGGCGGGGTCGGGCGGGAGGCCCGCGGGGCGGCGCCCGCCTTGCGAGGCGCACGGGGGCGACTCGGCGGCTCACCGTCCGACGCCCCCTTCTTTCGAGCCGGAACCGGGGCGCGGCGGTTCTTGGGCGTGGGTGCCTTCGGTCGCTTGCGTTCAGGCTCTTCGGACATGGGACTCCGCCTCACTCCGGTTCCAAGGACAACAATCCTGCGCGGTCGGGACTCCGCCCGGACCCTCTCTTGAGAATCGACCCGGGCGGGCGGGTGGCGACTTCTCCCGCCACCCCACCGACCGCCGCATCAGGGGGTGTCGGCGCTCTCTCCACCTTCCGGCGGATAGAGATGATCGATCACATCCTGAAGCTGATCCGGCGTCAGGTAGCCCAGCTCGAGGAGCACCTGGCCGAGCAGCTTCTCCCGCCCCTGCTTTCGCCCCTTGAGCTGCGCGGTCAACGCCTCGAAGAGCTGCGCGGCGGTGACATACCCCCGCTCGAGGGCGACCTCGCCGAAGAGGGAGCGGTACTTGTCGTTCTCCAATGGTCCTCCGGGAGTCGACGCGAGGGACGGGGGGAAGGGGTCGCTCCCCTCCTCGAGCCCGCGCGGGCGGAGGGAGGAGAGGGTTCCAAGCGGGCAAGATAACGATTCCCCCGGGAGGAGGCCAGAGAGTCCGGCGAGCGGCAATCACGCTGCGCGGGGGGGCGGGTCAGTTGCGTCGCACGACCTCCGGGGTGCGCTGAAAGAGCTCGATCGCGCCCATCTCCCGCCGGGCCTCGCCGAGCCCGAGCACGAGCGCGAGGTTCTCGAGGCGAGCCGGTGAGGGGAGGAGCGGCGGGTAGGGTGAGACCGGAGAGCGGCCCCAGCGGAGCTGCGTGCCGAACCGGTCGTGAAACCGCCAGAGGAGCCCCGGAACCCCGGGTTCCGTGTACGCCTCGATGAGGGTGAGCTCCCCGGGGAACCGCTGGGGGAGCCGGGCTCCCCACACCTCTCGAAGAACCCCGAGGGCCTCGGTGATCTCCTCGTGGCGGACCTCGGTCCCCGAGGCCAGAGCGGGGAGCTCGCCGGCGATGGGGATGAGCAGCGGGATCCCCCAGGCGGGGTCGAGGTCGAGGGTCCGATCGATGTCGATCACCCGACCCGCGGAGTCGAGGAGCAGGAGACCCTCCTCGCAGCGGACACCGACGACCGGTCGCAGCAGCCGCGCCTCGAAGCGGATCCCCTCCGCGGTGCGATCCACACGCTGCACCTCGTCGATCCAGGGGTTCTCTCCGAGGGAGCGCAACACCTCCTGCCGCCAGTCGGCGGAGCGGAGGGGGATCGTCGCGGGGATGTGATGAAGATCGGCGAGGCGACCGGTGAAGCGAGCCGGGACCCAGGACGGGAAGTCCCGGGACTCGAGGCTCCAGCTCCCTTCCGTCCAGCGGAGGGTCTCCTCGACCCTCTGCTCCAGGCGGAGGGAGGTGAGCACCACGGCGGAGACGACGACGACGGTGAGCAGGAGCCTCCCGTATGGCGAGCGCGGGTCGGGGGCTTCGCTCCCGAGGTCATCGATCCGGCGCGGGGTCATCCCCGCCCTCCGCCGGTCACGATGATCTCCCGCTCGAGCTCGATCCCATGCTCGCGCCGGACCACCCGCCGGACCCTCTCGATGAGCGCCTCGATGTCCGTCGAGGTCGCCCCTCGGTCGTTCACGATGAAGTTCGCGTGCCGCTCGGAGACGAGCGCCCCCCCGATCCGGCTCCCCTTCAGGCCCGCTCGCTCGATGAGGCGACCGGCGCTCTCCCCCGGGGGATTGCGGAAGACGCACCCGGCGCTCGCCGCTCGCAGCGGCTGGGTCTCCTCCTTGCGCAGGTAGAGCCGCCTCGTCTCCCGCTTCAGCGCCCCGGCATCGCCACCGGGCTCGAGGGCGAGAATCGCCTCGAGGACGATGCGCGGACCGAGCCCCGAGAAGCGGTAGCCCCACGGGAGCTCCGCTCCGCGCAGGCTCGACTCGCGTCCCTGCTCATCGAGGACGGTGAGGGACTCGACCCAGCGGGAGATCCAGCGCTCTTCGGTGGCGAGGGAGGAGCCCGCCCGGCTCGCGCCGCCGGCGTTCCCCCAGATCGCGCCGCCCACCGTGCCGGGGATCCCGATGAGGCCCTGCAGGCCGGCATAGCCGAGATGGACCGCGCGACCGATGAGCCCTCGGAGACTGCTGCCGGCCCGGACCTTCAATCGCCCGCCACCCAGATCCTCGATCCCCGTCCAGCGCTGGGTCGAGACGATCACGCCGTCATAGCGACCGTCCGCGATCAGGGTGTTCGTCCCCCCCCCCAGGACGAGGCGAGGCACGCCTTCGTCGCGGCAGAAGCGGACCACCTCCTGAAACTCCTCGACGGACGCGGGAGAGGCGAGCCAGCGGGCGGTCCCCCCGGTCCGATACCCCGAGCAGGTCGCGAGCGGAGCGTCACGCTCCCAGGCGGCGGGTCCGAGGTCGTGGGGCCGCGCGATGCTCATCCCCGCGGCTCCGCGACGCCGCGGAGGATCCGGTCGGTGAACAGGTGCAGGTCCCCCGCCCCGCAAGCCACCACGACCTCATCGGGATGCAGCATCGGCAGGAGACGGCGCTCCGCATCGTCGAAGTCCTCGAAGCACTCGACCGGGGTCCCGAGCCGGCGCAGCTCCTCCGCGAACCGGTCGAGGAGGGCGCCGCTCTCCGGACCGACCTTCTCCCGCACTGAGTAGACGGGGAGGAGGGCGACCGAGTCCGCGCGCGCGAGCTCGGCGGCGAAGGCCGGGCCGAAGCTCTGCAGCCTTCCGTACTGGTGGGGCTGGAAGGCGACCCGGATGGGACGCCCCCGGTAGACGACCCGCGCGGTCTCGATCGCGGCCTGGATCTCGGTCGGGTGGTGGGCGAAGTCATCCACCCAGTCGACCCCGTCCCGTCGGCCCCGATGCTGGAAGCGTCGATCCACCCCCCGAAACTCCGCGAGCCCCGACTCGACCGCGCCGATGTCGACGCCGAAGTGATCGGCGAGCGCGATCACGCCGAGGGCGTTGGCGATGTTGTGAACGCCCGCGACGCCGAGCTCGAACTCGCGCCAGGGCCGTCCCTCGCGGACGACGAGGAAGCGGGAGCGCTCTCCGAGGTCGCGGACCTGCGCCTGCCACTCCACGCCATCCTCGAAGCCGTAGGTCGTCACCCGGCGCCCGAGCGCGGTGTGGAACGACAGGGTCGAGGGGTCATCGGCGCCCACGATGATCGGACCATCCTCGGGGATGTTGGCGAGGAACTGGCGGAAGGACTCCTGGACCTCCCCGAGGTCGGAGTAGACGTCCGGGTGATCGAGCTCGAGGTTCGTGACGATCGCGGCCCGGGGGCGGAGATGCAGGAAGCTGCGATCGTACTCGCAAGCCTCCACGATGAAGTCCCCGCCTGCTCCGTCTCGCCAGTTCCCGCCGAGGACCGAGCAATGACCGCCGAGGAGGACGGTCGGGTCCCGCCCCGCCTCGAGCCAGACGCTGGTCAGCATCGCGCCGGTCGAGGTCTTCCCGTGAGTGCCGGAGATGGCAATGCCATGGTGACCGTCGAGGAGCTTCCCGAGGCACTGAGCGTACTTGAGAACGTGAAGGCCGCGGCGGCGCGACTCCCGCAGCTCGGGATTCGTCTCGGGGATCGCCGCGGAGTGGACCACCAATCGCACCGGGAGCCCGAGGTTCTCCGGTCGGTGCCCCAGCTCCACCGAGATTCCCGCCTCCAGCAGCGGACCGAGGGACTCCCGCGTCCGATCGGAGCCGGTGACCCGGATGCCGCGAGACCGCAGGATCTGAGCGAGACCGCTCGTTCCGCTGCCCCCGACCCCGATGAAGTGGACGTCGGGAGGGAACGGCTTGCTTCGGGCGACGATCATCGGCCCCTCTCTCTGGGTGCGGCGGGGATCCTCAGTTCCATCCCGGGCCGCAGCACGTCCGGGGAGCTAAGGCGATCTCGATTCTCGCGAAAGAGCGCGTCGAGCGGGACACCGAGGGACACCGCGATCTCGCTCAGGGTCTCCCCCTCGCGCACGATGTGCGGGGCCATCGGAGCGGAGGGCGGAGGCGCCGGGGGAGCCGCTCCGCCGTCCCGAGGGAGCTGGATCTTCATCCCCGGCTGCAGGGTCCGGCCGCGCAGCCCCGGGTTGAAGTCGAGCAGCTCCTCGTGCCGGGTCCCATCCCCGTAGCAACGCACGGCGAGCTTCCAGAAGCTGTCGTTCTCCTGGACCACGTAGGTCACGGTCGCCGGCCGCGGAGCGCGCGGGGAGTCGCCTCCCGGCGGGATCGTGAGGGGGGGCGGGCCGGGCTCGATCTCGGGGATCCCCGGCTCCGACGGCACCTCGGCCGGCGCGGTGAGATAGGGGAGGGCCTGCGGGTCGGTGGGAATCCAGATCGCCTCGAACGGGACCGCCCAGGCGAGGGAGCCGCCCCCCCGCGAGGGGATCGAAGGCTCCGGTCGGGAGTCGATGAGCAGGGAGGCGCCGAGGATGGCCACGGCGAGCGCGGCCAGGCTGCGGAAGACCTCCACAGGAGAGCCTCCGCGCCCGCGCAGCGGAGCGAGAACCCGGTGAAGCAGGCCGCCGGATCCGCTCAATGCACACCCCTTCCCCCATCGAGGGACCCGACCATCGTCGAGTCCCCGGCTCCCTCGGCGTGCGGTGTGCGGTCCACCCCGAGCGCATCCCGGCGACGGTGCTCGTCGGAGCCGAGGTGCGTCGAGATCACATCCGCGATCCGCCCCGCTGCGGCGGGGCGACCGAGGGCACGAGCGGCATTCCCCCACCGCTCCCGCATCGCGGAGTCCTCCCGGAGGTCATCGAGTCGGCGAGCCAGCGCCTCGACATCCTTCTCGATGACCTCGGCCGCCCCGCCCTCCACGAGGTGCGCGGCATTGCGGAACTGGTGTCGATCCCGGTGGTGGGGATAGGGCAGGAGAAGGCTCCCGCGTCCGACCGCGGTGAGTTCCGCCACCGTCGATCCCCCCGCCCGGGCCACCACCAGGGAGGCCTCCGCGAGCGCTCGGGAGGGATCTTGCAGGAACGCCCGAACGGTGGCAAGGAGTCCCGCGCTTCGGTAGCGATTGGCGAGTCCCTCCTCCTTCCCCGCCCCGCAGATGTGCGTGACACGCCACGGTCGCCGCGCCTGCTCGAGCGCGGCGGGGACGAGCTCATTGATGTCCTGCGCGCCCTGACTGCCGCCGAGGATCAGCAGCCGCGGCTCCCCTGCGGGGAGCGGGGTGGGGACGAACGATGCTCGCACGGGGCACCCGAGGCGAAGGGCGCGCCGGCGAAGGGCGCGCTCCGGCGTCGTGTCGTCGTGACTGAGGAAGATCCGCGTCGCGAGCGGGAGGAGGAGGCGGTTCGCTCGGCCGAGGACTCGGTTCTGTTCGAGCAGGAAGAGGGG
>JAFMMO010000036.1 GCA_017859655.1 Pseudomonadota bacterium | reverse complement strand
ACATCGTGAAGCCGTAGCTGTTGTGGTCGCGGCCGGTCCCCTCGGCGTACTCGGCGGTCGGCTGACGACCGAACTCCCCGCCCCAGATGACGAGGGTCTCATCGAGCATCCCCCGTCGCTTGAGATCCTCGAGCAGGCCCGCGATCGGCTGGTCGGTGGCCCCGGCGTGCTTCTCGTGGTTGTGCACCAGATCTCCGTGGGCATCCCAGTTGTGATCGTTGTGGTTGCCGCCCGAGTAGACCTGGATGAACCGCACCCCCCGCTCGACGAGGCGGCGCGCGAGGAGGCACTTCCGGCCGAAGTCCGAGGTCCGCTCGCGATCGAGGCCGTAGAGGCTCTTCGTCTCGGGGGACTCCGACTCGTAGTCGACCGCCTCCGGCGCGTGGGACTGCATCTGGTAGGCGAGCTCGTAGCTGGCGATCCGGGAGAGGAGGTCCGGGTTGCCGCCGCGGGCCGCGGCGTGCTCCTCGTTCTCCCGGCGCAGCTGGTCGAGGAGTCGCCGCTGGGTGGCGGCGCTCATCCCCTCCGGTCGCTCGAGGTCCAGGATCGGCGGACCCTCCCCGCGCAGGATCGTCCCCTGGTAGCTCGCCGGCATGTAGCCCGACGACCAGTTCTTCGCGCCCGAGATCGGCCCCCCGCTCCGATCGAGCATGACGACGAACCCGGGGAGGTTCTCGTTCACGCTGCCGAGTCCGTAGTTCACCCACGAGCCGATGCACGGCGCCCCGGAGAGGATCTTCCCCGAGTTCATCATCAGCATCGCAGAGCCGTGGAGCGGGGAGTCCGCCGTCATCGAGTGGATGAAGGCGATGTCGTCGACGTGGCGCCCGACATTGGGGAAGAGATCGCTCACCCACTTCCCGCACTCTCCGTACCGCTGGAACCGCCACTTCGGTCCGACGACCCGGCCCTGGTTCCGGTGTCCGCCGCGACCGAAGGTCTTCACGTCGACCGTCTTGCCATCGAGGGGGTACAGGTCGGGCTTGTAGTCGAAGGTGTCGACCTGGCTCGGTCCGCCGTACATGAAGAGGAAGATCACCGACTTCGCCTTCGGGGCGAACATCGGTGGCTTCGCGGCGAGGGGGTTCCGGAATCCGGAGAGACCATCCGCCGCGAGGAGCTGCTTCGAGAAGAAGGAGCCGCCGAGGAGGCCGCTCAGGGCCACCGAGGTGAACCCCGCCCCGGCGTCCCAGAGGAACTCGCGGCGGGTCCGGCCGCAGAAGCCGCGACGGCCGGGGGGTGTCTGCTCTTCGAGGGGCACGCGGCCTCCTTCTCTCCGGTCCGCCTCAGTCGAGGTGGATGAACTCGTTCAGGTTGATCGCGAGGAGACAGAACGCCTGGAGCGCCTGGGGAGGGGTGAGCCCCTCCGCCTCGAGCTCGGCGAGGAAGCCGAGCTGGCGCTCGAGCTCCGCCTCCCCCACCTCCCGCTGCGAGACGAGCTCCAGCCCGCGGCGCAGCTGGGCGCGCCGGTCGCCCGGATGCTCGCGCTCGAGACGCTCCGCCATGCGGGTCGCCTGTCGCTGGGAGAACTCGCTGTTCAACAGGGTCAGCGCCTGAGTGGGCTGGGTCGTGACGAAGCGGACCGGGCAGCTGGTGTCGGTGTCGGCGAGGTCGAAGCTCACGAGGAGGGGGTCGAGGAGGGAGCGCTTCACGTGGATGAAGATGCTCCGGCGGGCTGCCTGCTCCGGGGTCGATCGACCCCAGGCCTGATCGGGGCGCGACGCGGTCGCGAGGACCTCCTGCGGCATCGGGGGGTAGACCCCGGGGCCGCCGAGCTCCAGGTTGATCGAGCCGTTCACCGCCAGGATCGAGTCGCGCAGCTCCTCCGCCGCGAGTCGGCGCGGCTCGAAGCGCCAGAGGAGGTCGTTCGAGGGGTCGAGGGTGAGAGCCCCCGGATCGGGCCGCGATGACATCCGATAGGTGCTCGAGTGAAGGATCTTCCGGTGGAGCTCCTTGAGGCTCCAGCCTCCATCGATGAACTCCGATGCGAGCCAGTCCAGGAGCCCGGGATGCGTCGGGAGATCCCCGAGGTTCCCGAAGTCGTTCGCGCTGCGGACGAGCCCGCGGCCGAAGTGGAACTGCCAGATGCGATTCGCCATCACCCGGGCCGTGAGCGGATGCTCCGGGTCGGTCAGCCAGCGGGCGAAGGCGAGCCGCCTCCCCGAGGTCTCCCCGTCCGCCGGTGCCTCGATGGTGGGCGCGCCCCCTCCGAGGATCCGCGGGAAGCCGGGCTCGACCGGCTCGCCCGGGCTCCCGGCGTTCCCCCGCACCCGGACGAAGCTCGCGGGGACCACGGTCCCCGGCTCCTGGGCGCAGAGCACCTCGACCATCTCCCGCGAAGGGGGGACGAGGCGGGACAGGCGCGCGACCGCGCTCTCGTGGCGGGCCGCCTCCGGGGCGCCGAGACGCTCACGGACCACCTCCGTGACCCGGGGGAGCGCGCCCCCGCCGATGGCGAGGTCGACGATCTCCTCCGCGGAGAGGACCCGCTCGTAGATCCGCAGGTCATCGAGCCCGCCGACGAGGGAGCCGTAGCCCGGCTGCATCCGCCCGATGCGGAGGACCTCGGGCGCGGTGAGGCTCTGGGTCCCCCCGCGCCCCTCGGCGACCCGGGCTCCATCGAGCCAGATCTCGATGCGGCCACTCTCCCGGTGACGCGTGAACGCGACATGGTGCCACTCCCCGAGGGTGAGTGGCGCGGAGGAGTGGATGAAGGTCTCCGGCTCGCCGACCCCGACGCACACATGGCGCCCGACGATGGAGAGGCCGAAGTCGGGGACGATCCCCGGGACCTCTCCGTCGACCAGCCCGGTGCCGCGGAACCATCGCAGGTCCCGGTTCCCCCCCTGCCCCTCCTCGTCCGCGCGGACCCAGAGGGCGATGGTGAAGTCATCCTGAACGGGGCGCGGGATCACGCCCCCGCTCGCCCCGCCCGTGCCGAGGAGCGCCCGTCCCCGGGGCCCATCGGTCCACGCCGTCCCCTCCAGCGCGATCTCCTCGGAGGCATCCGCCTCGAAGGTGAAGTGATGGACGAGCCCGTCGGAGGTCCGGTCCCCCGCCGCGAGGACCTCTCCCCCCCAGCGCTCGCGGACCTCGCGCTCGAGGTTCTGCACATGATCGATGAGCTCGCGGCGCTCCTGTCGATGGGCGCGGATCTCATCCTCGAAGGTCGAGGCCCCGAGGTCGGCGGGGAGGGAGCGCAGGAAGTTCTCGGGATTCGTCGAGTTCCCCCGGCCGACCTTGTACGGCTTCAGCCCCTCGAAGAAGGAGAGAAGCTGGTAGTAGTCGGTGGTCGGGATCGGGTCGCCCTTGTGATCGTGGCAGCGGGCGCACCCCATGGAGATCCCCATCGTCACGCGGCAGGTCGTGTCGAGGATCCCGTCGAGGTCGTCGTAGACCGCCTGCAGCGGATCGGTCGGCTCGTCATCCCAGATGCCGAGGCGGTAGTAGCCGGTCGCGATGTACTGAGCGAGACGGGCGTCGGGGAGCTCGTCCCCGGCGAGCTGCTCGGTGAGGAAGCGGTCGTAGGGGAGGTCGGCGTTCAGCGCATCGATCACCCAGTCGCGGTAGCGCCACGCCCCCGGCTTCAGCCGATCGCGCTCGTAGCTGTCGGTCTCCGCGAAGCGCACGAGGTCGAGCCAGTGCCGCCCCCAGTGGACTCCGTACTGAGGGCTGGCGAGCAGCCCCTCCACGAGGTTCGTCCAGGCGTCGGGGGAGGTGTCCGCGACGAACGCGCGCACGGCCTCGGGGGTCGGGGGGAGCCCGGTGAGGTCGTAGGTGACGCGACGGATCAGCGTCTCCCGGGAGGCGGGAGGTGCGGGGTCGAGGCCGGCCTCCTCCAGCCGGGCGAGGACGAAGGCATCGATCGGGCTCGATCCCCAGCGCGCATCCCTCACGGATGGGAGCGGCGGTCGGGAGAGGGGCTCGTAGCACCAGCGATCGATGGGGATCGACTCGACCCCGGGCTCCTCCTCGGCCTCGAGGACGCGCCCCTCCGGCCAGGGCATCCCCTCCTCGATCCATCGCCGGAGTGCATCGATCTCCGCCTGCGGGATCCGCCCGGTCGGGGGCATCTCGATCGTCGGGTCCTCATACGAGACCGCATCGAGGAGGAAGCTGTCGACGACGCGCCTCGGCACCCCCGCCGGGCCCGAGTATCCCCCCTCCTCGATCGAGGCCCGCGTCGTGAGGAGGAGACCGCCCTTCGTCTTGCCCGGGTTGTGGCAGCGCACGCAGCGCGCCTCGAGGACCGCGGCCGCCGCCTCGAAGATGTCATCGGAGCCGGAGGCGTCGCGGGTGGCGTCCACCGGCGAGGACCCCGCGAGGAGCGCGAGGCCGGGGAGGAGGACGGCCAGCGCCAGCAGCGCGGCGCGACCGGGCAGGATCGCGGGAGCAGGTCGGGTTCGTGGTTTCATGCCTACAGGGTAGCGCGGGACGCGCCCCGGGCGAAGAGGAAGGCGCCGGAGTCGCTGGGCGGCGCGGACTCGGGCGGCGCAGTCCTGGGCGGCGCAGTCCTGGGCGGCGCAGTCCTGAGCGGCGCAGTCCGGAACGGCGCGCCGGGCGGTGTGACCGACACCGTCCCCCCCGCCCGGACGGTCGGTCAGCCCACGATCAGCTTCCGACGCCGGAGAGCGGTCGCAGAGGCAGCGGAACGCGATCCGCCTCGATCTTCTCGATCAGCGCGTCGATCTTCAGCGCGTCGATCTTCTCCTTCGACCAGCGCTTCGCGGCGAGCTTGCCCTTGAGCTCCCGCAGGGCCGGGATCTGGTCCCGCGCGGCGCCGCCGTAGGTCTCGAGGACCTTCAGGCAGCGGCGGATCCGGTTGTCCATTCCCCAGCGATCCGGATCGATGAGCGGGACGGCGAGGGGAAGGCCCTCGGCGATCCGATGGCGCGCGAGGAGCTCGAGGCCGCTCAGGCGGATCCCGTCCGCGAACATGATCCCGCTGGGGGCCGGCTCCTCGACCGCCTCGAGGATGGCCGGGAGCAGCGGAGCGAGCTCTCCGAGGCTGAGCTTCTCGTAGACCGAGCCGAGGGTGCCCCGCGCCCGACCGTCCTCGTTCGCGAGCCCGGCTCGGACCGCCTCGAGGAGGAGGGCGCGGTCCACCTCAGCGAGGTCCCCCCGGAGCATCCCGTCCCGCCGATCGAAGAGGGCGAAGCAGAGGTAGCGCTGCTGCATCCCCCGCGGGTCCCCCTCGGTCGGCGGCTCGGCGAGCATCGAGAGGAGCTCCGGGAGGGCTCCGCGCGCCGGCCCTCCGATCGCGGCCAGGGCGTTCGCCGCCTGAATTCGGAGCCAGGGATCGGTCGCGCGCAGGTTCGCCCGAACCGCCTCCACCGCCGGGGCGCCTCGCCCGCGCAGGTGGATGATCGCCTGGCAGGCACCGAGACGGGCGTCCGAGGCCTCCGCTCCGAGGAGCGGGATGAGCGGGGCGGTCGGCTCCGCGTATCTCGGCTCCTTCGACTCCTTCGTGCGTCGCGCCCACTCGAGGGCGGAGCGCTCCCGCACCACCGGGGACCAGCTGCGGAGCCCGGCGATCACCTCGGCATCGGAGCGCCGCGTGTAGGACTCGTGCTTTCGCGCCGGACCCCAGCCGCGGCCATCGGCGACGGTGCTCTCCGCCGTCTCGCGATCGAGGGCGGGGACGATGCTCGCCTTCCTCCCGGTCATGGAGAGGACTCCCCTCGACTGGGCGTACGCGACGAGCAGGGTGCCGCTGGCATCCCAGTTCCGGTAGCTGTCCGGCTTCGGCTGCGGGGGCCCCTGGTGGGTGAACTTGCCATCCCACCCCCGCGCGAGGTCGTAGTACCACCCGAACTCCTCCATCCACGCGCCGGACGCCACCGGTCCGGCGAGCGCGACCCCGGGCATCGCCCAGAGCATGTTGAAGAAGTTCCCCGTGTGGCCGGTGTCCCGCTCCGCGCCGTGGGACGCCACGCTCATCCTCGCGAAGTAGCTCGCCGCCTCGACATCCCCGAGCAGGTGGAAGAGGACCGCCGCCGCGCCGTTCTTGCCGTTGTCCTCGTGGGTCTCGATCCACGGATGGTGATCCCCGTAGGGCACCGCTCCCTTGCCGACGTAGTAGCGCACCAGCCGGGCGGTCTTCGCGATCGCCTCATCCAGGCGCGGGTCCTCCACCCCCGCCTCGCGGGCGAGGACGAGGGAGATGACGAGAGGGAGCCCCGGCGCGTTCATCATCCCGTACCCCGCGAGGCGGCCGTTAGTCTGCACGAAGCGATGACCCCAGGAGCCGATGACGCTCTGCCCCGCGAGAATCTCGCGGGTGACGCGCTCGAGCGCGGAGAAGTGGGTCCGATCCCCGGTGACGAGGATGTACTCGGCGAGGAGCAGGTTCGCCGGCCCGTACTGCCACGAGTGGAGCGAGCGGCGCTCCGGATCGGTGAACCCGGCGGCCCACTCGACCTGCGGGAGGATCACCGGGAGGTACTTCTTCTCTCCGCTGGCGAGCAGGGCGAGCGCGTTCCAGCAGCGGGTGATCGGGTGCCCATCCTCCGGCTTCTCCAGCATGCGTCGCGCGAGCGCGTCGCAGCACGCCTCGTAGATCCGCTCCGACTTCCGACAGTCGAAGGGCGCGGTGTCGGAGTAGGCCCCGAGCTTCGCGAGAGGAATCGTCACCCGCTTCTTCCGCCCTTCCCGCCAGACGAGGAGGCGCAGCTTCCCGCTCTTCGCCTCCGCCTCCCCGATGGCGCGACCGAGCTCGACCCGGGGATCGCCGGCGAACTCCCGTCGTCCGATGCCGAGGATGACATCGCCCTTCGCGAGGATCCCCGCCGCGGGGGAGCCATCCGCGACCTCGGTGATCAGGACCTGACGCGCGTCGGTCGTCTCCATGCGGTGACTGTGCATCCAGCCCCGGAGGCCGGTGGGACCGAGGTTCCAGTCATGGGTGGAGCCCTCGGGGATCGTTCCCCCGGCGGTGAAGTCGGGCGCCTCTCCCCCGCGACCGGGGTCCCCGTGCCCGAAGGTCGGCGAAGGGATCAGCAGGAGCGGCAGGAGCAGGGCGAAGTCTCTGAGGATGCCGTTCATGGGGCTCCCTTTCATCGGTGGAGCGTCGGGTGGGCACAGGTTCGTGGGGCGTGGGCCCTAGCGGGAGCGCCGGACGAGCGTGGCGGCCGCTTCGGCGAAGGCGCGGCCGATGGGAGCGATGACCCGGGCCGAGCCCATGTAGTGATAGTCCCCGTTGGAGACGCTCTCGAGGAGCAGCACCCGCTCCTCATCGTTGAAGGTCTCCTCGAAGATCCGCTCCCGCTCCGCCTTGGCCTCGGCCGGGGTCCGTGTCCCCGCCTCGACCTCCTTCTTGAGCTGATCGAAGCGTGGACGGAGCTTCTTCTCCCGCTCTCTCAGCGCGGCGACGCGCTGATCCCAGAAGGGCGCGGTCTCCACCGCGAGGACCGTGCCCCGGAACTCGCGAAGGGAAGCGGGAGCCGCCATCGCGCGGCGGAAGTTCCCGTGCACCCCCTTGTAGCGCTGGGAGTCCGGAGGGTACTGCTCCAGAGGCCCTCCCACCCCGAGCACCCCGATCACGAAGGGGAGCTTCGGCGAGGAGAGATCCCGGCGGACATCCCGAATGAAGGTGGTCAGCAGGTCCGAGTAGAGATCGTAGCCACCGGCGCGGTCCCGCTGGGGATAGACATCCGACGCGACCATGTCGTTCCACCCCTGGAACCAGACGAAGCCGGCGAGCTCGTGACCGAGGGTCCTGTCGTAGCCGGGCACCGCGGTCTCGATCTCCGAGAGGACCTCTCGGATGTGCTCCATCATCGCCCGATAGTAGACCCCCGAAGCCCGCGTGCGCTCCGCCTGGGCCGCCTCGACATCGGCGCCCTTCTTCTCGAGCTCCGCCCGCGCCCGCTCCCCGAGGATGAAGGGGCCGGCGCTCGGGGGACGGAAGTCGGTGTGGAGGCTCTTCCCCCCCCACGCCGTCTTGATGATGAGGATCGGCGCGTCGAGCAGCTTCTCGGCGTAGAGGCCGAAGGTGAACTCGGGGCCGAACTTCGGCTGCCTCCCCTGCGCTCCGAAGCCGACGGTCAGCGGACCGGTCCGCACCTCCGGCGCGGAGCCGAGGGAGTTGATCCAGACCCGCTCGCACACCCGCGGCTCTCCGGCCGCGTCGCGCATCAGCGGAAGCAGCTCCGCGGTGTGGGGATCGAGAGTCATGGCATCGATCGTCCGGAGCTCCGCGTGCCCCTGCATGTTCGACTGGCCCGCGAGGATGAAGACCTGGAGCGGCTTGCGCGGCGGCGCCTCGCCCTCCACCCCGGGGCGGGCCGCCGCACCGGAGGAGAGGCAGAGGAGGAGGCCGAGCGTGGAGAGGACGGGCACGATCGAGCGGAGCAGAACCATCGAGCGGACTCCTTCTTCGAGAGGCGAATGGGACCGGGGACCGGTGACTCAGGCGCTGATCTCGTGCGCCTCTCCGGCCCCCCGTGGCACCCGGATCTCCTCGACGAGGGCCTGGATCTCCGGCGGCGGCGGCGGGGTGACCGCGCTGACGACGATCGCGACCCCGAAGTTCACGAGCATCCCGATGCTCCCGATGCCCTCGGGTGAGATGCCGAAGAGCCAGCTCTCCTTGCTCCAGCCGAGGAACTTGAACCCGATGATGTACACGGTCGTGAAGAGAAGGCCACAGACCATTCCGGCGATGACCCCCTCGCGGTTCGCCCGCTTCGAGAAGATCCCGAGGAAGATGGCGGGGAAGAAGCTGGAGGCCGCGAGGCCGAAAGCGAAGGCGACGATGGCGGCCACGTAGTCGGGGGGGTTGATCCCGAGATAGCCGGCGAAGACGACGGCGACCGCGGCCGAGATCCGCGCGGCGAGGAGCTCCTGCCTCTCCGAGATGCCCGGTCGGATCGCCCGCTTCAGGAGATCGTGGCTGATCGCGGTGGAGACGACGAGGAGCAGACCGGCCGCGGTGGAGAGGGCGGCGGCGAGCCCACCGGCGGCGACGAGCCCGATCACCCAGGCGGGGAGACCCGCGATCTCGGGATTCGCGAGGACCATGATGTCCCGATCGATGAAGAGCTCGTTCCTCGCCTCCTCGACCGGCATCACTCCATCGTCCCCGAGGAGGAGGAGCCGCTCCCCATGGACCCCGCGCCCTGCGGGGTCCGTGGGCGGGGTGAGGTACACCGGCTTGTTCTTCCCGTCCGCCGTGGTGAAGGCGGTCCCCCCGGTGTACTGGATCCGACCATCGCCGTTCTTGTCGAGCCACGCGATCAGCCCGGTGTTCTCCCAGGTGCGGAACCACTCCGGGACGACGCTGTCCCCCTCCGCCGCTCTCGCCGGGTCGTAGACCGCGTCCCGGGTGGCGTCGAGGAGGTTCGTGCGGGCGAAGGCCGCGACGGCGGGAGCCGTCGTGTAGAGGATCGCGATGAAGAGGAGCGCCCAGCCCGCGCTCGAGCGCGCGTCCCGCACCCGGGGCACGGTGTAGAAGCGGATGATGACGTGCGGCAGCCCGGCCGTGCCGACCATCAGCGCCAGGGTGATGCAGAAGATGTCGAGGAGGCCCTTCCGCCCGTCGGTGTAGGGCGCGAAGCCGAGCTCCTCGTGCAGACCGTCGAGCTTGTCGAGGAGGGTCACCCTCTCCCCGGCCGCGACCCGCTCCCCCAGCTCCCCCGCGAGCTCCCCCCCGAAGCCGATCTGGGGAATGGGATTCCCGGTCAGGAGGATGCTGATGAAGATCGCCGGCACCATGAAGGCGAAGATCAGGACGCAGTACTGCGCGACCTGGGTGTAGGTGATCCCCTTCATCCCGCCGAGGACGGCGTAGAAGAAGACGAGCCCCATTCCGATGAGGACCCCGGACTCGACCGGGACCTCGAGGAACCGGCTGAAGACCACGCCGACGCCGCGCATCTGGCCGGCGACGTAGGTGAAGGAGACGAAGATCGCGCAGACGACCGCCACGATCCGGGCGGTCTGGCTGTAGTAGCGATCTCCGACGAAGTCGGGGACGGTGAACTTGCCGAACTTCCGCAGATACGGCGCGAGGAGGAGGGCGAGCAGGACATAGCCCCCCGTCCAGCCCATGAGGTAGACGCTCCCGTCGTACCCCGCGAAGGAGATGATCCCCGCCATGCCGAGGAAGCTCGCGGCGCTCATCCAGTCCGCCGCGGTCGCCATGCCGTTCGCCAGCGGCGGAACTCCGGTCCCCGCCACGTAGAACTCTCCCGTGGAGCGGGCCCGGGTCCAGATCGCGATCCCGATGTAGAGCGCGAAGGTCAGCCCGACGATGACGAGGGTCCAGGCCTGGATGTTCATTCCGCCTCCCCCTCGGCCCCCGGAGAGCCACCGGAGCGCGGTCGCTTCTCATCGACCCCGAAGTGACGGTCGAGGCGGTTCATCACGCGCACGTAGACGAAGACGATGAGGACGAAGCTGAAGATCGAGCCCTGCTGGGCGAACCAGAAGCCGACCTTGAAGCCGGAGCCCGGCAGGCGGTGCTCGTTCAGCTCCGGGGCGAAGAGGATCCCCGCGCCGAAGGAGACGAGGAACCAGAGGACGAGCAGGCCGACGACCCAGCGCAGGTTCGCCCGCCAGTAGAGCTCACGGGAGGTGGTCGCCGCCCCCCCGGGCTCGGGGTCCGCCCCCGGGCCGGCGGGCGGGGAGCCATTCACATCGGAGCGGGCATCCGGGTCCATCGAGCCTCCTATCGCCTCCCCTAGCTATCACAGGCTCATGAGGGAGACAAGGAAGGCGGGCTCTACGGGCGTCCGCCCCGACCTCCCTTGCCACCCTTCACCGGGTCGGGCGGGAGCGGCTTGAACTCGGGGACGCCGACCGGCTCCGGCGGCGCCTCGCCGAAGAGGGCGAAGATCGGCACGGTCCGCTCGATCGGGCGGCCGTCCTCCACCGCCTCCATCACGATCCGGACCTTGCCGCGGATCGAGGGCACCTCCGCGGAGCGGAACAGGAGGAGCTTCACCAGGATCTCACCGGTGGCCTCGTCCTCGACTCTCTCGATCCGGAAGAAGTCCGCGGGGAGATCGACGAGCTCGGTCGCGAGGACACGGAAGCGGAAGGTGGGAGCGCACGGGGTGAGGCGGATCTCCCGCACCACCGGCTCCGCCCCCTCCTGAAGGAGGGTGAGGGTGTCCTCGCGCCGGATGCTGACGGTGCCGAGCGGAGAGAGGAGCACCCCGTCGCTGTGATCGAGGAGGACGCCGAACTCGAGGGAGTGCTCCGCCCCCTCCGGCGTGCGGACGCGCACGGTGACGCTGTCCCGCTGTCGACCGGGCTTCCCCCGAGACGGCGCGGTGAGGAGGAGCCGGGTCGTCCCATCCGCCTGGGGCTCGACCCTCTCGACCGTCACCAGCTTCGAGCGGGCTGTCGCGCCGATGACCTCGATGGGCGTGTCGGTGCCGGGTCCGATCCGCACCTCTCCGGCGAGCGGTGAGCCGAAGAGGTTCGTCAGCCGGACACTCGGCGGATCCGCGACCACCATCGAGATGATCCTCCCCGAGAGGTGCAGCTCGATCTGGGGGTTCCGCGGGTCATTGGTGCGGATGCGGGCGCGTCCCTTCCAGGTGTCCCGCGGATATCGCGCGGTCTCGAAGCCGAGGACGATCTCCCCCTCCTCCCCCGGCGGGAGCTCCTCGGGATACCGCACCAGCGAGCACCCGCAGCCGGGCTGCAGCCCCAGGATGCGCAGGGGCTCCGTCCCGATGTTCCGAATCGTGAAGGGATGCTCGACCCTTGCTCCGCGCACGACCTCACCCCAGTCCTGCAGCGGGTCCGGGATGGAGATGCGGGGGGCGCTGGGGGCACCCGCCGGACGGACCGGCTGGGGTGTCTGCGCCTCGGCGGACGAGGAGAGACCGGAGGCGAGCAGGAGGACGGGGAGGAGTCGGAGCTGCGGGACCATCACGCGTCGCAGGAACATCGATCACTCCTCTCGGGGAGCAGCGGGAGGGGGCCCGTCGAGTCTCTCTTGTCGCCACTCCGGCGCAACCGGAATCACACCATCCGCCGCTCGGAACCTGTCTTTCCTGACGGAAGGGTCTCTCCGCCGGAGCGAAACTCGGAATCGGGCCATCCGCGAGGCTGTCGGGGCATCTTCTCCGTCAACCTCGCTCCGGGGGCGGTTAGACTTGCCGTGTCCGGAGGTGGGACCTCCGGCGGGGGAACGATGCACGCGGAACGGAGTCGATCATGATGAGAACGCAACGGGGCCTCCGACCCCGCTTCCCGGTGCAGACCCTCGCGCTGCCGCTCCTCTCCCTCGCCCTGCTGCTCCCGGGTGGCCGCGCCGACGCGGGCTCCCACCTCTGGGACCTCTCCGAGGTCTTCAGCAACGCCGACGGCACGATCCAGTTCATCGAGCTGCATCAGCCGACCGCGGCCTGCTGCGAGCTCGGGATGAACGGCAAGTGGGTGCGCTCCCTCGCCACCGGAAACCAGTTCACCTTCCCGGCGAACCTGACCGGCAACACCGCCTTCACCTCGATCCTCCTCGGCACGGCGGGATTCGCCGCGCTCCCCGGAGCTCCGGCGGTCGACCACATCATCCCCGACAACTTCTTCTCGACCGCGGGGGACACGATCGAGCTCTTCGTCTACGACTCGGTGAACACGACCAGCTTCCCCGTCCCCCTCGATGGAACCAGCGCCCTGCAGAAGGATCACGCCACCGGCGTCTGGGGGACCGGACCGAACTCGCCGACGAACTACGCCGGATCGACCGGAAACGTCGACGCGGGCGGGCCTCCCCCTCCCGCATCCGGGGACATGGTGCGGGGGGATACGAACGCGGACGGCACCGTCACCATCGCCGATGCGATCGCCGCCCTGGGGTATCTCTTCCAGGGAGTGCAGGTCGACTGCATCAGCGCCCTCGACATCGATGCGAGCGGGGGCGTGGACATCGGAGATGCGATCCAGCTCCTCGGCTACCTCTTCAGCGGCGGCGCCGCCCCGCAACCTCCCTTCCCGAGCTGCGGGCCCGACCCCGCCGCCGCGGGGACGACCACCTGCGACGCGCACGCGGCATGCCCCTGACCCGGGGTCGGCGCGCGCTCCTCATCCTCGGCGGGCTCCTGCTCGGCACCCTGCTGGGGTGCTCGGGCCGGAGCCCGCGCTCGTTGTCCCCCCCCGACTGCGGCGGCTGCGCCGAGGCGATCCTCCAGCACGGTGAGTGCGAGGAGTGCGCCCGGCGCTGGATCGCGGGGCGGGAGGTCCCGAGCGCGACCCTCCACGAAGCCCTCGATGCCCAC
The DNA here is from genome assembly GCA_017859655.1 of Pseudomonadota bacterium. GTDB lineage: Bacteria > Planctomycetota > UBA8108 > UBA1146 > UBA1146 > JAFMMO01. Next base: position 7,957 of record JAFMMO010000036.1, on the reverse strand, counting down.
GGACACGAGGTCGATGTCGAGCGGATCATCTGCCTCGAGTGCGCGGAGATGGTCGAGGTCGACGGCTTCTGCCGACGCTGCCGGATGGGCTGGATCGGGGAGCAGCTCTACTACTCGGAGTTCAGCTGGGCCCTCCATCACGGGACCGTCCGATCCGAGGAGCCGCTGGAGTGCCGCGGCTGTCGAGAGCTCCGCGGGGAGGCCGGGACCTGCGGTCGCTGCGGGACGGGCTGGGTCGGGGTCGTCGCCTTCGACGACCAGTCCGCCCACCGGATCGCGATGCGCGAGTTCCGGCGACTCGAGGAGGCGATCGAACGCAGTCGCAGCTGCGACCCCTGCGGCGCGACGAGCTTCTTCGGGGTCCTCTGCCCCACCTGCGGCTCCCGACCGATCCCCCCCGCCGTCGGGGGGCGGTGAGTCGGAGCCCCTCCGTACCCGTGTGCCCTCCCCTGCCCCGGCCACTCGCGTTAGACTGAGCCTTCCCGTGAGTCGACCTCGCAGAAGGACCCCCGATGCCGCGCTCCCCGCTCTTCATCCCGATCGCCGTCCTCCTTGGCGCCCTCCTCGCCATCGCCTCCGAGGAGCCGGAGGTCCCGGCGAACCCCGTCTCTGCCGGGGGAGAGCCCGTCGAGCCCGGGGCCATCGACTTCAACGCGCAGGTGCGACCGATCCTCTTCGCCCGCTGCGTCTCCTGTCACGGCCCCGATGCCGCCGCCCGCGAGGGAGGACTGCGCCTCGACACCGAGGAGGGCTCCCGCGCCGCGCTCCCGGGGGGGGATGCCCACGCGGTCGTCCCCGGAGATCTCGAGGGGAGCGAGCTCCTCTTCCGCGTCCGGGATGAGGACCCGGCGTTCCGGATGCCCCCGCCGGAGAAGGGAGATCCCCTCACCTCCGCGGAGATCGCGATCCTGGAGCGCTGGATCGCCGAGGGGGGAGACTACGCGCCGCACTGGGGCTTCGAGCCGGTCCGCGCGGTCGCCTCCCCTCCCGCCAAGGAGCACCCCATCGATCACTGGGTCGAGACGCGCGCCCGCGAGGCCGGGCTCCCGGGCATCGGCCCGCCCGCCCCGCGCCCCGCGCTCATCCGCCGACTCTCCCTCGACCTCACCGGCCTTCCCCCCACCCTGGAGGAGGTCGATGCCTTCCTCGCCGACACCGCCCCGGGGGCGTGGGAGCGGCTCGTCGACCGGACCCTCACCTCTCCCAGCTTCGGTGAGCGCTGGGCGAGCGTCTGGCTCGAGCTCGCGCGATATGCCGACACGAAGGGGTACGAGGCGGATCGGGGGCGGACGATCTGGCCCTGGCGCGACCTCCTCATCCGCACCCTCGACGCGGACCTCCCCTTCGCCGAGTTCACGGAGCGGATGCTCGCCGGGGATCTCCTCCCCCCCACCGGCGACCCCGAGGAGGACGAGCGGCGCATCCTCGCGTCCGCCTTTCACCGCAACACGATGACGAACGACGAGGGAGGGACGGACGACGAGGAGTTCCGGACCGCCGCGGTCCTCGACCGGGTCGACACGACGATGCTCGCGTGGATGGGGCTCACCGCCGGCTGCGCCCAGTGCCACGACCACAAGTACGACCCGCTCTCCCGCGAGGAGTACTACGCCCTCGCCGCGTTCTTCAATCAGACCGAGGACGCGGATCGCGGCGACGAGGCGCCGACGATTCCCTTCGCCACCGCGGAGCAGCGGGAGCGCCGCGCGGCCCTCGAGGCGGAGCGGGCCGAGGCGGCCGCGGCCCTGGTCGCCGCGACGACACGCTTCGAGCTTCCCCCGGCGCCGGAAGTGCCCACCGGAGAGCCGGTCGAGGCACCGCTCTCCCTCCCCGTCGTGCAGGAGGGAATGACGCCCCCCTTCGCCGAGCTGCGCGTCGACGGGCGACTCGAGGCGTGGCGGTGGCGCCCCCCGACCGATGCGAGCGGCGGGGTCGCCGCCGTGGTCGAGACACGGGGGAACGATGGCCAGGTCACCCAGGTCTTCTTTCCGCGCTCCCTCATCGAACGCCCGATCACGACGGAGGATCGACTGGAGGTGCGCTTCTGGCTCGACCCGGAGGATCCTCCGGAGACCGTCATGGTGCAGATCCACACCCGCGACGAGGGGTGGGAGCATCGCGTCGTCTGGGGAGAGGACCGGATCGAGAACGGGGTGAGCGGGAGCGAGTCGCGCCGCCTCCTCGGTGCGCTCCCTCCCCTCGGGGAGTGGACCACCCGCTCCTTCACCGCCGCGGAGATCGGCCTCGATCCCACCGACCGGCTGCAGGGGGTCGCCTTCACCCAGCGCGGCGGGCGAGTGGAGTGGGCCTCGCTCCATCAGATCGGCCGGCACCCGCCCGATCTCCGCCCGGTGCACTCCCTGTCCGCCTTCACCGACCTCCTCCGCGCCTCCCCGGGTGCGCCGGTGCCGGAGCGGCTGAAGGAGCTCGCGAGGCGGGGTCTCTCCGACCTCGCCCCCGCCGAGCGGGATGAGCTGCGCGCCGGGTTCATCACCGCGGTGCACCCCGCGGGCCGCGATGCGTTCCGCGGCGCGGACGCGGAGACGATCCGCATCGGGGAGGAGCTCGCGCAGCTCGAGCGATCGGTCGCCCGGGTCCCGGTGATGCGGGAGCTCCCCCCCGAGCGGCGGAGGACGACCCACGTCCTGACCCTCGGGAACTTCCTCCAGAAGGAAGCCGAGGTCACCCCCGCTGTCCCGGCCGCCTTCCACCCCTTCCCGGCGGACGCGCCGCGCGACCGCCTCGGCCTCGCCCGCTGGCTCGTGGACGATGCGAACCCCCTCACCGACCGCGTGCAGGTGAACCGCACCTGGGAGCGGATCTTCGGCCGCGGGCTCGTCGAGACGGTGGAGGACCTCGGGACCCAGGGCGCGGTGCCGAGCCACCCCCGGCTCCTCGACGAGCTCGTCGCGGTCTACCGGGCGAGCGACCGTCGGCTGAAGCCGCTCCTTCGGCACATCGTCACGAGTCGCACCTACCGCGCCACCGCCCTCATGGAGTCGGAGGGGCGCACGATCGACCCGGAGAACCGCTGGCTGATCCGCTCCTCCCGCACCCGGCTCCCCGCCGAGATGTTCCGCGACCAGGCCCTCGCCATCGGTGGGATCCTCTCCCCGAAGAAGTTCGGTCCGCCCGTCTTCCCCCCCCAGCCCCCCGGCATCTGGCAGGTCGTCTACAACGGCGCGAGCTGGATGGAGAGCGAGGGGGAAGACCGGCGCCGGCGCTCCCTGTACACCTACTGGCGTCGGACGAGCCCCTACCCCAGCGCGATGCTCTTCGACGCGATGAGCCGCGAGGTGTGCAGCGCCCGCCGGATCCGCACCGACACGCCGCTGCAGGCGCTCGTCGCGATGAACGACCCGGTCTTCGTCGAGGCGGCGGGGGGGCTCGCGCTCCGCATGCTCGAGGCCGTCCCGGAGGATCGAGGCGCAGCGCTCTCCCACGGCTTCCGTCGTGCGACCGCCCGCTGGCCCGAAGCCGAGGAGCGGAGCCTCCTCGAGGCGCTCCTCGAGGGGGAGCGGGAGATCCTCGCGGCGGACCCCTCCCGCGCCGACGCCCTGCTCCGCAGCGCCGGGGTCACCGCGCCGGAGGGCGTGGCCTCCGCGGAGCTCGCGGCCCTGGTCATCGCCGCGCAGGTGATCCTCCAGCTCGATGAAGTCTGGACGCGGCCATGAAGGAGGAGAGCCGGATGCCCCTCGATCCCCGGGAGACCGACCCTCTCGAGCGGCTCCTCGCCCGCGATCCGCGCCGGGTCACCCGCCGCCACTTCCTCTCCTCGGTCGGCGCCGGGCTGGGGGGGATCGCCCTCGGCGAGCTCCTCGGAGGGGATGGGCTCCTCCCCTCCCTGTCGGCCGCGTCGCCGACGCTCCCGACGGGCACCCCCCACTTCGCGCCTCGGGCGAAGCGGGTGATCGTCCTGCACATGGCGGGCTCTCCGCCGCAGCACGACCTCTTCGACCCGAAGCCCGCCCTCGCTCCCCTCGACGGGCAGAAGTGCCCGGAGTCCTTCCTCGAAGGAGAGCGCTTCGCCTTCATCAAGGGACACCCGAAGATCCTCGCCTCCCCCTACTCCTTCGCCCACCACGGCGGGAGCGGGATCGAGGTGAGCGAGCTCCTCCCCCACCTCTCCGGCGAGATCGACCGCTGCTGCGTCATCCGGTCGATGCACACCGATCAGTTCAATCACGCTCCCGCCCAGCTCTTCCTCTACTCCGGCTCTCCCCGCCTCGGCCGCCCCTCGATGGGGAGCTGGGCGACCTGGGGGCTCGGCACCGAGAACGAGGACCTCCCCGGCTACGTCGTCCTCGTCTCCGGGGGCAAGACCCCGAGCGCCGGGAAGAGTGTCTGGGGGAGCGGCTTTCTCCCCAGCGTCCACCAGGGCGTCCAGTGCCGCTCCACCGGCGACCCGGTCCTCTATGTGGGCGACCCGGCCGGGATCGACCGCGCGACCCGGCGCCGCGCCCTCGACACCCTCGCCCGACTGAACGAGCTGGAGGCGGAGCGCACCGGCGACCCCGCGACCCTCGAGCGGATCGAGCAGTACGAGCTCGCCTTCCGCATGCAGGTCGAGGTGCCGGGAGTGATGGACATCGGCCGGGAGACCCCGGCGATCATCGAGGAGTACGGGGCGAGCCCGGGGGAGGCGAGCTTCGCGAACAACTGCCTCCTCGCCCGACGCCTGGTGGAGTCCGGCGTCCGCTTCGTGCAGCTCTTCGACTGGGGCTGGGACACCCACGGGACGAACCCGAGCGACGACATCATCACCCAGCTCCCGAAGAAGTGTCGGGAGACCGACCGTCCCATCGCCGCCCTCCTGCGCGACCTCGACCGGAGGGGGCTCCTCGACGAGACCCTCGTCGTCTGGACGGGGGAGTTCGGGCGCACCGCCATGAACGAGGAGCGGAACGGCTCGAAGTACCTCGGGCGCGACCACCATCCCCACTGCTACACGATCTGGCTCGCCGGCGGCGGGGTGAAGCCGGGACATGTCCATGGCGAGACCGATGAGTTCGGGGTGCGGATCACCCGCGATCCGGTCCATGTCCACGACCTGCAGGCCACGATCCTCCACCTCCTCGGAGTGGACCACACCCGCCTCACCTATCCGTACCAGGGGCGCGAGTTCCGGCTGACCGATGTTCACGGGAAGGTGATCGAAGGTCTCCTCGCCTGAGGCGAGCCCCGCGCCGGGATCATTGGATCCTCCCCCTCGCTGGAGTAGGCTCGTCCGCCGCCCGCAGGCCCATCCTCTGAAAGAGAGTCGACCATGACCCCCACCGCTCCCCTGAAGATCATCGCCATCGGCGGCAGCGTGCGCCCCGACAACTACACGATGCGCGCCCTGCGCGTCGTCGTCGATCAACTGGAACGGACGGAGGGGGTCGAGGTGCAGCTCGTCGACCCCGTGACGATCGAGTGGCCCGCCCCGGGCCTCGACGGCGGGGGCCCGGAGCTCCTCGCCTTCCAGGAGGCGGTCCGCGCCGCGGACGGGGTGATCCTCGCGAGCCCCGAGTACCACGGCTCGATCTCGAGCGTGCTGAAGCGGATCATCGAGAACCTCGGCTACCCGAACGGTCTCGCCGGCAAGCCGGTCGCGATGCTCGGGGTGGCCGCGGGGGTGATCGGGGCGATCCAGACCCTCGGCCAGCTCCGCGGGATCATCTCCCATGTCGGCGGGCTCCCCCTGCCGGGCGCGGTCTCCGTGCCGAAGGTGCAGGAGGTCTTCGACGAGGCCGGAAACTGCACCGACGAGGGGATGGAGAAGTTCATCCGCGGCCTCGCGGATGGCCTCGTCCGCTACCTGCGCGACCCGATCCCGAGCCGCGCCTCCTCCTCCTGAACCGCCCCTTCCCGAGCCCGGTGGGGCAGCTCCCTCAGGGGCTCACGGGCCAATCGAGGACCTGGCCGCGCTGGAGGAGGCGGGCCCGGAGGCGTGAGTAGGGAACCTCCTGCACCGCCACCCCCTCCTGCGCGGCGATCGTCGCCGCCGCCCCGGCGCTCTGCCCGAGGATCCAGAAGACCGGCTCCATGCGGATCGACCCGTAGGCGATGTGGGTCGCGGAGACGCAGACCGGGACGATGAGGTTCCCGAGCTCCTGACGCCGGGGGACGAGGGAGGCGTAGCCGATGGCATAGGGCGCCTCGAGGCGCACCTGCACATCCCCCTCGTTCCGCACCCGCCCGTCCGCCGTGATGTAGCGCCGGCAGTTGTGGCTGTCGATGTTGTAGGAGCCGAGTCCGACCGGGTCGGGAATCGGCGCGAGGTTCTGCACGTGCTGCTGCGTCTGCACCCGCTCCCCCACCATGCGGCGCACCTCGCGGAGGTAGAGCTGCGGCGGCCACCCCCCCGTCTCGGGGAACTCGTCCGCGGGGAGCCCCCACTGGGACATCTCGGCGCGGATCTTCTCCGGCACCCGCGGGTGATGGGCGAGGGTCCAGAGGAGGCCCCGCTGGTAGCGCTCGTGATCGGCGGTGATCCGCGCCCGCTCCGCCGGAGAGGCGAGGGCGAAGCCGCGGTTCAGCCCGATGGCGTCGGTGGAGACGGCGCCCTTGTTGTTCGTGTCGGTCTTGCCGTTCGGCATCCGATCGAGGGTGAGCGGCCGCCGGTCGTCCCCCGCCTCGAAGTTCCGCAGGAGGAGCTCGTACTCCTCCGGTCGGTAGTCCGCGGGCTTCTCGAAGGGGATGCGGTTCTCCGGCACATCGGTGAGGCAGACGCGGAAGCAGTACGCCTGAATCCGGTCATCCCCGGTCCCCGCCGCCGGCAGCGCCCCGGCGTCGATCCCCGGCAGCAGTCCGCTGGCGGGATCCCCCGCCACGCGGTAGGGATCGACCGCGACGGTGAAGCGGTGGTGGTGGACATTCCGCTCCGGGCGGATCCCGGCGAGGGACTCGCCGAACTCCCCTTCCCCCTCCCGCCCGAAGGTGAAGGCGACCCCGGCCGCGGCGAGGAGGTCCCCCTCGTAGGTCGCATCGATGAAGACGCGCCCGGAGACGCGCGTCCCGTCGGTCAGGTCGATGGAGGTGATCCGCCCCCCGGTGCGCCGCACCCGCTGGAGGGTCGCGCCGAGACGCACGGGGATCCCCGCCTCGGCGACCATGGTCTCGACGATGGAGAGCGCGACCTTCGGCTCGAAGGTCCACATCGCATCATCCGCCGGCCGGTAGCGGGAGTAGGAGGCCGCCTCCTGATGCACCCAGGCGGAGGGCTGGTCGTAGTGCGCCTTCACCCGCCGATAGAAGTCGCGCGCGATCCCCCCGATGGCGGCCTTCTCCCCCGAGTCGGTCCACCCGAGCCCGCTCGTCGTCAGCCCCCCGAGCCGCCCCTCGGGCGCGAGCAGCACCACCGAAGACCCTGCCGCCACCCCCTCGAGCGCCGCGGCCACTCCGGCGGAGCTGCCGCCGTAGATGACGATGTCGAAGGAGGTCTCGGGACGATCGACGACGGAGGGGATGGGGGTGCAGCCGAGGAGGAGCAGCAGAAGAGAGAGCGCGAGGACTCCACCGCCTCCCCCCAGTGGTCTGAAGAGATCACCGGGAGTCGAGGAGTCGAAGAGTGTGTTGTTGAGCATGATTCAGCCTCTCCGGGGCGGGCTCACCGGCAACGGTTTCGACTGGACCACAAGGCCCCGACCGGAACGGTCTCAGGATATCGTCGAGCGGATGTCCTGCCCCTCCTTTCGCAGGAGTCCGCTTGTCGGTGACGATCAACCCTCCCAGACGGCCCATCCTTCTTCTCTCGCGGAGGCGCTCGGCCAGCGCCTGCTCCACCTTCTCGGCGTGGGGCGGATCATCAGGGCGCGATCTCTAAAGTACTGAGGGAGGAGCCGCCAAACGCTCACCAGTAGTTCGACGGAGAGCAAGAACCTAGTCGCCTTCGGGCTTCCGGAGAACGGCTGCGAGAACGGGACCGTCCAGATTTCCGTGTAACTGACCATGGACTACACTCCCGGAAGGGGGA
>JAFMMO010000035.1 GCA_017859655.1 Pseudomonadota bacterium | reverse complement strand
CCTTCGCCCCGCAGCTGCTGCGGGGGGCGGGGCCGGAGCCGAAGCGCCTCTACCGCATCTCCCTCGCCCAGTGGTCCCTGCACCGGACGCTGCGCTCCGGGGAGATGGACACCCCCGGCTTCGTCCGCAGCGCGCGGGAGGTGTGCGGGATCGAGGCGGTGGAGTACGTGAACTCCTTCTTCCGGGAGCAGGTGGCCGACGAGAAGTACCTCGCGGCGCTCCGCTCCACCTGCGAAGATCAGGGGGTCCGCAGTCTGCTCATCATGTGCGACGGCCTCGGTCGACTGGGGGACCCCGACGAGGGGGCCCGCACGAAGGCGATCGAGAACCACCGCCCCTGGCTCGCGGCGGCCCAGGCGCTCGGGTGTCACTCGATCCGGGTGAACGCCGCGAGCGCGGGGACCCGGGAGGAGCAGGTCGGGCGGGCCGCGGATGGCCTCCGCCGCCTCACCGAGCTCGGCGACACCTTCGGGCTGAACGTGATCGTCGAGAACCACGGGGGGCTCTCCTCGGATGGCTCCTGGCTCGCGGAGGTGATGCGGACCGTCGACCACCCGCGCTGCGGGACGCTCCCGGACTTCGGGAACTTCCATCTCGGCGGAGGGGAGTGGTACGACCGCTACCGGGGGATCGAGGAGCTGATGCCGTTCGCCAAGGCGGTCAGCGCCAAGTCCCACGCCTTCGACGAGGATGGCGATGAGACGAAGACCGACTATCGCAGGATGATGCGCCTCGTGCTCGCCGCGGGCTACCGCGGCTGGGTCGGGATCGAGTTCGAGGGCGGAGGGATCTCCGAGATGGAGGGGATCATCCGCACGAAGAAGCTGCTCGAGAAGGTCCACCGCGAGCTCCTGGTGAGCCGGGAGTTCGAGGGGGGACCGTTGAAGAATCCGAAGTCCGGTGGAGGGTCGACCCCGAGCCCCACCGGCGGGAAGGGATCGTGACATGAACCAGCCCGAGAACCCTCGCACGCCGGAGCCGGGAGGCAGCCCCTCCCGCCGTGACTTCCTCGTCCGCTCCGGAGCGGCCGCCGCGGGCGCCGCTCTCTTCGGCTCCCTCCCGGGAGACTCCCTCTTCGCGAACGAGGCCCCGATCGGCGCCGCCTCCAATCGGACCCCGGTGGGCGAGGATGGCGTGGTTCGCATCGGCGTGATCGGCCCCGGTGGCATGGGCACCGGCCACGTCCGCTCCTTCCTCAGCATGGCGAAGCAGGGGCAGCAGCAGGTGCGGATCGTCGCGATCGCCGAGGTCGAGCAGACCCGCCGGGAGACCGCGAAGCGGATCTGTGACGAGGCGCAGGGAGCGGACAGCTGCACCGCCTACGTCGACTACACCGAGATGCTCGCGCGCCCGGACATCCACGGCGTGCTCGTCGCCAGCCCCGAGCACTGGCACGCGAAGATGGCGGAGGACGCGATCCTCGCCGGCAAGGATGTCTACGTCGAGAAGCCGATGACCCTCCGCCTCCCCGAGGCGGTGCGCCTGCGTCGGGTGATGCAGGCGAACCCGGACATGCTCCTGCAGGTCGGCACCCAGAAGATGCAGCTCCCGAAGTTCCAGGCCGCGCAGAAGATGATCGCGGACGGGAAGATCGGGAAGCCGGTCTTCAGCCAGACGAGCTACTGCCGCAACTCCCGCAACGGGGAGTGGCTCTACTACGCGATCCAGGACTACTGGAAGCCGGGCGAGAACCTCGACTGGGAGCGCTGGTGCGGCCCGCTCGGCGAGCGCGCGTGGGATCCCCACGTCTACGCCCGCTGGCGCCGCTACAAGGACTACTCGACCGGGATCGTGGGCGATCTCCTCGTGCACCAGATCACCCCGCTGATGATGGCGCTCGATCAGGGCTGGCCGACCCGCGTCCAGGCGATCGGCGGCCACTACATCGACAAGGCGATGGAGAACCACGACCAGGTGAACATCGAGGTCCAGTTCGAGAAGGGGCACACCATGATCGTGGCGGGCTCCACCTGCAACGAGCAGGGCCTCGAGACGATGATCCGCGGTCACGAGGGGAACATCTTCCTCAACGGCGCCCACTGCGAGATGCGGCCGGAGCGCCTCTTCGCCGACGAGATCGACGAGGAGACGGTCGAGTGCCCGAACATCGGGAACGACCAGGATGCCCACCGCCGCGACTGGCTCGACTGCATCCGCTCCCGCCGGAAGCCGCTCGCCGACGTCGAGCTCGGGACCCAGGTGATGGTCGTCGTCGACCTCGCCACCCGCTCGATGTGGGAGGGCAAGGCGTTCACCTTCGATCCGAAGACGATGCGCGGCTCCGCGGTCTGAGGAGGGACACCGATCCGGTGACCCACCTCCCCGGCTTCGAACGACTCGCGATCCATGCGATGGGGACCCGCTTCGAGGCGGCCCTCTCCGGTGCCTCCCCCGCCGACCTCCGGTCGGCGGGGGAGGTGGCGTTTCAGGAGATCCTCGAGCTCCACGCGCGGTGGAGCGCCTTCGATCCGGGGAGCCTGCTCACCCGGGTGAACCGCCTCGCGGCGGGGCGCGCCGTCCCGATCGACGGGGAGACCTTCGAGGTCCTCGCCCTCGCCCGATCCCTGTGGGAGGCGACCGACGGGACCTTCGACCCCACGACCGGCGCGGCGATGCGGACCCATGGGTTCCGCCCCTCCCGTCCCGACACCGATCCGGGAGCTTCCGCCCGCGCGTCGGCGGATGCGCCGCTCCCGGGGATGGGGGCGGTGGAGCTCGATCCGGGCGCCGGGACGGTGCGCTTCCTCGATCCCCGGGTCGAGCTCGACCTCGGCGCGCTCGCGAAGGGGGTGGCCCTCGACCGGGCGGGGGAGTCCCTCCGGGAGTCGGGGGTCCCCTGCGCCCTGATCCACGGGGGGACGAGCGGCGTCCTCGCCATCGGGACGCCTCCGGACTCGGACGGCTGGCCGATCGCCCTCGACCGCGAGGGGCGGATCCCCTCGGTCCGACTGCGGGATGCGGCGCTCGGCGTCTCCGCCGGCCACGGCCGGGGCGCGGCGATCGGAGGCGGGGGACATGTCCTCGACCCCCGGACGGGGAGGCCGGGGAGCGTGGACCGCTTCGCGGCGGTGGTGGGGGACTCGGCGGCGGTGGCGGACGCGTGGGCGACCGCGTGGGTGGTGCGCGCGCTGCCATCCCGCACCCCGGAGAGCCTCTCCGTCCTCGCCGGGCTCACCGATGGGGAGACTCCCACCGAGGTGACCCATCGCTCCGACCCGCGGGGGGCGTTCTCCCCGCCCCCGCGCTGAGCCTCCGCGCTCTCTCCTCGCGGGGCGCCCCCCGACGGGTGCTCCTCAAACGGTCTCCGGTCGACTATCCTGCTTCCTTCCCTCGCCGCGCGATTCTCGCCCGGCGGGAGCCAATCGAGGTCCAGCCCTGGGAGCACCCATGTCCCCCGAGACCGATCGTCGCACCTTCCTCGCCCACTCGGCGGGCGCCCTCGCCGCGATGGCGCTCGTCCCCGACCTCTCCCTGCTCGCCCGGGAGCCGCTCGCCCCGCACACCACCGCGCTGGTGGGGGTCGGCCCGTGGGGGCGGAAGATCCTCGGCGAGTTGAAGAAGATCGACGGCCTCACCGTCGGCGCGATCGCCGATGTCGATCCCTCCCGCCTGCGGGGGGGGGGGAAGCGCGTGCCGGAGGCGAAGCAGTACGACTCCATCACCGCCCTCCTCGAGGGCTCCCCCGAGGTGGAGTCCGTCATCGTCGCCACCCCCACGCACCTCCATCGGGCGGTCGTGGAGGAGGCGCTCGCCGGCGGGAAGCACGTGTACTGCGAGGCTCCCCTCGCCCACACCATCGAGGACGCCCGCGGCATCGTCGCCGCCGCCGCGAGCGCGCGGGAGAGCGGAGGTCGGGTCGTCGCCGCGGGGCTCACCGCTCGCGCGAACCCGGTCTACGACCACGCGCGCGAGTTCTTCCGCAGCGACGCGGTGCGAAAGCTCCTCTCGATGCGCTCGATCTCGATGAAGAAGACGAGCTGGCGGATCCCGAGTCCCGATCCGTCCCGCGCCGCCGCCCGCAACTGGCGCCTCGACCCCGAGCTCTCCCTCGGCCTCCCGGGGGAGTGGGGCACCCACGCCTTCGACACGGTCCACTGGTACACCGACGAGCTCCCGCTCACGGTGTCCGGGGGCGGGCGGGTGCTCGCGTGGCCCGACGGTCGCACGGTGGCGGACACGGTCGACCTGACCCTGCGCTACCCCTCGGGCGCGGCGCTGCAGTTCGAGGCATCCCTGGGGAGCTCCTACGAGTCGAGCTTCGAGGTCTTCCACGGCCTCAACGCCTCGATCCGCCTCGCGCGCACCCACGCCTGGATGTTCAAGGAGGCGGACGCCCCGACCCAGGGGTGGGAGGTCTACGCGACGCGGGAGCGCATTCACCGCGACGAGGGGATCATCCTCATCGCCAACGCGACCCAGCTCGCGTCCCAGGGGAAGCTCAAGGATGGCATCGGACTGCCGAACGACCCCCTCCATTACGCCCTGGCCGACTTCTTCCAGGGGATCGGGGAGGGGAAGGAGGTCGCCACCTCCATCGAGGAGGGGTATCGGGCGACGGTCATGGGAGTGCTGGCCCAGCGGGCGGTGACCACGGGGGAGACGATCTCCTTCGACGCGGCGCACTGGGATCACGGAGCGACGACGCAGCAGTGAGGAGGAGCGCGATGGAGCAGTGGAGCAGCGGGATGGGTGCGCATCCCGGGAGCAGCGGCGACGAGACCGACCGCAGGACCTTCCTGAAGCAGGGGGCGGCGCTCTCGACCGCGATCGCCCTCGGCCCCCTCGCCGCTGCCGCGCCGGTGCACGCGGCCGGGAGCGACACGATCCGGGTCGGTCTCATCGGCTGCGGCGGGCGCGGACGCGGCGCGGCTGAGAACTGCGTCCGCTCCTCCGAGGGGGTCGAGCTCGTGGCCATCGGGGACCTCTTCGCCGACCGCCTCGAGGATGGGCGCCGGCATCTCTCCGAGCGCCTCGGGGATGCGTGGAAGGTGACGGGGGATCGGCTCTACTCCGGCTTCGACGCCTACCGGCGGATCTGCGCGCTCGACGATGTCGACCTCGTCATCCTCACCACGCCGCCGGTCTTCCGCCCGATCCACTTCGAGGAGGCGATCGCCCGCGGCAAGCATGTCTTCATGGAGAAGCCGGTCGCGGTCGATCCGACCGGGGTCCGGCAGGTGATCGAGGCGAGCCGGCTCGCGAAGCGGAAGCGGCTCGCGGTGGTGGCGGGGACCCAGCGACGCCATCAGGCCTCGTATCTCGCGACCATGGAGCGGATCCACGATGGCGCGATCGGTGAGCTGGTCGGCGGCTTCTGCTACTGGAATCAGGGCGGACTCTGGGTGCACGACCGCAAGGCGGAGTACAGCGACATCGAGTGGCAGCTCCGGAACTGGCTCTACTTCACCTGGACCAGCGGCGATCACATCGTCGAGCAGCATGTCCACAACATCGATGTGATGAACTGGGCCTTCGGCGGCCCGCCGACGAAGGCGATGGGGATGGGCGGGCGACAGGTCCGCACCGAGGAGAAGTACGGGAACATCTTCGACCACTTCGCGATCGAGTACGAGTACGGCGACGGCGTCCGCGTCACGAGCCAGTGCCGGCAGATCGATGGTTGCGCGGGCCGGGTCGGCGAGCAGCTCGTCGGCACGAAGGGGACCTCCGACGCCCATCGGACGATCAGCGGCGAGGGTCGCTGGCGCTTCGAGGGGCAGGAGCGGAACCCCTACGAGCAGGAGCACGCCGATCTCATCGCGAGCATTCGAGGGAACGAGCCCCTCGCCGAGGGGGAGCGGATCGCCGAGAGCACCCTGACCGCGATCATGGGGCGGATGAGCGCCTACACCGGGAAGACGATCACCTGGGAGCAGGCCCTCGAGTCGAACCTCGACCTTCTGCCGAAGAGCTGGGCGTTCGGCCCGAACCCGGTGGCCGAGGTCGCGGTGCCGGGGCGGACGCCCCTCCTCTGACCTCGGCTCGGCGGCTCCCCGGCGGCTCCTCGGCAGAGCGCGGAAGCCCGATCACCCCCGACGAGCCCCCCGGTGCGGCGACGCCCCGGGGGGCGCGTCGCATCCCCGACGGGTCACTCGCCTTCGATCCAGACCCGATAGCCGGGGCGTCCGCGGATCCCCGCCGCGAGGTCGGGGCGGACCGAGAGCGCCGTCGCCCAGGCGTCCGCCCGGGCGGCATCGGGAGCGAGCACGGTGAGCTGCGGGGCATCGCGCAGGGGCTGTCGCGAGTTCGGATCGACGATGTGGGAGAGCCGGACCCCGTCGACATCGAGCCCCTGCTCCCGGTCTCCGCTCGTCGCGATCCCGCAGCGGGCGATCGTCACTCGGACCTCTTCCTCTCCAGCGCCGCGATCGAGTCCGATCACCCAGCCGTCTCGACCGGGGGGAGGCTCCCCGCAGGCGATGTCCCCCCCCACATCGACGAGCGCGGCGGGACAGCCGCGGGCGCGGAGGACGCGCAGCGCCGCATCCGCCGCGAGCCCCTTGCCGATCCCGCCGAAGTCGAAGCGCACCCCGGGCGCGCGGACGCGCAGCCTTCCCCGACCCCGGTCGAGGTCGATGAGGGTGAGCCCCGTGGCGCTACGGAGGCTCGCGATCTCCTGTTCGGAGAGGGGCGCCCCCGCCGCCCGGGCCTCGCGCCACCGCCGGGTGACGGCCCCCAGGGTGGGATCGCAGACGAGGCTCGTCTCCGTGGCGAGGCGCACGGCGATGGTCCACGCCTCCAGCATCGCGGGGGAGAGCTCGGTCCAGACGCCGACCTGCAGGCGCTCCTCGAGCCGGCGCAGCTCGCTCGTCTCGTCGTAGTCGCTGAGGAGCCGCTCGAGGCGGGCGATCTCCTCGAACGCGGCGCGGGCCGCGGCCTCGGCGTGGGCTCGATCGGGGGTGTGGAGGACAATGCGGGCGTGAACCCCCATGGCCGGGCGGCTATACTCATGCCGTCCCGCCTCCTGCGCGACTTGCACCGGAGCGACGGGCACCCCCTCCCGGCCGCCCTCGGGGGCCCCCGCGCAGCCGCTCCCCGACAGGAGGAGCAGCGCGAGCGCGGCGCGTCGGAGACGGGGGGACGCGGGTCGACCGGGACCGGGTCGCCGCGGGCACGGATCCTGTGAGAGGGTGATCACTTGTCGACTCCTTGGCTCCGCTCCCTGGTCGCGCTGCTGCTCCCCCTGCTGCTCCTCTCCTCCCCGCCCCTCGCGGGGCGCCTCGCCGCGGATGGCGGTGCGGACGATGGGGCGCAGGTCGGGAACGCGGGGGAGGCCGCGCGGGAGGCCTACTCCGAGCAGATCCCCGGCACCGGGGTCTCCCTTCGCATGGTGCCGATCCCTCCGGCCGAAGGAAAGCCCGGCTTCTGGATGTCGGAGTGCGAGATCACCTGGGATGCCTTCGACTTCTTCATCTTCGGCATCGATGGCGCGCGGGACCGGGAGGGGGATTCGGTCGACGCGTACACGCGCCCGAGCAAGCCCTACATCCCTCCCGATCGTGGCTTCGGTCACGAGGGCTACCCCGTGATCAGCTCGAGCTACCGCAGCGCCAAGCAGTTCTGCCGCTGGCTCTCGGCGAAGACGGGCCACACCTATCGGCTCCCCACGGTCACCGAGTGGCGGCACGCCGCCGCGGCGGGGAGTCCGGCGCGCTACCCCTTCGGCGACGACCCCGCATCCCTCGGGGAGTACGCGTGGTTCGACGGGAACGCGGACTGGACCACCCACCCCGTCCGTCAGAAGAAGCCGAACGCGTGGGGTCTCCACGACATCCTCGGCAACGCCGGGGAGTGGTGCGTCGAGGTGACCCCCGAGGGGAAGCGGAAGGTCGTGCTCTGCGGCGGGAACTTCGAGAGCCCGGCGGACGAGGTGACGATCGACGCCATCGCGCGCCCCGACGAGTCCTGGCAGGTGACCGACCCCCAGGTCCCGAAGAGCCGCTGGTGGCTCTCCGATGCTCCGTTCGCGGGGCTTCGCGTCCTTCGTGAATACCCCGCCCCCTCCGTCCCGGAGGGGAGCGAGACCCCCGATGCGGGGACCCCCGACGAGCGCTCGAGCGCTCGGGGCCCCGGCGCGGCCTCCGGTCCTTCCCCGGCGGCCGCCGGGACAACCGACAGCGGTGCCCTCGAGGCACCGGAGAAGGAGATCCGATGAACGACCCCCGACCTCACGCCGACCACCTCCGCCCCGATGAGCGCGACGCGCTCCTCTCCCGGCGGCGCTTCGTTCAGACGTCGGCGGCCCTCGCGGCGGTGCCGATCATCGGGGGCGGCGCCCTCTCCGCGACCGCGGCCGCCCAGGAGGCGACCGGCTCGACGCTCCCTCCGCTGAAGGTGGGCCTCGTGGGCTGCGGCGGGCGCGGCACCGGCGCGGCCCTGCAGGCTCTGCGCGCGGATGAGGGGGCGGTCCTTCACGCCCTCGCGGATGTCTTCGAGCCGAAGCTCGACCGCTCCCTGCGGAACATCTCGAACGGCCTCTGGCCGAAGGAGGAGGAGACCGACGACGAGGAGGAGAAGCCGGAGAAGCCGATCCACCCCCGTTGTCAGGTGACGCCGGAGCGGAAGTTCGTCGGCTTCGACGCCTACCAGCGCCTCATCGACAGCGGCGTCGATGTGGTCCTCCTCGCCACGCCTCCGGGCTTCCGCCCGTGGCACCTCACCGCGGCGATCGACGCCGGGAAGCACGTGTTCTGCGAGAAGCCGATGGCGACCGACGGCCCGGGGGTCCGCATGGTCCTCGAGGCGGCGAAGCGGGCGAAGGAGAAGTCCCTCTCGCTGATGTCCGGCTTCTGCTGGCGCTACCACCACGCCAAGCGCGCCACCATGGCGGAGATCGAGAACGGGCGGATCGGCGACCTGCGCACGATCTACACGACCTACAACACCGGCCCCCTCGGTCGCCACGACCGGAAGCCGGAGTGGAGCGACTGGGAGTTCCAGCTCCGCAACTGGCAGCACTTCGATCACCTCAGCGGCGACCACCTCGTCGAGCAGGCGGTCCACTCCCTCGACAAGATGATGTGGGTCGCGTGGGTGATGAACGGCGAGGTCCCCGACCGGGTCACCGGAGTCGGGGGGCGGATCGCCCGCGAAGGGGAGAGCTCCGGGAACATCTACGACCACTTCGCGCTCACCTACGAGTTCCCCTCCGGGGTCCGGGGCTTCCACATGTCCCGTCAGATCCCGAATTGCGCGAACGACAACTCGGATCTCTTCATCGGGGCCTTCGGTCAGGCGTACATGGACTGGAACCGCCACGAGATCACGGGCGGCTCCAACCAGTGGCGCTACGACGGCCGGGGCAAGGACATGTACCAGCAGGAGCACGACGAGCTCTTCGCCGCGATCCGCTCCGGGAAGCCGCACAACGACGGCGAGTGGATGGCGAACTCGACCCTCTGCGCGATCATGGGGCGCATGGCCGCCTACTCCGGCCGCGTCATCACCTGGCAGGAGGCCCTCGAGTCGGAGGAGTCGATCATGCCGGGGCCGCAGGAGTGGGGTTGGCACGACTTCGCGACGAACCCGGTCCCGATCCCGGGCCGTGGAAAGGTGAGCTAGGTGGAGAACTCCGAACTCGACCGTCGTGACTTCATCAAGGTGGCCGGCGTCACCGCCGGTGCCCTCGCCGCGACGGGAGTCCTCACCGGCGACCTCCTCGCCGGGAGCGGTGAGGTCCGCGCACCGATCCGCAAGGCGGTGAAGATCGGCATGGTGGGGGAGGGGGAGACCCTCCTCGACAAGTTCCGGCTGGTGAAGGAGCTCGGCTTCGACGGCATCGAGCTCGACTCCCCGAACGGTCTCTCCCTCGAGGAGGTGATCGCGGCGCGGGATGAGAGCGGCCTGCCGATCCACGGCGTGGTCGACTCGGTCCACTGGGGCAAGCCCCTCTCCCATCCGGATGCGAAGGTGCGGGACGAGGGGCGGGCCGGTCTCGAGACCGCGCTGCGCGATGCGAAGGCCTACGGCGCCTCCAGCGTCCTCCTCGTCCCGGCGGTGGTGAACCGCGACATCTCCTATGCGGATGCGTACCGCCGCTCGCAGGAGGAGATCCGCAAGGTCCTCCCCCTCGCGGAGGAGCTCGGCATCAAGATCGCCTTCGAGAACGTCTGGAACGGCTTCCTGCTCTCGCCCCTCGAGGCGGCGCGCTACGTGGACGAATTCGAGAGTGCGTCGGTGGGATGGTACTTCGATGTCGGCAACATCGTGAACTTCGGCTGGCCCCACCACTGGATCGAGGTCCTCGGCCCCCGGATCCTCAAGCTCGACATCAAGGAGTTCAGCCGCAAGCGTCGGAACGACGAGGGGCTCTGGAAGGGGTTCGGGGTCGAGATCGGCGATGGGGACTGCGACTGGCCGCAGGTCCGCGCCGCGCTGGATGCCATCGGCTTCGCGGGGTGGGCCACCGCCGAAGTGGGCGGCGGCAAGCGTGACCGCCTCGCCGACATCGCCGCCCGGATGGACCGTGTCCTGAATCCCCCTTCCCAGTCCTGAACCGACGGCGCGCCGCTCTCCCTTCGTCCTCGGTCACGGGGACGGAGGAAGGGTGCGCTCCGCGGAGCCTGCATCTCCGAGCGGCCGCCGCCCGTCCCCGCCTCCCCGGTCCCTCGTCGCGCGACACTCGGCGTCTGGACGCCTCCCGTTCCGGAGGCGAGGGGCGGTTTCGCTGACAGGGTCGGAGCGAGGCGGTACCTTCCCTTCCATCCCGGGCCCGCATCCCCGGCCCGGGCGCACCTCCGGAGGAAAGGGCCGGCATGGTCTCCCTCACCGAGCTCGCGGTGGTCTTCGTCCTGTTCACCGAGGCCGGCTTCCCGACCGCCGGGATCGATGGCGGCGGGGCTCCCTTCCCCTTCGCGCCGGCGGGCGCCCAGTTGGTGAGCGCGGAGAGCGCCGACGCGCTGGCGGAGGCGCTGACCCCGGGGCGGGTCCTGGTGTGGCGCCACGGGGGCGCATTCCCCGCCGAGGCGTGGCCGGCGATCGAGGCGTTCCTCGCCGACGGTGGGTCCCTCCTCCATCTCGGTGGCCCCATCTTCGAGAACCCGGTCGCTGGTCCTCCCGGGGCGCGAGAGCTCGGTCCCCGCCGCATCTCCGTCCCTCGGCATCTCGGCCTCAAGCCCGGGGGGGTCCTCCCGGTCGGGGGGGCCTCCCTGCGGACGGTCGTCGGTCGGGTGGGAGAGGAAGACCCCCCGGAGCGCGGAGAGGAGGTCGCGCTCCTTCCCCCGGGGGCGAAGGTCCACCTCCTCGAGCCGCGGTTCAGCTCCCGGAAGATCCGCCCGGACGAAGAGGGCTCTCCCGGCGTCCGGGAGGCGGTCCTCCGCCCGATCCACCACATCCACCGGCCCTCGGAAGAGCCGCGCTTCCCGGCCGCGGCGGGAGCGGTCGCGATCGATCGACTGCGCGAGCGATACGCGGGCGGCCGCTGGGTCCTCCGGCTCCTCGAGCACCCGCCGACGGAGGCGGAGCTCGGCGCGCTGCTCCCGATCGCGGCGGAGCGCCCGCTGGAACTCACCCTCGACGCGGTCCCCGGCTCGATCCACGAGAACGAGGTCCCCTCCTTCCGGGTGCAGCTCTTCCGACCGGGAGGAAGCGGGGACCCCCCTGCGGTCCCGGTCCGACTCTCGGTCCGACGGCCGGGCGAGGCCTGGGCGGTCGCGTCGACCCTCGAGTTTCCGCCGACCCGGGACGCGGTCCGAACATTCAGCCTCCCGGCCTCCGCCCCCGGGCTGATCTTCGCCCGGGTCGAGGCGGAGGGGATCGGCTGGGGGGGGCGGGCGACCGGCGGCGTCTGGGTCTTCGACCCCGAGCTCTTCGCGTCGGGAGATTCGATCCGGGCGGAGGGGGAGCTGATCGTCGCCGGGGGCGAGGCGGAGGTGGGGATCGGGACGACCGTGATGTCCCGCTCGGTCCATCGGGAGTTCCTCGATCGCCCGAACCCCGCCGAGTGGGATGACACCTTCCGCGAGCTCTCCGCCCTCGGCGTGCGCTGGATCCGCACCGGGATCTGGAGCGGGTGGGCGGACATCATGCCGGAGCTGCGCGAGGATCGGGAAGAGTGGCTGCGCGCCCTCGAGGCCTTCTACCTGACGGCGCGGCGCCATGACATCGGCGTGATCTTCACCTTCTTCGCCTTCGTCCCGCCGCCCCTCGAGGGGAGCAGCCCCTACTTCCAGCGTCAGGACCTCGCGCGACAGTCGGTCTGGCTCCGTCGCGTCGCCGCGCGGTTCGCGCCCGCGAAGGGGATCATCTGGGATCTCATCAACGAGCCCTCCTTCAGTGATCCCGAGCGCCTCTGGCTCTGCCGACCGACGCGGACCCGGGAGGAGCGGGAGCAGTTCCTCCGCTATCTCGCCGAGACCTTCGAGCCGGAGGGCCCCCGGACGTGGGAGGATGTCGTCCGGGAGCGCTGGCGGCTCCGCCCCGATGAGCGGATCGGGCTCCCCGAGGATGGCGACTTCGACGACCGCATCGTCTTCGAGGACCACCGCCCCCTGCGGGCGCGCGACTACATCCGCTTCGCCTCGATCCACTTCGGCCGCTGGGCCGAATTCCTGCGCCGCGCCCTGCGGGAGGGGGGATCGGATGCGCTCGTGACCGTCGGCCAGGATGAGGGGGGCGTGAACGATCGACCCTCTCCGCACTTCCATCGAGATGCGGTCGACTTCGTCTCGATGCACACCTGGTGGTACGACGACGCCCAGCTCTGGGACATCGCGATGGCGCGGGTGCCGGGGAAGCCGTGCTGGGTCACGGAGACCCTGCTGATGCGTCGGGAGGAGCTCTCCGGGGAGATCTTCCGCACCCCGGAGCAGCGCCGCGCGATCTTCGCCCGCAAGCTCGCGCTCCCCTTCGCGGGCGGCGCGACGCAGGTGCTCAGCTGGGCCTACGATGTGAATCCCTACATGGACTCCGACAACGAGGTCTCCATCGGGCTGCGTCGGGTCGACGGCTCCTACACCGGAGAGCACGCGGTCTTCCGCTCCTTCGCGCGCGCGTTCGCCTCGCGGCGCGGGAGCTTCGCCCCGCCGGCGCGCGCGGATGTCTCGATCCTCCTCCCGACCCATGACCATCGCTCGCCCCGGGACATCATCCGGGAGGGGAGCCAGCGCCTCGTGAACATCCTCGTCTCCCTCGGACACCGGGTGCGGATCGTCCACGAGGAGCTCGCGCGGGAGGACCTGGGCGGGGAGCAGATCGTGATCCTGCCGAGCTGTCGCGGGCTCCTCCAGGACGCGTGGGATGCCCTCCGCGAGCGGAAGGCCGGGTCGTCCCCGCCCCGGGTCATCTCGAGCGGCTGGTTCGAGCGTGACGAGGTCGCCCATCCGGCCGCGCGCCTCGGGCTGCCGCCCCGTCCCCTCGCGCCGACGGAGTGGGCGGGGGAGCTCCCGCTCTCCTTCCCGCTCGCGGCGACGCAGTCGGTCCACGCAGCGTCCATGGGGGAGGGGGTCGCGGCGGGCCCCCTCGGCTGGAGCGAGCGCGAGGCCGGGCACTGGCATCATCCGCTCCCCATCGACCTCGCCCGGGACGACGGCGGGGTCCGAGCGCTCTATCGCGCGGTGGTCGGTGCTCCGGAGCCGTGCGACCCGGGCCTCTTCGTGGTCCCGATCCCGCGGAATCGCGGGCACGGCTGGGTCGTGGTGAACCAGAGCGGGCGGCCGACCGAGGTCGGGCGCGATCCGGATGGACCCGGACCGCTCCCCCCGGTCCGCATCACGATCGAGGCGGAGGGGGCGGGCGTGGTCTGGCGCGAGCCGGACGGGGCGCTCGAGAGCTGTGGTCAGGGAGTGCGGATCGCGCAGCCGTGAGTCTCGGCCCCGGCGGGGGTCGCAGTGAGCGAGAGAAGGGGAAGCCATGACCGATCACCACCGCGTTCGCTCCGGCCGAGAAAGGCCGAGCCGTCGGATGCGGGGAGCCCGCTCCTCGGACCCGCTCCTGCTCCCACGGGTTGCGCTCATCCTCCTGCTGCTGCTCGCGGGGGCGGGAGCAGCCGCCGCGGATGAGGATGAGGAGGCGGCCTTCCCCTTCGAGGCGGCGCCGACCGATCTGATTCTCCGGGGCGAGCCCGGGGACCCCACCGCCGTGGTCCGGGTCGAGATGCTCCGCGGGCTCTCCGGTCCGGGGGAGCTCATCCTCTCCGATGCGGCGGGAGCTCCGCTGCACCGGGTGGCGATCGAGGCGGAGAGCAGCGGGCGGGTGCTGCGACTGCCGGTCCCGATGCCGCCCGAGGGGGTCGCGCTCGCCTTCGAGGTCCGCCTGACCGAGGGGAGCGCGATCCATCGCCGGGAGGTGACGGTCCCGCGTCCCGATCCCGACTGGGTGCTGCACTTCATTCCGGGCTTCCACTACGACCCCGTGTGGTGGAACACCCAGGAGCACTACACCGAGACCGGGCACTACATGGACGCCCATGTGGGTCCGGGGATCGAGCTGGTGGGGGAGTACCTCGACACGCTGCGGGATGATCCCGATCTCACGGTCGCGTTCCATCAGCTGCCCTACCTGAAGAGCTTCCTCGAGGCGCGGCCGTGGCGTTTGGAGGAGCTGCTCGAGGCGGTGCGGGCGGGACGGGCCGGCATCGTCGGAGGGACCTACAACGAGCTCTCGAGCACGCTCGTCTCCGCCGAGGCGGTGGTCCGGAACGCGGCCTACGGCACCCTCTGGCAGCGAGAGGTCCTCGGCGGGAGCGGGGATGTCTTCTGGCAGTGCGATGTCTTCGGGCATGACCCGAGCTTCCCGAGCCTGATGCGCGCCTCCGGCCATCGGGCCGGGGTGTTCGGGCGGGGGCCCTTCCATCAGTGGGGCATCGATCGGGACCGCGTGAACTTCCCGAGCGAGTTCCTCTGGACCGCTCCCGATGGCAGCTCGATCCTCACCCACTACCTGACCGGGCACTACGGCTACGCCTACGCGGCGTTCGCCAGCGGCAGCAACCGCGCGCCCGATGATCGCGAGCGGACCCGCGCGATCATCGCGGGGATGTTCGAGGACCTGAAGCAGCCGACGGTGACCCATCAGGTCCTCCTCCCGATGCACACCGACTTCATCCGTCCCCTGCAGAACCTCGGGGAGATCGTGCGGGACTGGAACGAGGCCTACCTCGCCCCACGCGCGATCGTCGGAGACTCGACCCGGTTCTTCGATGCCGTGGAGGCGGAGATCGAGGAGCGAGGGATCGTCCTGCCCCGGATCACCCGGGACATGAACCCGATCTACACCGGCTGCGGCGTCTCCTTCAGCGATCTCAAGATCGCGGAGCGGGAGGTGGAGACGACGCTCCGAGAGGCCGAGGCGTTCGCCACCCTCGCGGCGATCGAGGGCGCGACCTACCCTCACCGCCTCATGGATCGAGCCTGGCGGCAGCTGCTCTTCCATGCCCACCACGATGCCGTCACGGGGTCCAGCTCCGATCAGGTCTACATCGATCTGCTCTGGGGGATCCGCGACGCGTGGGAGATCGCGACGGAGGTGCGGTTTGCCGCCCTCTGTCACCTCGCCTCACTGGTGGCGGGGGAGGGCCCGCTGCTCTGGAACCCGCTCCCCCAGCCGGTGGAGGGGAGCTGGATCGCGGACGATGTCCGGGGGGGGCGTCGCGTCGTCCATGCGGGCGCGCTCCCGCCCCTCGGGGTGCGTCGCCTCGAGGCGCTGCCGATCCCCGAGGTCGCCGCCGAGGGGAGCCCGGATCGTCCGGTGCTGGAGAACGAGCACCTCCGGGTCACCATCGACCTCGATCGAGCCGGGACGATCACGAGCATCCTCGACCTCGCCACGGGGGAGGAGCTCCTCTCCGGGCCGGCGAACACGGTCGTCCTCGTCGACGAGTATCCGGTGCTGCCGGGGCACGGGGAGGGGCCCTGGCACCTCGCGCCCACCGGGAGGGAGCGACGGGGAGACAACGGACGGGCCCGTCTGCGCAGGGACCCGGAGCATCCGTGGAGCATCGAGGTCGAGACACGGTGCTCCGAGTACGACCTGGTCCAGCGGATCGACCTGCTCCCCGGCTCCCGCCGGATCGACTGCACCACCCGGGTGGAGAGGTGGCGGGGGAGGAACCAGCTCCTGCGGGTCGAGTTCCCGTTCGACCTCCCCGGCGCCCGCCCCATCTACCAGACCCACGGAGGGGTGATCGGCCGGACCTTCTCCCGCGATGTGGACACCGCCGAGGACTCGTGGACCCTCGATCAGGTCACCGGCACCTGGGTCGGACTCGGGGCCGCGGCCACGATCACGGTCGTGCCGCCCGACCGCCCGCCCCTGCGTCGGGCGATCGGCGTCGGAGAGATCGTCGTCCCCGCCGCCGCGTCCCGCGCACGCCTCGAGGAGGCGAACGCGCTCGCGGTGGCCCTCGTCAAGCTCGGCGTGACGACCACGATCACCCGCTCCGATGCCCGCCGGTACGGGAACCTCGAGGAGGACTCCAACCTCCCCGACTTCCGACTCTTCCTCGGCGATGCGGATGAGCTCACGGCGATGGGCTCAGCGCGCGCGTTCGGACTCGACCACCACGCCCCGATCGTCTTCGTGGAGCCGCTCGGGCGGGAGAGCGAAGCGAGCATCGGCCTCGACATGCCCACCCTGTGGGTTCGGGCGGACCCTCTCTCCCTCGACTCGCTGCATCGCTCCCTCCGCGACCAGAGCACGATCCTCGTCCCCTCGGAGGCGACCCGGCTCGACGAGCGCCTCCCCTCCCTCGTCGAGCGCGGGGTGGCGATCGTGAACGAGGGGGTCGTGAGCTGCCGGGTGGAGGAGGAGGGGGTCATCGGCCTCAACCTGATGCGCAGCTGCACCTCCTGGCCCTCCGGGATCTGGATCGATCCCCCCGCCCGGGAGCATCCGGATGGTTCGCCGCTCGGCGCGATGCACGGGACTCATGAGTTCCGCTACTCGGTGATCCCCCACCGGGGAGACCATCGGGAGGCTGGGATCGCCGCCCGGGCGGAGTCGGTGCAGGCGCCTCCTCTGCGCCAGCTCTTTCGGGAGGGGAGCGGCGCGGTCCCGGACGGTCACAGCTGGCTCTCCGTTCAGCCCGCGGGCGTGATCCTGCAGGCGCTGAAGCCCCTCGGGTTCGACCTCGCACGCTGGGATGAGGCGGAGGCGGATGCCCCCCTGGGAGCCGTCGTGGTCCGGGTCTGGAACGGAACCGGGGCCCCGACGGTGGCGCGGATCCGCCCGGGGTTCGAGGTGAGTTCGGCGCTGCGAACCGACCTCCTCGAGAGCGCGGGGGTCGATCTCCCGATCACGCTCGAAGGGGGGATCGAACTGGCGATGGAGACGAACGCCTTCGCGACCCTCCTCCTGCGCCTGGCTCCGGAGGCGGGGGACGCGACCGCGGGGGCGAGGACCCCCCTCGCGAGCCCCCTCCTCGAGGACGCAATCAGCGCGCCGTGGCTGGAGAACCGGGGTGAGGGCGTGGACGGGAACGGGATCGTCTCCCTCGCCCCGGAGTCGCGGGAGCTGGTCCTCAGCGAGGGAGCCGCGGAGACGACCCTTCACATCCTGAACGGTCACCGCTCCCAGCCGATGCGGATCTCCCTGACCCCGCGGGGGCCGGAGGCGCTCGAGGTCGAGCTGCTCCCCCCGCTCGTCGAGGTCCCCGCCGGCGAGAGAGTCGCCGTCCGCCTGAGCGTCCGGGCGCGGGAGGCGTGGTCGGGGCGGGCCGCCATCGAGCTCTCCGCCGCGCTCCCCCGCGGGTCGCTCCTCGGTGCGGTCTGGGTTCGGGATGCCGCGACGCCCGCGGATGAGCCCGTCCTCGAGTGGGTCGTGGAGGAGCCGATCGCCGCGCCGCGCGGGGAGCTGAAGGCGCGGCTGCGAAACCTCACCGACGGCCCGCTGCGCGGGATCGCGGCCTGGATCACGCCACAGCCGGCCTGGGAGGCGGTCGGGCGCTGGCGGGAGGAGGTCGATCTCCTCCCCCGGGGTGAGGTGGAGCTCGTCTGCCGGATCTCCTCCCCCATCGACAGCTACGCGATTCCCCGCTTCACCGGGGCGGGGGAGATCGCCTACGGTCCTCCGATCGCGATGCTCGCGGAGCGCAGCCAGGTGATCCTCGCGTTCGAGGGGGATCGCGTCCGCATCCCGGAGAGCGGCGACGGGGTCGCGGTCCTCACCGCCCGCGCCCGGGGCGGTCTCTCGGAGTCGAGCGCCTTCGAGCTCGAGGCTCCTTCCGGCTGGAAGGTGGCGGAGATCGGTCGCTCCTTCACCGCCGGAGCGGGCGAGGGTTCGGTGCAGGAGCTGGAGATCCGCTACGCGGTGGGGGCGGAGGAGGGGCGGGGGAGCGGGGGCGTCCTCGTCGCCCGCGGAGAGGGGCGATCGCATGCCATGGTCGATGCGACGGTCGCGCCCGCCCAGCGCGCGCTCGCCGGCGGAGGAGAGGTCGTCATCGACGGGGACCTCTCCGACTGGGGTCCGGAGGAGTTCACCGAGGCGCGCGGCTCGCTGGGCGCCGTGCGGACCGCGGTCCGCTACGACACGGGCGGACTGTTCTGCGCGATGGATGTCGACGATACGAAGTTTCGACAGATCCACGCGGCGGCGACGATCTGGGAGGGGGACTCGGTGCAGATCGCCCTCACCGCCGCGCCGGGGACCGAGATGGGCTACTCGAGCTCCGACCTCGAGTTCGGGGCGGCGCTGACCCCTCAGGGACCGCTGGTCTGGTGCTGGTACGCCGGACCCGGTGGCCGCACCGGCAGGGTCGAGGAGGCGGAGGTCGCGGTGATCCCCCACGCGCAGGGGATCCGCTACGAGTTCCGCATCCCGCGCACCCGCCTCCCCGGCATCAACCTCGAGCCCGGGGGGGTGCTCGGCTTCTCCTACATCGCGAACGATGACGACGGGGAGGGCTACGCGGGGGCGACGGAGTGGACCGGGGGCATGACCGGCACGAAGGACTCCTCCCAGTTCGGGGAGCTGCTCCTCATTCCCCGCTGAGCGGCGCCGCGGCCCGGGGACCGCCGGAGCTCAGGGGACGAGCGGCCAGATCACGGGGATCAGCCAGCCGCCGAGGATCCACACGAGGAGGACGAGCGGCAGGCCGGCGCGGAAGAAGTCGCTGAACCGATATCCGCCCGCGCCGTAGACGAGGGTGTTCGTCTGGTACCCGATCGGCGTGAGGAAGCTGCAGCTCGCGCCGTACGCGACCGCGAAGATGAAGGGATAGAAGGAGACCGGCTGCCCGTCGATCTCCAGGTTTCCGGCCAGACTCAACGCCACCGGGACCATCAGGACGGCGACCGCATTGTTCGACACCACCTCCGTGAGCAGCGCGGAGAGGACGAGGATCGCGATGATCAGCCCCCGCGGCCCGAGGAAGTCGAGGTCGTGGATGATGTGGTACGCGATCCAGTTCGCGGCGCCGGTGCGATCCATCGCGAGGCCGAGGGCGAGCATCCCCGCGATGAGGACCAGCACCCGCCAGTGCACCGCCTCGTAGACCTTCCCGGCGGGGAGGCAGCCAGAGAGGATCATCGACACCGCGCCGAGGAGCGCGACCTCGGCCATCGAGCGCAGCTGCGTGGCGAGGAGCGCGATCACCCCGATCAGGATGAGGAGCGCCATCGGCGCCTTCTCGCGGCGCACGAGGACATCGTCGATCCCCGAGAGGAGGACGAGCCCCTCCTCGGCGCCGATCCGGTGCAGGCCCTCCTGCGTCCCCTGGACGAGCAGCACATCCCCGACCCGCAGCGGATGCTCGGAGAGCTTCTGCCGGAGGTGCATGCCGTGGCGGAGGATCGCGATCACCTCGACCCCGAAGCGACGCCGGAACTGGAGCTCGCCGAGGAGCTGACCGGCGAAGACCGAGTTCGACTGGACGAGCAGCTCCGCCAGCTCCGTCTCCCGGGGGGTGGGGGGCGCGAGGTCGTCGGTGAGGATCTCCTGGAGGCTCGCGAGCCCCGGCTGCTCACGCGCGGTGATCAGGTCGTCGACCGTTCCGGCGATCACGAGGGCATCCCCGGCCCTCAGGGTGAGGTCTTCGAAGGGGGGCCAGAGGATCTCCTCCCCGCGGATCACCTGCAGGACGCGCACGCCGCCCTCCTCCGCGAACGGGGTCTCCGCGAAGGGGCGGTCCGCGAGGGCGCCCCCCGGTCGGACCTCGAGCTCGGTCGCGTACTCGCGCAGCGCTCCGCCTCCGAGGCTCGTCAGGGAGGTGATCGTCGACCGCTCCGGTATGACGCGTCGGGAGAAGAGGACGAGGTAGGCGAGCCCGACCACGGAGAGGAGGGCGCCCAGCGCCGTGAACTCGAACATCCCCAGGCGGATCCCGCGCTCCTGCTCGATGATCGAGGAGACGAGGATGTTCGTCGAGGTCCCGATGAGCGTGCAGGTGCCCCCGAGGATCGCGGCGTAGGAGAGCGGGATCAGCATCCGGGAAGGGTTGAGCCGCAGCTTCCGGCAGATCCCGAGCACGATCGGGATGAACATCGCGACGACGGGGGTGTTGTTGAGGAACGCCGAGCTCACGAGCACGATGAGGAGGGTGAGGAGCAGGAAGCGGGACTCGACCCCGCCGCTCCACCTCTCGAGGCGGTTCGCCACGACCCCGAGGGCTCCGGTCCTCAGGAGCCCCTCACTGACGATGAAGAGAGCGCCGACCCCGATCACCGCGGGGTGACCGAAACCCGCGAGCGCCTCGGGTGTCTCGAGGATTCCGGTCAGCGCGAGGACGAGCACGATCACGATGGCGACGACATCGACCGAGGCCCACTCCTTGGCGAAGAGCAGGAAGGCGAGGAGGAGCAGGCCGAGGACGACGGCGATGTCTCCGGTGAAGGGAGGGGGAGTGGTGGCGAGCTGTACGAAGCCGGAGAACACGGTCGATTCGCTCCTCGCGGGGGTGCCGTCGGGATGTCCGGCGACCCGGGTCGAGATTCGTTCGGGCCGCTCCGGAGGAGCGGCTACACTGGCGCCTCGCCCCGGTCGTCGCCCTCCGCTGACCACGGGGAGGATAGTCCCCGGCCTCGGAGGGGACCAGTTGAATCGGTGGTCCCCCGGTCGTCGGAGAGGACGGAGATGTCCAGCCCCAGTCGCTCGGAGCACACGCCCCCCGTCGTCGTCGTCGGCGGCGGGCTCGCCGGAGCCGCCTGCGCCGCCGCCCTCGCGCGGCGCGGTGCGTCGGTGGTGCTGCTGGAGCAGGAGGGGGGGGCGGGCCGCCACTCCTCCGGGCGGAGCGCGGGGCTGGTGCGCCGGGCGATCGCCGATCCGGTGCTCGCGCGGCTGACGGTCGAGGGCGCGGAGGCGATCGCCCGACGCGCGGCCGGGGAG
>JAFMMO010000225.1 GCA_017859655.1 Pseudomonadota bacterium | reverse complement strand
GGGGAGGAACTCCCGGAAGTCGACCGGGGTCAGCGGGAGCGGATAGCTGGTCTCGGGGAGATCCCGCGAGACCCGTCCATCGAGCCAGTCCGCGATGCGCAGCGCCGGCGTCCCGAAGGGTCCCCCCGCCGCCGCGGCCGCCCGACGCTCGATGTCCATCTGCAGGGCGATCCCCGCCGCCGGGTCCGCTCCGGGACCGAAGCGCTCCGGCGGGACGGTGATGACGATCCCCGAGTTCGCCCAGGGGCTCGTCCGCTTGTGCCGCGAGGCGCCGTTGGTGCAGATCAGACCCTCCTGCTCCGTGGCGGGAAGGATCTCCCCGCCCGGGCACATGCAGAAGCTGAAGACATCGACGCCGTTCCCGTCGCTGACCCAGTGGTACTCCGCCGGTGGGAGCGCCGGATGCCCCGCCGAGGCTCCGTACTGGAGCTCGTTGATCCACTCCTGGGGATGCTCGATCCGCACGCCGATCTGGAAGGGCTTCCGCTCCATCGGGACCCCGGCCGCGAGGAGCCAGGAGTAGGTGTCGCGGGCGCTGTGGCCCGGGGCCAGGAAGAGCGCGTCGGTCGCGAGCGTGCTCCGCTCTCCCGTGGGGAGGTGGGTGAGCTCCACCCCCGCGAGCCGACGATCGTGGTCCTTCCCCTCGAGGACGAGGCCGGAGGCGAGGGTCTCGAAGCGGAAC
Organism: Pseudomonadota bacterium; assembly: GCA_017859655.1. Lineage (GTDB taxonomy): Bacteria > Planctomycetota > UBA8108 > UBA1146 > UBA1146 > JAFMMO01. Next base: position 4,832 of record JAFMMO010000225.1, on the reverse strand, counting down.
TCCGCCCCTCTCTCGATCAGACGGTCACGCAGGCGACGCTGCACGGCGGGCAGCCGGTTCGAGCCGATGTGAGGTCGGGCATCGGTGAGGATCTCGGCGGGGGCCCCGCCCTCCTCGACGAGGACCTCGATCACCTCCCGGCCGCGGGGGTCCGCGACGCGGGTGTAGAGCTTCCCATCGGAGTAGGTCCCCGCGCCTCCCTCGCCGAAGAGGAGGTTCGCCTCACGGTCGAAGGCGCCCCCCCGGAGGAAGTCCGCCCAGCGGAGAGAGCGCTCCTTCACCGCCGGTCCCCGCTCGACCACGATCGGAGGCGCGCCCGCGAGGGTGAGGCGCCATGCCGCGAACAGCCCGGCGGGGCCGCTGCCGACGACGACCGGGCGACGCGACGGCGGGGTCGGGAGCGGGAGGGGAGCGAGCGACTCCGGCGGAGGGGCGGGCTCGACCGGGCTTCGAGCGCGGGAGAGGAGCGCCCCCTCCACCTCGGGGTCGAGCTCCACCCTGAGGACGTAGACGAACCGGGGTGGACGCCCCCGGCGGCTGTCAAGGGACCTCCGCTCGACGATCACTTCGCGGATCCGATCCCGGGAGATGCGGAGCTTGCGGGCGAGGCGACCGGGGAGCCGCGACTCGTCGAGGTCGAAGGGGAGGGAGAGGTTGCGGTAGCGAACGGTCACGAGCGAGTCCGACGATCGCCGCCCGCACCCCGGCGGGGGCCACCCCGCCGACGGCGCGCGCGCGTCTCATCGACGAAGAGCTCGAGCTCCTCCTCCCCCGGGCGGCGACGACCGCCGACGGCGCGGCGCCCCGAGTGGCGACGGTCGCCCGCGCCCGGAGAGCCGGGGCGACGCGGCTTGCGGGGGGGACGGGTGGCGCCCGCCTCGCCCTCGCCCTCCGGGCGGCCGGACCGACCGCGGCGGCCACGCTTCTCGTCCGCCCGCTGCCGGATCCGATCGTGCCGGGCAGCGCCGCGGCGCCCGCGCCGCTGATGGCGCTCCGCCTCCCGCGCCTCGCGGTCGGCGACCTCCTTCTCGCGGGAGCGACGCAGCTCGCCGCGCTGCATCGCCTTCTTCCGCAGGGTCGAGCCGCAGGGCCCCTCGGCGAGGCGGTCCTGCCCCTCGAGGAAGCGCGCGAGCTGGAGGGGGATCGCCTTGAGCTGCCACTCCTCGCCGAAGAGGCTGCGGTTCAGGCGATCGCGGCGGGAGAAGCTGTGCCAGCCCTCGCCGCTGTACTCCCGCCCCCGGTTCCAGGCGAGGCAGGCGATCGGCTTCGCGACATGGTGGACCATGCACTGGGTGCCCTCGAGGAGGGGACAGTCGAAGGCCTGGGGCTCCTCGTCATCCCGGAGATGCGGGAGCTCCTTCGCGATCCGCTCGTAGACCTGGGAGAGCTTGCCGCGGAGGTGAGGCTTCTCGGCGAAGGCGCGGGCGATGTCGACCGCCTCGAGGTCGGTGATCCGCATCCGGTTGAACTTGCGTGTGCAGGCGAGGTGGGGATTCGCGGAGCGCGTCCCCCGCTTGCTCTCGGCGAGGCGGGCCATCTCCTCAAAGAGGGGCCCGCGCGACCGATCGAGGGAGATGAGTGCGGACTCGAGGCCCTCCTCGGTGCGGGCGCGTCGCTGCTTTCTTCGTCGAGAGGGGCTCGCCACGGGTTCGTTCCTTCGCAGGGAGAGGGGCCGGGGGCGCGGGGTTCCACCCCGCCGCGCCCGTCACTCTATCATGTCGCCCACGAGGAGGTCCCCTTCGGCCCCTGATTCTTCGCGTCCTCGCGCATTCTTCTCCCCAGGGAGGCCATGACGAGGGAGCCCGCGAGCCACGCGATGGAGGAGAAGACGAGGACCCAGCGCGGATCCGCCACCGCCGCGATGACACCGCCGATGGGGTGCCCGATGAGCCCCCGCACCCCGACGAGGGCGACATGGACCGACATGTAGTGCATCGCGCGCCCCCCCGGCGCGAACGCGACCGGGCCCATGTTCCAGATGAGCAACACCCCGGTCATCGCGGTCCCGAACACCCCCTCCGCCACGCAGTAGCCGACCGGCCCCCGCGCGAGGGCGAGGGCGCCGGCGTAGAGGACGAGGCACGCGAAGGAGAGCGCGCCGAGGCGGGGAGGACCGATCCGGTCCATCCAGCGGCCGAAGAGGGGCGCGAGGAAGACCCCGCAGATCGACGGGATCGCCTTCGCCCCGAGGAGCACATCCCACTCGAGGTCGAGGGTGTCGACGGAGATCAGGGGCTTCGCGGTGGCGAGGGCCATGAAGCCCAGCCCGTAGAGGAAGAAGCCGATCTCGTAGCGACGGAAGCGCGCGTCCTTCACGAGGACATCGAGGAGCAGGCCGAACGAGCTCAGTCGCACCGCCGAGGGAGCCGCCTTCTCGTGGGAGCGCAGCGGGGTGGAGGAGAAGATCGAGCAGCCGATCACTCCGAGGATCGCGGCCAGCGGGATGAACCAGCGGTAGGCCTCGCCGTCGTGCCGCGCCCAGATCCCCGTGCCGATCACCGCCGTCGCGGCGGCGATGCTCTGGAAGCGGGAGGCCCGGCCGAAGAGGGTGCCGCGGTTCGGGGCGGTGTAGTTCGTCCGGAGGACGGAGTTCCAGGCGGAGACGATGGTGACGGAGGCGAGCGCCTGGATCGTGATGAGGATGAGGATCAGCCAGGGATCCCGGGAGAAGAAGGCGAGCAGGATGAGCGGCGTGCGCCCCAGGATCGCGGCGGTGCGGATCAGGCGGCGGGGGCGGCTGGCGGCGATCCGCCCCGCCACGAAGATCGCGAGGGTCTGGGTGACCGCCGGGGCCATCACGATGAGGGTGATGAGGAGGATCGGGGCATCGAGAGCCTTGCGGGTGATCTCGGGGGTCGACCAGATGATGACGCCGAACACCCCCTCGAAGAGGGCGGCGAAGCGGTGCCGTCGATAGGTCTCGACCTCGATCCGATCCAACGGGTCTCCCTCCTGCGGGCGGGAAGTTGACGCGAGCGAAGGCGGCAGCGCCAGTCATTGCCGACAACCGAGGGGAAACGGGATCGGAGGGGGTCGTCCGCGCGGGGCGGAGGGCGTAGAGTCCCGCTCACGGGGGGCGACCCCCCGGGAAGGGTGCACCATGAGCGAGCTCGACCCCCGGGCCATCTTCGGCGGTGACGAGGGCGGCGGAGGCGACCCCGAGACCGCTCCCGCCGTCGTCCTCCCCGCGCCCCTCGAGGCGACGGTGAGCTACGGTGGAGGCACGGCCCAAGGGCCCGCCGCCCTCCTCCGCGCCTCCGGGGAGCTGGAGTTCGTGGAGGAGGAGACGGGGACCCCCTACTGGTCCCGCGGCGAGGTCGCGACTCTTCCCGCCCTCTCTCTGACTCCCGGCGGGGACGACGCGGCGCGACGAGCCGCGATCGAGCGGATCGAGGCGGCGGCGCGCCCCCCCATCGAGCGCGGCGCGTTCCTCCTCACCCTCGGGGGGGAGCACGCGATCTCCACCGCGCCCTTCCGGGCCGCCGCCGCGCGGCATCCCGGTCTCGGCATCGTCGGGGTGGACGCCCACCTCGACCTGCGCGATCGCTATGAGGGCTCTCCCTGGAGCCACGCCTGCGTCCTGCGTCGCATCGTCGAGGAGTTCGGCCCGCCGGTCCTCTGGGTCGGCGCCCGCAGCCTCGCCGCGGAGGAGCGGGACTTCCTGACGGACCACCCGGAGATCGATGTCCGGTGGGCCCACGCGCTCGACGGCCTCGACGGGGACGCGTGGATGATCGAGGCGATCGAGCGACTCCCCGAGACCATCTACCTCACGATCGATGTCGACGGACTCGACCCCGCCGTCATGCCGGGCACGGGCACCCCGGAGCCCGGTGGGCTCGCCTACCGCACCGTCCTCCGCTTCGTCCGAGAGCTCGCCGCCCGGCGCCGGATCGTCGCGGCCGACATCGTCGAGCTCGCCCCCCTCCCCGGACAGCAGGTCAGCGAGTTCACCGCGGCGAAGCTCGCCGCGAAGCTGATCTCCGCCGTTCTGGCCCGCAGAGATCGAGGGGCTCCCTAGGCCCCGCCCGAGGGAAAGGGAGAGGGCTCTCCCCCCTCCCCCAGGCGGGCGAGCGCGGCCTCCGGAGTGAGCCGCAGCGCCTCCACGGCCAGCTGCAGCTCCATCCCCTGCAAGCCGGCGCGCGGGAGCTGATCGCGGAACATCACCGCGGTGCGCCCCTCTCCCTCCGCTTCGGCGGGGAGGGAGACGATGGAGAGGCCCCCCCGGGTCGAGGCGCGGGTCGCGCGCTCCAGCCGAGCGGTCCACTCGTCGGCGATTCGATTCGCCCGCTGCGGATCGCCGGGTCCGCCCTCCCCCCCGAAGGCCGCCCTCCGCACCTCGCGACCGGCGCTCGCGAGGAGCTCGTGGGGATCGATGGCGTGGGAGCTGACGATCCGGACGGAGCGAGCCCAGGGCATCCCGCTGGCGGCGACGACGAGCGCCTCCCGGATCTGCTGCGCGTGCACCTCATCGTGGTGATGACCCAGGAAGTGATGACAGAGCGGGGTCATCACCCAGCAGGGATCGACCTGGCGAAGGAGGTCGCGGGTGACATGGACATGACCGGGGAGAAAGGCGAGACGGTGAACCAGATCGGGGAGCCGGCGCCGAAGGGCTTCGGCGCCGTGGAGGCCGAGGTAGCAGGTCTCGATCGCCATGGTGTCCTCCATCGGGGGGATCTGAAGGAGAAGCCCGCCCCGGCGTTCGCCGGGGCGGGCCACTGGGGGGCTCGCAGTCGATCGGGCGGGAGAGGGGTCAGCTTCCGAGTCCGCTCCCCCGGTCTTCACGCTCGCGGCGCGCGCGCTCTCGCTCCTCGAACATCCACTCCCCC
>JAFMMO010000034.1 GCA_017859655.1 Pseudomonadota bacterium | reverse complement strand
AGCCCCCGCGCCATCGACGAGGCCCATGTCAGCAGGCTGATGCGCTCCCTCGGACACGCGGTCCTCCCCGACGATCCTGAGGCCCATGCCCGCTCGGTCCGGGCCTTCGTGGCCGAGACCCAGCGACGCCCCGAGTGGTTCTGGAAGGCCTGCGTGGAGGACCTCGACCTCGACTGGAGCCGTCCGTGGGAGCGCGTGGTCGACACCTCGAAGGGGAACGAGTGGGCGGACTGGTTCGTGGGCGGCGAGCTGAACATCGTCGACAGCTGCGTCACCCGGCACGCCCGTGGCACCCGCGCCGGGGAGCGAGCCCTCGTCGCGGAGACCGAGGACGGGACGGTCCGCGAGTTCACCTTCACCGAGGTCGCCGATCGCGTGCACCGGGTGGCCGCCCTGCTACGGGACCGGGGGATCGGTCCGGGGGACACCGTCGCCTGCTACATGCCAATGGTCGCGGAGGTGGTCTTCGCGATGCTCGGGACGATGCAGGTGGGGGCGATCTTCATCCCCATCTTCTCGGGCTACGCGCCTCCCGCCGTACGGGAGCGCCTCGAGGATGCGGAGGTGAAGCTCCTCTTCACCGCCGACGGCTCCATGCGACGAGGCCGCCCCTTCAGCCTCAAGGAGGGCGCCGACCTCGCCGTCGCCGGCTCTTCGACGATCGAGACCGTCGTGGTGCTCCGCCGGGTCGGGCGATCCATCGACACCCCCTGGACCGAGGGGCGCGACCTCTGGTGGCACGACGCGGTGGAGGGGGCCGCCCCCGACGACGCCGTCACCCCCATGCCCGCGATGGCGCCCGCGCTGATGATCTTCACGAGCGGCACCACCGGGAAGCCGAAGGGGACCGTCCACAGCCACGCCGGCTGCCTCGCCCAGATGGGCAAGGAGGTGCGGTACAACTTCGATGCCCGCCCCGGGGACACCTTCTGGTGGTTCTCGGACATCGGCTGGATGATGGGGCCCTGGGAGATCATCGGGTGCTGGGTGAACGGGGTCTGCTTCGTCGTCTTCGAGGGGGCGCCCGACCACCCCGCGCCCGATCGCGTCTGGTCGATGGTCGAGCGACACGAGGTGACGCACCTCGGCATCAGCCCGACCGCGATCCGACTGCTGATGCGCGCCGGTGACGAGTGGGTCGACCGCCACCCGATGCCGAGCCTCCGGGTGCTGGGCTCCACCGGCGAGCCGTGGGACCCGGAGAGCTATCGCTGGTACGCCGGACGGGTCGGGCGTGACCGCTGCCCGGTCATCAACATCTCCGGCGGCACCGACATCGTCGGGTGCTTCCTCGCCCCGCTCCCCGTCTTGCCGATCCCCGAGATCTCACTGCAGAGCCCCGGGCTCGGGATGGACATCGACGTCTTCGATGAGGATGGGAACGCCGTCGTCGACGAGGTCGGCTATCTCGTTTGCAAGAGCCCGGCGCCGTCGATGACCCGCGGTCTCTGGCGAAACCGGGAGAAGTACCTCGAGACCTACTGGTCGCGCTTCCCCGGCGTCTGGAACCACGGAGACTGGGCGATGGTGGACGCCGCGGGGGACTGGTTCCTCTTCGGACGCGCCGACGACACCCTGAAGATCGCCGGGCGCAGGGTCGGCCCCGGGGAGATCGAGGCGGCCCTGATCGAGCACGCCGCGGTGAGCGAGGCGGCCGCCATCGGCGTCCCGGATGAGCTCAAGGGGACCGAGCTCGTCTGCTTCGTGGTCCTCCACGGCGGGACCGAGGAGTCGGAGTCGCTGCGGGCCGCCCTCGTGGGCCAGGTGGTCGAAGCGCTCGGGAAGGTGGATCGCCCCCGGGCCATCCTCTTCGTCGACGACCTCCCGAAGACGCGGAGCGCCAAGATCGTCCGTCGACTGATCCAGCGCGCCCATCTCGGGGAGGAGGACCTCGGCGACCTCGCGAGCGTCGCGAACCCCGAGGCGCTCGAGGCGATCCGGCGCGCTCGCTGAGACTCGCGCCGTCCCCGACCGGTGGGGGCCGATGGGGACGGTGTCAGGCGGTCTTCTTCTTCGACAGGTTCGCGCGGGGATCCGCCGCGTCGCGCAGCCCGTCGCCGAGGAAGTTGAAGGCGAGCACCGCGAAGAAGATGAAGAACCCCGGGAGGATGAGCCACGGGGAGTACTTCAGCACCTGCGAGTTCTGGGCGTCCTTCAGGAGCAGCCCCCAGGAGGTGTCCGGCTCGGTGATCCCGAGGCCGAGGAAGCTGAGCGCGACCTCTCCCAGGATGTAGTAGGGGACGTAAAGGGTCGCGGTCACGATCACGAAGCTCGCCGTGTTCGGGAGGACGTGGCGCAGGATCACCCGCCGGTCTCCGGCGCCGAGCGCCCGCGCGGCGAGGGTGTACTCGTTCTCGCGGAGCGAGAGGACCATGCCGCGGATCACGCGGCCAAGGCTCGCCCAGCCCGCGAGGGCCAGGATCCCCACGATCATCAGGTAGGTCTGCCGGCTGTCGAGCTTCGTGGGAATCACGTAGCGCAGGGTCAGGATGAGGTACAGGCCGGGGATCGCCATCAGGAGCTCCGTCAGGCGCATCATGCTGAAGTCGGTGAGCCCGCCGTAGTAGCCCGCGACGCCGCCGAAGACCAGCCCGATCGTCATGCTGATCAGGATCCCGAGCAGTCCGACCGACATGGAGATCTGCCCGCCGAAGAAGATCCGGGTCATTAGGTCGCGGCCGTTCTGGTCGGACCCGAGCAGGAACACCTCCGCGTGCATCAGGTCGGCATCATCCCCGCGCTCCGCCCATTCGGCCGGGCGCTCGACCCCGAAGAGCTTGCGCTTCGCCTTGATCTTGAAGAAGCCGAAGAGCGAGGCGACCTCCACCGCTCGCTCCTGCCGGGGGAGGAAGCGGATGGGGATCCTCACCTCAGGATCGGACGCGAGATAGTAGGTCGTCTCCCCGATCTCGTCGTAGGAGACGAACTCGCGGAGGGCGTGGACGTGAGGCCGGAGGGTGAACCTCCCCTCCGGATCCCGGAAGGTCAACCCTCCCCGGAACCACTCCCAGCGCGGCTCGAACTCCGGCTTCTCCACCTCGACCCACTCGTAGTCCTCGTTCTCGATCTCCACGAGGTGGGTCCCGACCTGCTCGACCGCGATGCCACCGAGGAGCATCGGACCGTAGCGGGTGGTGTCGGTGTTGACGTCGTTGAAGTCGTAGGGGGAGAGGAAGCCCGCGAAGCAGCTGATGAAGTAGAGGAAGATGAGGATCAACCCCCCCGTCATCGCGATCCGGTTCTTCCGCAGGCGGAGCCAGAGCATCTTCCACGGGCCCCGGGGGGGCGGGAGCCCCGGCCCCTCGGTGGCGATCGGCTCCACCCGCCGCGCGTCCGACGCGTTCACGAGAGCCTCACTCTCGGATCGACCACCGCGAGGAGCAGGTCCGCGAACAGGTTCCCGAAGACAAGCAGCACCGCGCTGACCATCACCGAGGCCATGACCACCGGCTCATCCTTGGCGATGATCGCATCCACCACGAGGCGGGCCATCCCGGGCCAGTTCATCACGACCTCCACCAGGAAGGAGCCGGAGAGGAGCGCGGCGAGGGAGTAGCCGAAGAGGGTGACCAGCGGGTTGATGGCGTTGCGGAGGGCGTGCTTGAAGAGGACCTTCTCCCGGGGGAGGCCCTTGGCGCGCGCGGTGCGCACGTAGTCCTGGCCGAGTGCCTCGATCATGTTCCCCCGCGCCTGGCGCATGTAGCCCGCCATCGCTCCGGTCCCGATGACGATCGTCGGGAGGACGAGGTGATGCAGCCGATCCCAGATCTTCCCCCAGAAGGTGAAGTTGTCGTAGTTCACCGTGTCCCGCATGTCTCCGATCGGGAACCAGCCGGTGTAGCTCGCGAAGAGGATCATCAGCAGGGCGAAGAAGACCGAGGGGATCGAGAGGCCGAAGAACGCGATGAAGCCGCTCGAGTGATCCCAGAAGGAGTTCGGCTTCACCGCGGCGATCACGCCGAGGGGGATCGCGGTGCCCCAGGCGAGGATCAGCGCGGCGATGCTGAGGGTCAGGGTGTTCAGGAGCCGCTCGCTGATCAGCTCGAAGACGGGCTGGTTGAACTTGAAGGAGCGGCCGAAGTCCCCCTGCAGGACCTTGCCGAGCCATCGCCCGAAGCCCTCGAGGGCTCCGATCCGCAGGTAGAGCTGTCCGCGGTCATCGTAGCTGTAGCGCATCCCTCGCAGCTCGAAGCTGTCCAGCTCCTCCGCCGCGATCCGGTTCTCGATCTCGGTGCCATCCTTCAGCACCCGACCCGGCTCGAACTGCCAGCTCGCCCCGTTGACATTGACGGCGCCGAGCCTGGAGAGCTCCTTCTCCGACACGGGCCGGATGAGACCTGCCGCCCGCTTCGCATCGATGACCGATGCCCGGGACTTCGCCGGATCGAACTCCATCTGCGAGAAGTAGTCGGCGGGCGCCGCCTTCAGCAGGAGGAAGGTCATCAGGGCGACCCCGAAGAGCAGCGGCGGGATCGAGAGGAGTCGCCGGATCGTGAACGTGAGCAAGCCCGGCCCTTTCCGGAGATGATCGGAGCCTCGGACCACGCGGCGGCGCGCGGCGGGATCGACGACAGGTCAGCGAGCCGACCCCGGTGGGTCGACCGACGCGGTTCTCAGCGGGTGCCCGGGTCTCCCTTGCGGTAGAGCTCCTGTATGTTCCAGGTGACGCTGGGGCGAAGCAGGCTCGGCCACAGGTTCCCGATCGACTTCTTCCCGAGGGAGTACTGGTTCGAGGCGACGAGATAGAGGATCGGGATGTGGCGGGAGACGGCGATCTGGATCTGATCGCTGATCTCCTTGCGGACCGCCGGGTCGAGCTCCCGGTCGAGGCGGCCGACCAGCTTGTCGACCTCTCGCTCCCACTCGATCGGGGAGGGCTGCGGCTGCCCGGGATACCACACGTGAAGGCGACCGCTCGTGCGGTTGATGTTCTTCGAGTTCGACGGATCCGCCGGGACCCCCGAGCCCCAGCCCAGCAGGATCATGTCCCACTCGTGGCTGTCACGGAGCCGGGTGACGAGACCGTTGAAGTCGATCGCCTTGAAGTTGACCTCGATGCCGACCCGGGCGAGGTCGTTCTTCAGGAGGTTGCAGATCTGGAGCCGCGTGTTGTTCTCGACGTTGGTGTTCAGATCGAAGCTGATCTTCCGACCCTTGTCGTCCTCTCGGAAGCCGTCGCCGTCGGTGTCCTTCCAGCCGAGGTCATCGAGCAGCTTCCCGGCGAGCTCCAGGTCGTGGGGATAGCGCTCCACATCCTTGCAGTAGAAGTTGCGGTTTCCGGGGGTGATGCTCGCCCAGATCGGCCGGCCCCGCCCCTCGAGGGCGGACTTCACGATCCCGCGCCGGTCGATGGCGTGGTTCACGGCCCGGCGGAAGTCGAGCTGCTGGAACCAGTGCTGCTTCTCCTCCGCGACGAAGGGCTTGCCGGTGGACGGGTTCGTCCCGGGGTGGAGGTTGAAGGCGACCCAGTTCGTGTTCAGGGAGCAGCCGAGGGTGAGGACCTCGAAGGCGGCGTCATCCCCCTTCGCCGCGTCCGCCGCCTCCCGATAGCGATCGGGGGGGAGGGTGTCGAGGAGGTCGTGCTCCCCCGCGAGGAACTTCTGCACCTGGAGGTTCTGGTCCTTGATGAGCGCGATGACGATCCGGTCGAAGTAGGGGAGACGCTCCCCGCGGGCGTCCGTCTCCCAGTAGTGGGGGTTCCGCTCGTACACCACCCGCTCCGCCGGGGCGTAGGACTTCAGGACGAACGGGCCACAGCCGACGATCGTCGACGGATCCGCCGCGCTCGTCATCTGCTCGAGGATCGTCGGGTTCTCGTCCTGCAGATGGTCTCCGAGGATGTGCTTGGGGACGATGCTGACGTTGCCCACGTGCGTGAGGAACTGCGAGTCGACATCGTGGGTGGTGAACGAGATCGTCTGCGCCTCGCGGTCGACCGACATCGTCGGGTAGCGTCCCTCCTCGTCCCGGAAGCCATCGCGGATCGAGGAAGGCACCTGCGGGTGGAAGATCGCCCGGAAGCTGAACTCGACATCGTCGATTGTGAGGGGTCGGCCATCGCTGAAGCGGACCCCGCGGCGCAGGTGGAAGGTCCAGGTCCGGTGGTCCTCGGAGACATCCCACTTGTGGGCGAGGAGCGGCGCCGGCTGCCAGTGTCCGTTCGAGTAGCTCACGAGGCCGGAGAAGACGAGGGCCCGCAGCTCCTGAGAGGTGGCGCCCTTCGGCTCGACCGGGTTGAAGGTCTCCACCTCACCGAGGATCGAGTAGACGAGGGTCCCGCCGTAGGTCCCGGTCCGGTTCTGCTGGAGCGGCGGGTCGGGGAGCTCCCCCTCGAAGGCGGGAGCCGGAGTCCCGACCGGCAGGTCGAGGTCGACCGACGGCTCGGGGTAGTCCCGCCCGCGCTGCCCCTCGACGGGGAGAGCCACGAGCAGGAGCGTGAGAACGAGCAGGGAGCGGATCGGGAGGCGCGACATCGGAGGCTCCTCGGTGGTTCGAGGGGGGCGAGCCCCCCCTGTGTTCTGAAGTGCGTCGGGTTCTGAAGTGCGTCGGGTTCTGAAGTGCGTCGGGTTCTGAAGTGCGTCGGGTCCTGGAGTTCGTCGATCGGGAGAACGGGGAGAAGAACCGGGCCCATCCTCCCCGGACCCCTTCCTCGAATCCCCTCCTCGCAACTCGAAGAGGGGAGCGGTCGATCCGCGGATACGACGACGGGGGACCGGGTTCGGGGGTCCGAGGTCCCCCGCTTGAGAGCCTTCGCCTCAGGAGCTGCGGCAGTTCTCGGACGCGTCCGAGGGCTCCCCGGCCCCCGCAGCGCTCCTCCCCCGGTTCGGGAGCGACCCTCCCGAGGTCCGGACCGGGACCCGCCTCGCAGCGAAGGACCCTCCCCCCGGAGGAATCCGAGACCCCGTTCCACCCTCGGAACCGGCTCACCTTAGCGAATGCCCCGAACCCCCGCAAGGCGGCTTACAGACCGACGAGAAACGGACTTGGGGCGATCGGAGGGGTGCGGTAAGGTACCGCACTGCGCGCCATCGGACCGCCGTCGGCGCCCGGACCATCTCCCCGGACACCCCACGCACTTGCCCGCTCGCGACTCCGCTCGCGGTCGGCGGAAAGGCCCCCCGATGCGCCCGATCCCCCGGAGTCTCCGGTTCCGCGCCCTCCTTCCCCTGCTCGGACTCGTCACCGTGCTCCTGCCCGGCTGCACCCAGGGTGGTCTGACGTCGGCGAACAACCCCGACCCCGAGGGAGCGGTCCGGCTCGCGCTCGCCACGAACCCCCCCGACCTCGACCCGATCCTCATCTCCGACACCACCTCGAGCGGCGTCGGGTCGAAGCTCTTCAACACCCTCCTCGGGTACGACGCGGAGCTCAACCTCGTCCCCGAGCTCGCCACCGCGATGCCGCAGGTCTCCGACGATGGCCGGACCTACACCTTCGAGCTCCGCGCCGGGGTGAAGTTTCACAACGGACGCGAGATGACCGCCGAGGACTTCAAGTACTCCCTCGAGCGCCTCGCCTCCGGTCGGTCGAAGCGGACCAATGTCGTCCGCCCGATCCTCGGCGCCGAGAAGGCGATCGAGGCGGGCCGGACCGCGGGCAGCACCGCGATCGAGGGGATCCGGGTCCTCGGGCCGCTGACCCTCGAGATCGAGCTGGAGAAGCCGTACTACCCCTTCCTCCACCTCCTCTCCATGGAGAACGCCGCCGTCATCCCCCGGGAGGCGGTCGAGGCGACCGGGGACGGGTTCTCCCGCCAGCCGGTCGGGACCGGCCCCTTCGTCCTCTCCGAGTGGAAGGAGAACGAGCGCCTCGTCCTCACCGCGAACCCGGACTACTTCGAAGGGGCGCCGACGATCCCCCGGATCACCATGCGGGTGATCAAGGAGGCGATCACCCGCAACGAGGAGTACAAGGCGGGCAACATCGACATGGTCGACATCACTCAGGGGGTCCTGCCCCAGTGGCGCGCCTCCGACCACAGCGATGAGATCCGCCTCTACGACCAGGCCTCGATCCTCTACTACGGGTTCAACCTTGAGAAGGAGGGGAGCCCGTACGCGGGCTTCGGTGACAAGGCCCGGATGCTCCGGGAGGCGATCAACCGGGCGGTCGACCGCGAGTTCATCTGCGAGCGGATCGTCGATGGCCGCCACAGCCCGATCAACGGGATCTTCCCGCCCGGGATGCCCGGTCACTCCGACCGGGCCGCCTTCACCCAGGATGTCGAGCGAGCGAAGCAGCTGCTCGCCGATGCGGGGTACCCGGGCGGCGAGGGGCTGCCTCCGGTGGACCTCTGGTTCAACACCCAGGGAGACAACGGGAAGATCGCCGCCGCCATCCAGAACGACCTGCGGGCGATCGGCATCGAGATCGTCCTCAAGGGGCTCGACTGGGCCGCCTTCATCGAGGCGACCGACCGTGGCGAGCCCGCGTTCTTCCGGCTCGGCTGGGTCGCGGACTACCCCGACCCGGAGAACTTCCTCTACTTCCTCTTCCACTCCGCGAACAAGGGCCCCAACGGGAACGTCTCCTTCTACGGGAACCCCGAGGTCGATGCTCTCATCGACCAGAGCTACCTCGAGACCGACGCGGAGAAGCGCCTCGGCCTCCTCCGTCAGGCGGAGGAGAAGATCCTCGCCGACTGGCCCTGGCTCTTCCTCACCTCCGCGCGGGAGGGGATGCTCGTGAAGCCCTACATCCGGAACTTCAATCCGACCCCGATCGACGACGACTCCGCGGGCGGCTCGCAGGTCGACTGGCGCGAGGTCCGGGTCGTCCCCGAGACCGCTTCCGAGTGAGGAGCGGCCGCCGATGCTGACCTACGTCCTGCGCCGCCTCCTCGGCGTCATCCCGGTGGTCCTCCTGGTGACGCTCATCGTCTTCACGATGAACGCGAACATCCCGGGGGACCCGGGGCGCATCCGACTGGGTCAGCGGGCCGACCCCGCGCAGGTAGAGGCCTTCAACTTCAAGCGGGGATACCTCGACCCCTTCCTCGTGCAGTACGTGCGCTATCTCGGCTTCGCCCCCTCGCGAATCTACGCCGACCACGCCACCTTCGACGAGGTCGCGGGTGAGGAGACCGCGCGGGAGGCGCAGGCCCTGCTCTCCCGCGATGGGGTCACCCTATCCGAGCTCGAGGGATTCGCGGAGGCGCACGACCTGGGCGTGACCGAGTTCCGCGGCCGCGGCCTCCTCTACGCCTCCCGCTTTCGAGGAGTCCTGCAGGGGGACCTCGGAGAGTCCGATGTGAAGGCGGGGAAGCGGGTGGGGGAGCTCCTCGGAACCTCCTTCCTCGTCACCGTGCGCCTCGCGCTCGGCTCGATCCTCATCGCGATGCTCCTCGGAGTGGGGGCGGGGATCCTGTCCGCGGTCCGGAGCCGCACCTGGATCGACTACTCCTCGATGGTGCTCGCGATCATCGGCGTCTCGATGCCGGTCTTCTGGCTCGGCATCCTGATGATCATGTTCGTGGCGCCTCCCCTGGGGCTCCCGCGCAGCGGCCTCGATGACTCCAGCCTCCTGCAGACGATCCGCCATCTCGCCCTGCCCTGCACCGCGCTCGGCCTCATCAGCTCCGCCACCATCGCCCGCCTTACCCGGTCCGCCATGCTCGATGTCCTCTCCCAGGACTTCGTGAGGACCGCCAAGGCGAAGGGCCTCCGCCCCCGGGTCGTGATCCTGCGCCACGCCCTGAGGAACGCCTCCATCCCCATCGTGACGGTGGTGGGGAACTCGTTCGGCTACCTGCTCGTCGGAGCGGTCCTCACCGAGTCCGTCTTCGCCCTGAACGGCCTCGGGTCGCAGATCGTCGAGTCGATCGTCCAGCGCGACAAGATGGTCATCACCGGGGGGATCCTGATCATGTCCCTGATCTTCGTCTCCGTGAACCTGCTCGTGGACCTCAGCTACGGGCTCTTCGATCCGAGGGTGCGCCATGGCCGAGGTTGAACCGAGGAAGTTCGCGGGTCGCTCGCCGACCCAGCTCGCGATCCGGCGGGTGAAGAAGAACCGCCTCGCGGTGGCGGGCTTCGGCGTGGTCTGCGTCCTCGTCCTGCTCGGGCTCTTCCCCGGCCTGTTCGCGCCGCACGACCCGATCGAGCAGTTCCGCGATGCGGACTCCTACCAGGTCGCCCCCTTCGTGAATCCGGAGCACCCCCTGGGCACGGACGAGATCGGTCGGGATGTCCTCTCCCGCCTGATCTACGGCGCCGGGATCTCCCTGCGCGTGGGCGTGTTCGGGACCGCCGTGGCGGTCTTCATCGGCGTCCTCCTGGGGGCCCTCGCCGGCTACTTTTCCGGGGTGACCGACTGGGTGATCTCGAGGATCACCGACACCTTCTTCGCGATCCCCAGCCTGCTCCTCGCGATCGGCATCCTCGCCATCTCGGAGAAGCCGAAGGAGTGGATCATCTTCTCCGCCCTCGGCCTCGTCGGTTGGCCGGGGGTCGCGCGCATCGTCCGCGGTCAGGTGATCTCCCTGCGCGGCTCCGAATACGTCCTCGCGGCGCAGGCCCTCGGCCAGAGCAGCAGCCAGGTGCTGCTCCGGCACATCCTGCCGAACTGCATGGGCCCGATCGTCGTGCTCGCCACCCTGATGATCGCCGGGAACATCCTCGGTGAGGCGGGCCTCAGTTTCCTCGGGATCGGTCTCCCCCCGCCGGCTCCGTCCTGGGGGCGGATGCTCGTCGACTCCAAGGAGCTCTGGACGATCATGCCGTGGATGGGGATCCTCCCCGGCCTCACGATCAGCATCACCGTGCTCGGCTTCAACCTCTTCGGAGACGGGCTCCGGGACGCCTTCGACCCGAAGATGCGGGCCTGATTCCGGCCGATCCCCCTCTCCCTCAGTAGCTCTCCTTCGGAGACCAGGCGTCCCGAACCGCGTCCCCGAGGTATTGGAGGACGGAGAGCGTCGTGACGATGGCGAGGGAGGGGAAGAGCACGAGCCACCACGGGGTGGCGATTGGGGTGAGCACCTCGACCGCGTCCCGCGCGAGGATCCCCCAGCTCACGTGCGGCGCCTGCACACCCAGCCCGAGATAGCTGAGGAAGGCCTCGACCAGGAGGATCCGCGGGATCGTCAGGGTCAGCGTGACGATGACGACCGGCACCAGATTGGGGAGGAGGTGCCGGACGAGGATCGCTCCCCGTCGCGCCCCGAGCGCGCGCGCCGCCTGCACCGACTCCCGCCCCCTCCAGACCACGACCTGACCATGGACCACCCGCGCCATCGTGAGCCAGTACGCGAGCCCCAGGGTCACGAGGAAGACGACGAGGTTCGCCGCCGTGCCGGTGAACCCCCACCCTCGCGCGAGGGTCCCGAGGAAGATCACGAGGAAGATGAACGGGATCGAGAAGAGGAGGTCGACGATCCGCATCATCAGCTCATCGACCCATCCCCCGACCCACGCCGCCATCGCTCCCCAGGTCACGCCGATCGCCAGGCTGACGAAGGAGGCGGCGAAAGCGGTGAGCAGGGAGATCCTCGCCCCCCAGACGATCCGGGAGAGGAGGTCCCGCCCGAGGGCGTCCCGGCCGCAGAGCGCCGTCGGAGCGCCATCGTCCCCCGCGCCCGGCGGCGCGAGCGCCCACTCCGGATGGGTCTCGGCCGGGGAGGCGAGGGGGAGGAGCGGCGCGGCGGCCGAGATGAGGACCAGCCCGGCGAGGAAGAGGAGCGCGAGCCGCGTGGTCCTCCGTCCCATCAGCCGCCCGAGCGCCCGGGCGTTCGGGGAGCGCCCCGCGGACCGGGCCGCGCGCGCGGGACCTTCGAGGGGCTTCACTCCGCACCCCCCGACGCATTCGCACCCCGAGGGTCGATCGCGAGCACCGCGAGGTCCGCGACGAGGTTGAAGGTCCCGACGAGGAGGGAGTAGAGGAGGACGACTCCCATGGCGAGGGGGTAGTCCCGGTCGAGGGCGGCCTGGACGAAGTGGCTGCCGACCCCCGGGATCGCGAAGACCTGCTCGATCACGAGGGAGCCGGTGAGGATCCCCGCCGCCGCCGGTCCCAGGTAGCTCACCACGGCGATGGAGCCGGGACGCAGGGCGTGTCGACGCAGCGCCTCTCCTCTCGACCACCCCTTCGCTCGCGCGGTCCGGAACCAGTCCTCGCTGCAGGCCTCGAGGAGCCCCGTCCGCAGGAGGCGGGCGATCGACGCCGCGTAGGGGAGAGAGAGGCAGAGGGAGGGGAGGATCAGGTGCCGGGCGCCGCCCCAGCCCGCGACGGGGATCGCCGAGAGAGGGAACGCGACCCCCATCACGAGCAGGCTCGCGATGACGAAGTTCGGCAGCGCGAGCCCGAGCGAGCTGGTCCCCATGACGAAGGTGTCGAGGAGCGAGCGCGGCCGCAGGGCCGATGCCCATCCGGCCATGCCTCCGAGGAACAGGGCGAGGAGGAGGGAGACCCCTCCGAGGAGGAGAGACTTCGGCAGCCCCTCCGCGATGACCGCGCCCACGCGATAGTCGAGCTGGGAGAAGCTCGGCCCGAGGTCCCCGCGCAGGGCGGCTCCGAGGTGATCCCGATACTGGCTGAGGAGGGGGTCATCGAGGCGGTACTTGGCGGCGATCGCCCGCTCGGTGATCTCCGGCAGCTTCCTCTCGGTGGAGAACGGTCCGCCGGGGACCGCCCGCATCAGGAAGAAGGTGACGGTGAACACCGCCCAGAGGGTGAGCACCAGCCAGAGGAAGCGACGCGCGACGATCCCGGTCACGGTCGCTCCTCCGTCCACCGGAAGCGCGCCGGCCACTGCTGGTCGAGGGCGTTCGCGCCGAGCCCCTCGAGCCGGGGCGAGACGAAGGTCGTCGTGACCCCGTACCAGAGCGGGATGATCGGCCCCCGCTCGAGCAGGATCCGCTCCGCCGCGGCGAGGAGGCGATTCCGCTCCTCGCCCCCCGGCTTCCGCCCCGCCTCCTCGATGCAGCGGTCGTACTCCGCATCCGCCCAGCCGGTGCGATTCGGCCCCGCGGAGGAGTGGAAGATCTCAAGGAAGGTCATCGGGTCGAGGTAGTCCGCCACCCACGAGGACCGGGAGACGTCGTAATCGAGGCGACGCTGCTCCGCGATCGCGCTCTTCCCTTCACTGCGCCGCAGCCGCACCTCCAGGCCGAGCTCCTCCCGCCAACGCTCCTGCAGCCACTCGGCGACCCGCTGATGGAGGGGGGACGCGCTGTAGTGGATCTCGAAGCCGGGGAGCTCCGCGCCCTCACGCCGGCCCGGGACGCGGAAGCCCGCCTCCGCGAGCAGCGCGCGCGCGCGCTCCGGGTCATGCAGGAGCCCGCCCCAGTCCTCGGGGGCGACCTCGCTGGCGTGGCGCGCGCCCCCGCTGGCCGGGGCGACCGAGCGATCGTACTCGGGGAAGGGCGGCGTGGCCCCGGGCGCGAGGACCGCGAGGGCGGGAGCGGGCCACGGCACGAAGGTCGCGGCCGGCTGCTCGCCGCAACGGGTGATCTCCTGACAGAGGACGCGACGGTCGATCGCGAGGGACAGCGCCCGACGCACCCGCGGGTCGTCGAAGGGTGGACGCGTCACGTTGACGCGGTAGAACGCGGACTCGAGGTGAGGACGCGGGGTGCACGCGTCGGCGAGGCGGGGGTCCTCGACGAGACGAGTCAGGATCGTCGTCGGGACGGCGGTCGCCCAGTGCACCTCGCCGGAGAGGAACAGGTTCAGGGTCGTCGTCGCCGACTCGGTGGCGAGGTACTCGATCCGCGGCACCGCCACCTCCGCCGCTCGGTGGGAGTGGGGGTTCCTCTCCACGGCGACCCGCTCCCGGAGCGACCGCTCGACGAGGCGGTAGGGTCCGTTCGAGACGAGGCGGGACGGCGCGGTCAGCGCCGAGCCCGCGGAGGCCTCGACGCTCGGGCCGTGCACCGGCACGAGGGGGAAGGAGCTCGTGAGCGCGAGGAAGTGGGGGAGCGGCGTCTCGAGGCGGACGACGAGGCGCGTCGGGGTCGGCGTGGCGATCCCGACCGCCTCCCGATCTCCTCGCCCCTCCGAGTAGGCGCGCGCCCCCTCGATGCACCAGAGGAGATGAGCGTACGGGCAGCCCTCCCGTGGGTCGAGGAGGCGAAGCCAGGAGCGGCGGAAGTCCTCGGCGACGAGGAGGTCTCCGTTCGACCAACGGAGCCCCTCGACGAGCTCGAAGCTCCAGACCCGCTGGTCGGGGGAGACGCTCCAGGTGGCGGCGCAGCCGGGGAGGGGCGCGAGGGTCTCCTCGTCCGCGACCGTGAGCCCTTCGAAGAGCGCGCGCACCAGCCGCCCATCACGGACGCTCGTCACCCGCCCCGGGTCGAGGCTCGAAGGATCCCCCCCGAGCCCGACCACGACCGTCCCCGACGGGACCGTTCGCCCCGGCGGTCCGAGGACCCCGAGAGCGAGGAGGGCGACGGCGGTCCCGGCGAGCACGCTCTTCGACTTCCCGCTCATCCTCCGCCTCCCCTCCGGCGAGAGGATGCGCGGCTCGGCTCGCCTTGTCCATCGGTCGACCCGCGGGGCCGAGGTCTCCCCGAGGTTCCTTTCCCCCCGGCGAGCGGAGTCGCTATCCTCCGGCCCGGAAGGAGGCATCGATGACCCCCCCGACACTCGGCCCGCCCGCCGCGCGCGCTCCCGGTTCCGAGGCCCGCCCCCGCGCAGCGGAGGAGGCCCCCCTTCGGGATTGCAGGCCCCGCCTCCTCCGGCTCGGCGCCCTCCTCGGCATCGCGCTCACCGCCCTCTCCGGCGTCGGCTGCGCCGGACCGGAAGCGCGGCTGCTCCGCCTCGCCGAGGACGGAGGGCGCAGTGATCGCCAGATGGCCTTCAGCGAGCTCTCCGTCCGGGCGCGCCGAGGCGGCTTGAAGCAGACCGACCCCGCGGTGCGGGAGCGCCTGGACGCCCACATCCTGGAGCGGTTCTCCGGGGAGCCGAACCCGACGGTCCGGGCCGAGATGCTCTCGGTCGCGGTCGCGGGCGGACTCCCGGGCGCGATCGGAATCCTCCGCCAGGGGCTCATCGATCCCGGCTCCCTCGTCCGGCTCGTGGCGATCGAGTCGATCGGCGAGCTCCCCGAGGAGGAGCGACGAGCGGCGCTGCGGGAGCTCCTGCAGGATGATGACGAGGTCTGGGTCCAGCTCGCCGCCGCCCAGCGCTGCGCCGATCTCGGCGATGCCGAGTGGTCCACCGATCTGGTCGCGACCCTCGGCGATGCCGGGGTCGACCCGAATGTCCGATTCCAGGCCTACCTCGCCGTCCGACGCCTCACCGGTGAGGATCTGCCGTTCATCCCCGACGATTGGCGGATTTGGCTGGAGACCCGTCAGACCCCCCCGGAAGGGGGATAGAAGCCCCATTCGGCCGCCCCGAAGCGCTTGCCGCGGACTCCCCCCCTCGCTATCCTCCCCCGTTCTCACAGGATGGGACGATCGCGTCCGAAGGTCTCTCCGAGTCCTGCCCCGCCCCTCCGGCGGTTCGGACCGGGGAGCTCCGCTCCTCTCGAACGGAAGTGACGAGCACGATGTCGGTACACAAGACCCTGCGGTCAGGCGACTCCCTCACCCGGAGCCGGAACGTCCTGACCCGCTACGAGCGGATCCTCCAGCTCGAGCGCCAAGGCGACTTCGAGGAGGGGCAGAGCCCCTACGGCCTGCGCAAGACCCGCATCATGAAGATCAAGAAGCGCGGGAAGACCAAGAAGAAGAAGGACGAAGACAAGAAGTAGACCGGGGCTTCCGCTCCGACGCTTCCGTCGAGTTCGTCCGCCGAGGGGCCGCGCCGCGCAGCGGTCGCGGCCCTCGCTCGTTGGCGGCCATCCCTCCGCCCCGATGCTCCTCCCTCCGGCTGCCCCGCTCCGAAGGAGTTCCGCCATGAATCGAGCGTTGCTCGCCCTCTCGCCCCTCGTCCTCCTCCTCGCCATCGGTTGCTCCCAGAGCGAACCGACCGCCCCGTCCGGCGCCGGCACGGAGACCGCCGGAGATGCCCAGAAGCCGACCAACGACCTCTCGATTCCGACCGTGAGGTACGAGTACGACCTCTCCGCGGGGAACCCCTCCATCTCCGCCGCCGACGGCGGCCCCGGCTTCACCGGGGACGGGTGGGAGACGAACACCGAGTTCCTCGCCATCGGCTCCGCCGACGCGGTCAAGGGGGGGAGCCTCTCCCAGGCGATCACCGACTGGCCCGCCACCCTCCGCATGGGGGGGCAGAACTGGAACTCGAGCCTCAACTACCTCGTGCGGGATCTCTGCTTCCCCGCGCTCGTCGGCCAGCACCCGGTCACCCTGGAGTTCATCCCGGGCCTCGCCACACACTGGCAGATCTCCGACGACAAGATGACCTACCGGTTCCGGCTGAACCCGGCCGCGAAGTGGAGCGACGGCACCTCGGTCACCGTCGACGACTATCTCGAGAGCCATCGCCTCTGGATGGACGAGTCGATCCTCTTCCCCAGCAATCAGATCGTCTTCGGCAAGTTCACCCCCGTGAAGGTCTCCGACTACATCCTCGAGATCCGCTGCAGCCAGGAGAACTGGCGCAACTTCCTCTACGCCTCCGGCATGGTCATCCTCTGCCGCGAGGACATCGGAGGGATGTCGGGCACCGAGTTCCTCGATCGCTTCCAGTTCAGCTACCCCCGCTTCTGCGGGCCCTACAAGGTCGAGCCGGACGACGTGGTGATGAACCAGTCGGTGACCCTGACCCGCAACCCCGAATACTGGGATGCGAACAACCCCGCGTGGGTGGGGATGAACAACATCGACAAGCTGCGCTTCGAGGTCGTCAAGGAGGACGTCCTCGTCTACGAGAAGACGAAGGCGGGCGAGCTCGACTACTACGTCATCTCCAAGGCGAAGTGGTTCGCGAACGATCTCCCCGAGGAGGAGGTCTGCAAGAAGGGCCACATCGTCCGGATGAAGGTCTTCAACGACGCGCCGATCGGCACCTCCGGGCTCGCGATGAACATGCAGCGGGAGCCGTTCACGGATGTGCGCATCCGCAAGGCGATGTCCCACCTCTTCAACCGCGAGCTGATGATCGACAAGCTCTTCTACGATGAGTACGCCCCCCTCAACAGCTACTGGCAGGGAGCGACCTACGGGAACGAGAACAACCCCATGGTCGCCTACGACGAGTTCGCCGCGCAGGAGCTGCTCTCCGAGGCGGGCTGGTCGGAGCGGAACGGGGACGGCTACCTTGAGAAGGACGGCGCGGTCCTGGAGTTCGACCTCATGTACCGGAGCAAGGGGAGCGAGACGTTCCTGACCATCATCCAGGAGTCGATGAAGAAGCTCGGGGTGAAGTGCAACCTCAAGATCCTCACGCCCTCCACCTTCTGGAAGAACCTCCAGGAGAAGCAGTACGACGCCGCGATGATGAACTGGGGCGCGCTCGTCACGCCGAACCCGGAGACCTCCTGGAAGAGCACCCTCGCCGACCAGCCGAACAACAACAACGTCACCGCCTTCAAGGATGCCCGCGTCGATGAGCTGCTGAAGCTCTACGACGAGGAGTACGACGTGCAGCGGCGCCGCCAGCTCATCAAGGAGATGGACGGCATCATCTTCGCCGCGCACCCCTACGCCCTCGGTTGGTACAAGCCCGCGCAGCGGTTCATCTGCGCGAACAAGTTCTCCTGGCCGAAGTGGGGGACCAGCCGCGTCTACGAGGACAGCCAGGAGATGGTCTACCTGATGTGGGTCGACCCCGCGAAGGAGGCGCGCCTCGCCGAGGCGCGCCAGGATTCCTCGATCACCCTCCCGGTCCCCCCGCTCGAGAACCACTTCTGGCCCGCCTGGAACGCCCAGCAGGCCCAGCTCGAGTCGAACTGAGGAGCGCGGAGCACCGGTGGGAGCCTACTTCGCCCGACGCGCGCTGCTGATGATCCCGACCTTCCTCGGGATCACTCTCCTCGTGTTCACGATCACCCGGTTCGTGCCCGGGGGACCGGTGGACCAGATGATCATGCAGGTCCGCATGGGAGGGGCGGGGGGTGAGGCCGGCGGGTCCGCCTCCGGGCTCGAGTCGAGCGTCGACATCCCCGAGGCCGCGCTCGCGAGCCTCAAGGAGCACTACCACCTCGACAAGTCGATCGTCCACGCCTACTTCCTCTGGCTCGGGGACCTCGTCACCCTCGATCTGGGGAAGTCGTTCAAGTACAACGTCCCCGTCCTCGAGCTGATCACCAGCCGCTTCCCCGTGAGCATGTACTTCGGGCTGATCGGCTTCCTGCTCGCCTACTGCGTCTGCATACCCCTCGGGGTCTTCAAGGCGATCCGACATACGTCCCGCTTCGACCTGACGAGCAGCTTCGTGGTCTTCCTGGGGTACTCCATCCCCGGCTGGGCCCTCGGTCTGCTCCTGCTCCTCCTCTTCGGCGCCGAGCTCGACTGGTTTCCGCTCGGCGGGTTCCGCTCACCGAACTGGGAGGAGCTCAGCTTCGCCGGACGAGTCGCGGACCAGCTGGAGCACACCTTCCTCCCGGTCCTCGCTTACGCGGCGGGGAGCTTCGCGACCCTCACGATCCTGATGAAGAACTCCCTGATGGAGAACCTCGGCCAGGACTACGTCCGGACCGCGTTCGCCAAGGGGCTGCCGAGCAACAAGGTGATCTTCGTCCACGCCCTGCGCAACTCGCTCATCCCGATCTGCACCGGGCTCGGGCACGCGCTCGGCCTGATCATGGCCGGGAGCTACCTCATCGAGAAGGTCTTCAACATCGACGGGATCGGCTACCTCGGCTTCTCGAGCATCATCGACCGGGACTACGCGGTGGTCATGGGCATCCTCGTCATCAACACCGCCCTGATCCTCACCGGGAACATCCTGAGCGATGTGCTCTACGTGGTCTTCGATCCTCGGATCCGGTTCAAGTAGGAGTCGGATGAGCGCAGACCCCGCCAGCGTCGAGCCCACCCCGGACGCCCCGTCCGCTCCGCCGAAGTCGGAGTCGGTCCTGCGTCGCCGCTTCCGTCGGTTCCGGAGCATTCGCCGCGGGTGGTTCAGCTTCATCGTCCTCTTCAGCCTCTACGGACTCAGCTTCTTCTCCCACCTGCTGGTGAGCGAAAAGGCCCTCGTGGTGAAGTACGACGGGGAGCTCCACTTCCCCGCCTTCGGGAACTTCCACGAGGCGAAGGAGTTCGGCCAGCGCCGGATCGGGGAGGCGAACTACCGCCTCCTCGACCGCACCCTCGCCGAGGATGGCGACCCCGACACCTGGGTGCTCATGCCCATCTACGAGTTCGGACCGATCGAGAACCTCCTCGAGGAGCTCGACGGCCCCCCGCCGCACAAGCCCTCGGCCCAGCACTGGCTCGGCACCGACAACCGGGGGCGCGACGTCTTCTCCCGCCTCGTCTACGGCTTCTGGTACTCCCTGACCTTCGGGCTGGGCGTCGTCGGGATCTCGTACCTGCTCGGGGTCGCGGTCGGCTCGGTCTTCGGCTTCTTCGGGGGTCGGGTGGACATCTACGGTCAGCGGCTGGTGGAGATCTGGGCCTCCCTGCCCTTCCTCTACACGGTGATGATCATCTCGAACATCCTCCAGCCGAGCCTCGGTCTCCTGGTGTTCCTCGTCGCGATCTTCTCTTGGGTGGGGATCTCCTTCTACATGCGCGGTGAGTTCTACCGGGAGAAGGCGCGCGACTATGTCAGCGCGGCGATCGCCCAGGGGGAGTCGCGCACCTCGATCATGTTCTCGCACATCCTCCCCAACGCCCTCACTCCGATCATCAGCTTCGCGCCCTTCGCCCTCGTCGGGGCGATGAACTCGATCGTGGCCCTCGACTTCCTCGGGCTCGGTCTCCCCGCGCCCACCCCGAGCTGGGGCGAGCTGATGTCCCAGGGCCTCGACTCCCTCACCGCGGGGGACTACCACCTCGTCGTCAGCCCGATCGGTGCCCTCCTCCTGACGCTCCTCATGGTCGTCTTCATCGGAGAGGCGATCCGGGAGGCGTTCGACCCCAAGGTCTTCTCGAGGTTGAGGTGACCCATGGCCGATGAGAACCGCCCCCTCCTCGAGGTCGTCGACCTCCACACCGAGTTTCACGTCGAGAAGCGCATCGCGAAGGCGGTGGGCGGCGTCAGCTTCGATGTCAGGCCAGGCGAGGTGCTGGGGATCGTGGGGGAGTCCGGCTCCGGGAAGTCGGTGACGAGCCTGTCGATCCTGCGCCTCATCCCCGACCCCCCGGGACGGATCGCCTCCGGCGAGATCCGCTTCGGCGGGCGCAACCTCCTCGACCTGAGCTACGAGGAGATGCGGACGATCCGCGGCCGGGAGATCGCCATGATCTTCCAGGAGCCGATGACGAGCCTGAACCCCGTCTTCACCATCCAGAAGCAGGTCACGGAGCCGGTGATGCTCCACGAGGGGCTCGACCGCGCCGCCGCGGTCGATCGCGCGGTGGAGGTCCTGACCGCGGTCGGGATCCCCGACGCCCGCCGCCGCCTCAAGGACTATCCCCACCAGTTCTCGGGGGGCATGCGGCAGCGGGTGATGATCGCGATGGCCCTGATCTGCCGACCGGCCCTCCTCATCGCCGACGAGCCGACCACCGCCCTCGATGTGACGATCCAGGCCCAGATCCTCGAGCTGATGGTCCAGATGCAGGAGGAGCGCGAGGGCGCCTCGATCCTCCTCATCACCCACGACCTCGCGGTCATCGCGGAGATGTGCGATCGGGTCATCGTCATGTACGGGGGGCTGATTCAGGAGATCGCGACGATCGGGGAGATCTTCCGCAACCCGCTGCACCCCTACACCCGGGGGCTCCTCGCGAGCATCCCCCGCGAGGAGAACAAGGGGAAGCGGCTCTTCGCCATCCCCGGCAACGTGCCGAGCATCTTCGACTTCCCGGCGGGCTGCAAGTTCTGCAACCGCTGCGAGCACGTCCAGGACCGCTGTCTCCAGGAGGAGCCGCAGCTCCGCACCCTCGCCGACGGTCACGAGGTCCGCTGTCACTTCGCGGAGGAGCTGTCGTGAGCGAGCCGATCCTCCAGATCCGCGATCTCTCCGTCCGCTTCCCCGTCTTCGGCGGGGTCCTCCGCCACAAGGTCGCGGAGGTCCGGGCCGTGGACGGCGTGACCTTCGATGTCAACGAGGGCGAGACCCTCGGCCTGGTGGGGGAGTCCGGCTCGGGGAAGACCACCGTCGGGCGGGCCGTGATCAACCTGCTGCGGGCCACCTCCCCGGATGTGGACCTCGGCGGCGAGATCCTCTACACGACCCGGGATGGACGGACCGTGGACCTGAACGGCCTCTCCCGCCGGGAGATGCATCCGTTCCGGGCCGAGATCCAGATGGTCTTCCAGGACCCGTTCAGCTCGCTGAACCCCCGCATGACGGTCGAGCAGATCGTCGGCGGGCCCCTCGCGCTCCACACCGACCTCGACAAGCGGGAGCGCCGAAAGCGGGTCCACGAGCTCCTCGACCGCGTCGGGCTGCAGTCGAGCTACGCCGCCCGCTACCCCCATGAGTTCTCCGGTGGACAGCGACAGCGGATCGGTCTCGCCCGGGC
>JAFMMO010000224.1 GCA_017859655.1 Pseudomonadota bacterium | reverse complement strand
GACCAAGAAGACCGCGACCAAGAAGACCGCGACCAAGAAGACCGCGACCAAGAAGGCGCCCACGAAGCCGATCCGCCTCGATTATCTCACCGAGAAGCTCGCCGAGGCTCAGGGCAACGCGGACGCGATCCCGCCGCTCCACGACAACCTCGACGTCGTCATCTTCTTCCAGCTCGCGCGGGCGATGCCTCTCGCCGAGGCGAGAAAGGCGTTCCAGGCGCTGCGCACGCAGTTCGTGGACTGGAACGAGGTGAGGATCAGCCCGGCTGAGGAGGTCGAGGGGGTGCTCAAGAGCGCCGCCTCCCCCGAGCGGGCCGCTCGCTTCCTCCAGCGCTTCCTGATGAAGCTCTTCCTCGAGCATCACCACGTGGGACTGGAGTTCCTCCGCGAGAAGACCAACCCCGAGATCAAGGCCTTCTTCAAGAAGGTGCCGGAGATCGCCGACTCCACCCTGGGGATCCTCCTCGAGCGCGTGAACGAGTACCCCGTCGTCCCCTTGGAGGCCACGGCCTCGCCCTTCCTCGAGCGAGTCGGGATCGGCAAGCCGAATGCGACCTTCCTCGCGCGCCAGAAGATGCTCTACGAGAGCGTTCCCCGGGAGCAGGTCCTCGGACTCTCTCTCCTCATCCAGGACCATGCGGAGCACGTCTGCCCGCCCGAGGAGGAGGCGATCGACTGCCCGGACTGCGCCCTGAAGCGCGGGTGCCCCTTCCCCGCGAAGGTGACGCCGCGCCAGCGGGCATCGGCGAAGAAGAAGGGGAAGAAGTCGAAGTAGTCGACTCCTTACCCTCGGAAAGGGAGCTCCCGGTGGCCGGACATTCCAAGTGGGCGAACACGAAGCACCGCAAGGGCGCCCTCGACAAGAAGCGGGCGAAGATCTTCTCCAAGATCGCGAAGTTCATCATCATCGCCGCCCGTGACGGCGGAGGTGACCCGGCCGCCAACGCCCGCCTTCGGCTGATGATCGACAAGGCCCGCGCCGCGAACATGCCGAAGGACAACATCGAGCGCGCCATCGCCAAGGGGACCGGCGAGCTCGACGGCGCGACCTACTCCGAGCTCGTGTACGAGGGCTACGCCCCGGGCCAGGTCGCGGTCGTCATCGACATCCTCACCGACAACAAGAACCGGACCGCCTCCGAGCTCCGGAAGATCTTCGACAAGCAGGCGGGCGCGACCCTGGGGAACCCGGGAGCGGTCAGCTGGATGTTCGAGACGAAGGGGGTGATCGAGATCCCCGTCCCCCTCATCGACGAGGATCAGCTGATGGAGCTCGCGCTCGAGGCGGGAGCCGAGGATGTGAAGATCGAGGGGGAGGTCCACCAGATCCTCACCGCGCCGGAGGGCTTCTCCGCAGTCCGCAGCGCGATCGAGGAGAAGGAGATCGAGCCCAGCCTCGCCGAGGTGACACGGATCCCCACGACCACGGTCGTCGTCGACGAGCTCGACCTCGCCCAGAAGGTCGTGAACTTCATCTCCGACCTCGAGGACCACGACGATGTGCAGACGGTCCACACCAACTTCGACATCCCGGATGAGATCCTCGACAAGCTCGAGTGACTCTCGGAGACCGGATGAAAAGGGAGAGCGCCTCCGTCCTGCCAGGCAGGTCGGAGGCGCGCTTCGTAGGGGGGGGAAGGAAGGCGGAAAAAGTGGGAGGCGGCCAGAATATTGGCCGCCTCCCGGCAGGGAAGGATGGTCGGGACTGTATCTCCGGGCGTGGGCAGACTCCCGGAGTCGTCCGGCGTCCTGGGCGAGGACGCGTGAGGGGATGGAGTCGCGGTCGTTGGCCGAGAGCTGGGTCGAACTCTCGAGGGGAGGCCGGATCGACCGCGGGGGGGGGCGTGGAGTGCTCCTCGGGGCGCTGACGGGACTAGACGTCGCGCTTGCTCACGAGGAAGTGGCGGCAGTCGCGGATCGGCGTGCGCTCGGAGTAGGACTCGTCGAGCTCATGCCAGAAGCGGACTTCACCGTCTCCCGGCTTCCAGCAGAGGAAGACCTTGCGGCCGACGTAGAGGCTGGGGAAGTTGATCACTCCCCGCTTGAACTCCTCGACGAAGCAGCCGAGCTCCTCGATCTCGCGGATGTAGCCGTTGATCTTGTCGATGAGGCGATTCAGGTCGCCCTTGAGCTCCATGATCTCGTCACGTTGCTCGCTCCCGGTCGACTCCGGGTTCTTCTCGAGGCACTCGAGCTCGGTCCTCTTCTGAATGATCTGCTCCCAGGTCGTGGTGATGTCGCGAACGATCTTGCCGAGCAACGGCAGCATGTTGTTCGCTTCCTCCAGCGAGATCACGCGGGATTGCGTCCGCGTTCCGGGAAGGCTGTTTCCGGTCATGGTGAAGAGTCCTTTCCTGAGCCCGATCCCCTCGAGCGGTGGGTCCCGCCCGGGGGGCGAGGTTCCTTGCCTGACGGGGGAGGTAAGGCAATGCGCGGGCCCGACGATCCCGCTTCCCGCCGGAATCGACCTCCCTCCTGCTCCACCCCCGGTGGAGCTCAAGCGGGGCGGCCCGTGAAGCTGGAGGGGACCCCCTCCAGCCAGAGAAGGACCGCTCCCCCCCCCTCGCGCGGGGGGGCGAGCTCTCGCCCCCGGGCGACCCGATTCCGACACCCCTTGTCCAGCTTTCGGACGGTTCTGCTCCCCTTGACTTGTCCGGGCCTCCTGCGTATCACCACTCGCGGTCCGACGGTGCGGGAGGCGCCGCTGCGGGGCCCGGAGAGGGCCGCCCGCGCGGCCTACCCGGGCCTGGCCGGTCTTCTCCGGTCCCCGCGGAT
The DNA here is from genome assembly GCA_017859655.1 of Pseudomonadota bacterium. Classification (GTDB taxonomy): domain Bacteria; phylum Planctomycetota; class UBA8108; order UBA1146; family UBA1146; genus JAFMMO01. The sequence continues at coordinate 2,801 of JAFMMO010000224.1, read as the reverse complement.
TCTGCGGACCGACTCGTGACCCCTCATGGAGAGAGCAGCGAAGCCCCCGGACCGCCTCCGAGGGCCCGGGGCGATCCCACGGAAGCGGGCGCATTGGCGCATTCCTCACCGAGCCAGGGGAGCTGGACTCCCTCGCCTCTCTCCTGCGGAGCGAGGCCCAACCCCCGCGTCGGTCTCTCCGGCGCGGCCCGGGCGGGCTCCACGCTGCTCCTCTTCACCGTCCTCCTCGCCACTCTCCTCCTCCCCACCTTCGCCCCCCCCGGCGGCGAGGGCCCCGCCCGACTCGGCGCGCAGGAAGCCCTCGCCGGCGAGCGGATCGCCCGGATCGAGCTGCAAGGCCTCACGCGGATCGCCGAGGCTCAGGTCCTCGCCCGGATGAGCGTGCGGGTCGGCGATCGCTACGACCCCGTCGCCCTCTCCCAGGAGTACGAGCGGCTCTCCGACTCCGGTGACTTCCTCTACATCGACGACGCCGTCGTCGAGCGGCGGGCGGACGGCGTCCACATTCGCATCCGCTTCGAGGAGAAGCCGAGCATCGTGGAGGTGCGCCTGAGCGGGATGCGCTCCCTCTCGAGGAAGTCCACGAAGCTGACGCTCGCGCTGCGGGAGGGGACCCTCTTCGACCGACAGTCGCTTCTGCAGGACCTCGCGGAGCTCGAGCGGCTCTACCATGAGGCGGGCTTCGCCTTCGTCGCCATCGAGCCGGAGATCCGCCCGGTCGACGAGGGGGTCCAGGTGGTCTTCCGGATCTCGGAGGGGAACCGGATCATCATTGAGAAGATCTCCTTCCAGGGAGTGAACAGCTTCTCACGCGGGGAGATCCTCGAGGGGATCCGACTGCGGGCCCGGACTCCCCTCCTCGGCATCCCCTTCAGCGGTCGGCTCCGGAGAGCGGAGCTCCTCGAGTCGGTGGAGCAGCTCCGCGCCTTCTATCGCAGCCAGGGGTTCTTCGATGCCCAGGTCGGCCTCGCCCCCCTCCGCTTCTCGGAGGGGCGCACCCAGGTCGAGGTCACCTACGATGTGATCGAGGGGCCGCGCTACACCATTCGAGCGATCGAGTTCCAGACCGAGGAGACGGGGGGGACCCGCGCGCTGACCGACGCGGACCTGCGAGCGCTCGTGGAGAGCGAGGTCGGCGCCCCCTGGGGTGCCGAGGTGATCCAGCGGGACATCGCCGCGATCGAGGACGCCTACAGCGACCTCTCCCATGTGGACGCGCGGGTGAGCGTGGAGCCGGTCTACGAGCTCACGGGCAGCGCCGTCACCCTCCGCTTCCGGATCGCCGAGGGCCTGAAGACCTTCATCGAGGAGATCAAGATCCGGGGGAACAAGGAGACCCGCGACAAGGTCATCCGCCGGCAGCTCACGCTCTATCCCGGCGAGGAGTTCCGCCGCTCGGAGATCGAGGACTCCCGCAGCAACCTCTTCCGGCTCGGCTACTTCGCCAATGTCGATGCCGCGATGGAGGCTGGCTCGCAGCCCGGATACAAGAACCTGATCTTCGATGTCGAGGAGGCCTCGACCGGGCGCCTCCTCTTCGGCCTCGGCCTCACCACCGGCCGCGGGTTCAGCGGGCAGTTCTCCCTGACGAAGAGCAACTTCGACATCACCGATGTGCCGGAGAGCTTCCGGGACATCCCCGACGCCTTCTCGGGCGGAGGCCAGCGCCTTGCGCTGTCCGCCTCACCCGGCACTCAGTACAGCCGCTACCAGATCCGCTTCACGGAGCCGTTCCTCCTCGACACCCTGAACTCCCTCGACCTCGACCTGAGCCGCAGCGCCTTCCTGCGCCCCGACTACACGGAGCAGCGCTCGGAGAGCGGACTGGCGATCGGGCGCCGCTTCCTCGAGGACCGGAACCTCGTGGCGGACATCGGCTACTCGTACCAGACGGTGAACGCGAGGGACATCGACGATGACGCGATCCCCTCCGTCCAGGAGCTGGCGGGGCGCACGCACATCTCGGCCCTCACCGCGGGCGTGAGCTACGACGCCGCCACCTATCGCCGGATTCTCGGCCCCGTGAGCGGCTACAAGATACGCTTCGGGGCGGAGTACGCGGGAGAGCCGCTCGGGGGCGAGGTCGACATGACGAAGCTCGACCTCTCCCTCGAGTTCTACGGGACCCTCCTCTCCGACGGGGACACGCGGCGGCATCTCCTCGTCTTCCGCAACGACTTCGCCTGGGCGGAGCCGCGGGGGGACACGGAGTCGATTCCGCTCTTCGAGCGCTTCTACCTCGGCGGGACCGGCAGCCTGCGCGGCTTCCGCTTCCGCGAGGTCGGACCGAAGGAGCTCGACGAGCCGGTCGGCGGCACCGCCCGGCACTTCGGCAGCCTCGAGTACACCTTCCCCCTCTACGACGCCATCGTCCGAGGAGTCCTCTTCACCGACTACGGAAACCTCGCAACGGATGCCTCCGCCTATGAGATGGATGAGTACCGTCTCACCGTCGGAGGCGGCTTCTACCTCTCCGTCCCCTTCTTCGGGCAGTTCCTCCCGATCTCCCTCACTTGGGGGGACGCGCTCCGCAAGGAGGATTCGGACCGGACGAAGACCCTCCTCTTCGACATCGGCTTCGGCTTCTGACCCACGCTCCCCGAAGGCCCGCCCCCGCGGCGGTCGATCGCCGCGCCCCCGGGGGCGCTCTGTCCTCGGGCGCTCATCTCGAGGGCACTCTTCTCAAGGGCACGGTCTCCTCCGGCGCGGTCTCCCCGACAAGACCCCTCGGCTCGCTCGAAGCTCCCACCCCACTCTCCCTTGCACTCCTCCGTCGTTGGGGTTACCCCACCCCCTCCCCA
>JAFMMO010000033.1 GCA_017859655.1 Pseudomonadota bacterium | reverse complement strand
TCGCCTGCTCGATCGGACTCGCGGTCTTCGGCGGCCTGTCGTCGGTGGAGCTCGTCGTTCAGGTCCAGCAGACCTACGACCTGATCCAGTCCTCCCAGATCATCGTCGTCGGCACCGTCCTCTGGAGCCTCCCGGTCTCGGCCGCGGCGATCGTCCTGCTCCGCCGCAGCGACCCGCCCGAGCTGCTCGCCCATGGGAAGCTCGCGACGGTCGACCCCTACGCGGGGTGAGGATCGCTCACGAGTGCTGAGCGGCCCGCGTGCACGCGGGCCGGGACGCCCGTCGGGGACTCCCCGGCGGGCGTCTCGTCATCCGGGGGAGATCAGCGCAGCGCGGCCTCCGCCGCGCGCAGCCCCCCGATCGCAGTGGCGAGGATGCTCTGGCCGGGGAAGACGCTGTCCCCGACCAGATGAAGGCCCTCGGCGATCCGTCGAGGACCGAGGCGTCGGTAGTGCTCGGGGCCGGCTCGACGGGGGACTCCCCCGACCCAGCCCTCGGGGCGCCCGGTGAAACGCGCGAAGGTCCGCGGGGAAGCGGTCCACTCGCGGGTCGTGCGCGCGGCGAGCTCGGGCGCGAGCCGGGAGACGGTGCGGCGCATCCGCTCCTGGACCTCCGCGATGAGCTCGGGGGCGTTCTCGCTCCGGGAGGAGCGGAGGGGCACATGGGTGGAGATGGTGACGGTCCGCTCACCCGGGACAGGGGTCCTCTCCCCGTCGGTCGCCCCGGAGATGCTGCAGAAGACATGGTCCCCCTCGATCGCCTCACCCGGGCCGCGGGCCCGGAGCTGGAGGTGGTGGGGGGAGTCCCCGAGGCCCTCTCCATCGATCGCTCGGTAGAGCATGCAGGCTCCCCAGCCATCCTCCCTCGGCTCGTCGAGGGGCTCGAGGCGGCGGAGGGCCTCGTCGAGCCGGAATCCCCGGGGCTCCCCGGAGAGCGCCCCTCGACGCAGCCACTCCTCGAGGGTGGTGGGGAGGAGGTTCGCGATGACCTCCCGGGTGCGGACCGTGCCCCGGCGCGTCTCCACCTGCCAGCCTCCCCCCTGTCGGCGGAGGCCTCGGGCCGCGCAGGTCCGCGCGACGGTCCCGCCGAGCGCCTCGATCCGGCTCGCGAGCGCCTCCCCGAAGACCCCGATCCCCCCCCGCACATGGGCCGCGCCTCGGTGGACATAGTCGATCGCGCCCAGCGCGAAGGGGACCTCCGCGGTCCGCACACCGCACTGGACGGTGATCTGGCAGGCGGAGTCGAGGTACTGCCGGAGGGGCTCGAAGCGCAGGAGGTCGAAGCGCTCGAGGAGCTCCTCGAGCGGGCGTCCCAGCCAGGGGAGGAGGGGGGCGCAGGGGACCGCCCGGCGCAGGAGTGCGATGAAGCTCGGAGCGGACCAGGGGGGGAGGAGGTGCGGGGCATCGAGGATCGCCCACAGGCGGTCCGCCACCCGTCGCTGGAAGTCGAAGAAGCGGCGGATGCGATCGACCGGGGCGTCGGGGAGCTCGCACCAGGAGCGGACGAACGCCTCCCGGTCGCGCCGGGCCGCGATCCGGAACTCGGGGGTGCGAAACTCGAGGGCGGGGTCGAGGTGCTCGACCGTGACCGGCAGCTGATGGGTCTCGATCCAGCGGGTGAAGAGCCCGCCGGGGTCGAAGCCGGCGAAGAGGGTCGCCCCCGCCTCGAACCGGTGTCCGCTGCGCTCGAAGGTGGCGGCGCACCCTCCGAAGTAGCCCATTCGCTCGAGGAGCAGGACGCGCGCTCCGGCCTCGCTGCAGCGCAGCGCGGCGGCCAGCCCGGCATAGCCGCCGCCGATGACGGTCACATCGAAGGAGCGCCCCTCGAGAGAGATGGACGCCCCGCGGGCCGATCGGGGCGCGGGCAGGTCGGGCACGGCGGTCCTCCATTCCCCGTCAGGGTGCCTGAGTCACGGAGGAATCTCGACGGGGGAGAGGGGCTGATGAGGAGGAGTGAAATTGTCGCGGTGGGAGGGGACCGAAGACGCGCCAGTTTCCTGGCGGATGTCCGAGGCACACACCTCGGACCACGTCCACGTGAGGGGGGAGGCCGATTCCGTCGATCTCCGATCCACCTCACCGCCGCGACCGAAACGTCGAGCTTGAGCCGGTCCCGATGAACCGGGGCCCGGAGGTTGCCGCCGAGGCCCCGAGGGGCCTCGGCTTCAACACACCTCCAGGAAGGACGAGCTGACCCCCCCGAGCTGCTTCCAGGGGGGGTCATTCGGCGGCGAAAGGGGCGGGCGCTCACCGAATCGTCCAAATCGTTCAACTGTGAGAATAGGGGCTGGGAGAGGGCTGGTCAAGGTCCTTTCCGGGAATCGCCCGGACGCAGCGCGGCATCATCCGAGCTCGCGGCGAGGGGAGCCGGTCCGCAGGTGGAGGTGGACGCGGCGGAACCGAGGACCCATGCTGGGGTTCGATCGTTGGCAACGCATCACCCGGAGCGGGGGGAACACCCTCTCCGAAGGTCCTCTCGCTCTTCAGGAAGCCGACGGATTCTCCGACCCCGCTGCGAGGGGGGGGACCCGCCGCGAAAGGAACTCACCGTGACCTTCCGTCTCTCGCGACACCTGCTGCTCTCGCTGGCCGCCGCCGGCGTCCTGCTCGTCGCCCCGACCATCTCCGCCCAGACCCCGGAGCCCGGGGATCGTCCCGCCCCGCCGAATCGGGGGGAGCGCCTCGTCGATCGCCTCGATCAGAACGGGGACGGGAAGCTCGCCGGCAGCGAGATCCCCGAGTTCATGCAGGAGCGCCTCAAGGGCGCCGATGCGAACGGCGACGGGTTCATCACGGCGGACGAGATCAATGCCATGGCCGGCCCGGAGCGCGGGGGCGACCGCCCCGAAGGCGCGGGCCGCGGCGGCGACCGCCGCGGCGGCGGTGCGGGTCGGGGGGGCGACATGCCCGGGGATGGCCCGATGCGCGGGGGAGCCCCGGGCGACCGTCGGATGCGGGGCGGCTTCGGCGACCCCGCGCAGATGCTCGAGCGCTTCGATGAGAACAAGGATGGCAAGCTCGCGAAGGCCGAGCTCCCCGAGCGGATGGCCGAGCGCATGATGGAGTCCGATCTCGACAAGGACGGCTTCATCACCCTCGAGGAGCTGAAGAAGGCGGAGACCGCGCGCCGGACGGAGAACGCGAAGCGGACCCTGGAGCGCTTCGACGCGAACAAGGATGGCAAGATCTCCAAGGAGGAGCTCCCCGAGCGGGGGCGCGAGCGGCTCATCAACCTCGACACGAACAAGGACGGGGTCATCACCCTCGAGGAGCTCGCGGCCCCGGGCGGCGTCGCGCCCACGCCCTCGACCGACACCCGCTCCCCCGATCAGATCCTCGCGCGCCTCGATGCGAACAAGGATGGAAAGCTGACCGGGGAGGAGATCCCCGGCTACATGCGCCGCCGCATGGAGCAGTTCGACAAGAACGGCGATGGCGAGATCACCCGGGACGAGATCACCGGGCCGCAGCGTCGTCGCGGTGGGGAGCAGCCCCCGGGGGGGCCGGCCCCGCAGGGCGAAGAGCCGGCCCCGAAGAAGAAGGGTGGCATCATCCTCTGATCGCGGGGTCCGCGCGGACCGCCGACCGGAGAGTCACCGTGGGAGCGCCCCGGAGGTCGAACGACCTCCGGGGCGCTCTGCTCGTTCAAGGCGAGAGTGGGTGCGCGATCCGACGGGGGACTGCTAGAATCCCCGCCCGCCCGCATCCTCCACCCCGAGCCGGTCCTCACCGCCGGGGCGCAGGCATCGGGTCGGGCCGGCGGGCTCCTCCCCGTCGGGCACGAACCCCAATGGTCGGGAGCCGAGATGTCGTACGACCCGAGGACGATCGAGCCGAAGTGGCAGAAGGTCTGGGAGGAGCAGGGGCTCTTCCACGCGGGGGAGCGCCCGGACCTCCCGAAGTACTACGTCCTCGACATGTTCCCCTACCCGAGCGGCTCGGGGCTGCACGTGGGCCACACCGAGGGCTACACCGCTTCCGACATCCTCGCGCGCTACAAGCGGATGAAGGGCTTCGATGTCCTTCACCCCATGGGCTGGGACGCCTTCGGTCTCCCCGCCGAGCAGTACGCCATCGAGAAGGGTGTCCACCCCGAGACCTCGACGAGGGCCAACATCGAGAACTTCCGCACCCAGCTGCGCTCGATGGGTTACTCGTACGACTGGCGCCGGGAGTTCGCCACCTGCGATCCGGACTACTACCACTGGACGCAGTGGATCTTCCTGAAGCTCGTCGAGAAGGGCCTCGCCTATCAGGAGGAGGCCCTCGTCAACTGGTGCCCCGCCCTCGGGACCGTCCTGGCGAACGACGAGGTCATCGACGGGAAGAGCGAGCGCGGCGGGCACGAGGTGATCCGGCGCCCGATGAAGCAGTGGATGCTGCGGATCACCGCCTACGCGGACCGACTCCTCGAGGGGCTCGACCGCGTCGACTTCCCCGAGTCGATCAAGGCGATGCAGCGCGACCGGATCGGTCGCTCCGAGGGCGCGGACGCGGTCTTCGAGATCGAGGGCCACGACGCTCGGATGGAGATCTTCACCACCCGGCCCGACACCATGTTCGGGGCCACCTTCTGCGTTCTGGCTCCGGAGCACCCGCTGGTGGCGGAGATCACGACCGAGGAGCATCGCGCCGCGGTGGACGCCTACGTCGAGGAGGCCGCCCGGAAGTCGGAGATCGATCGCTCCGGCGCCGATGCCGGCAAGAGCGGGGTCGACACCGGGGCCTTCGCCATCAACCCGGCGAACGGAGCGCGGCTCCCGATCTGGGTCGCGGACTACGTCCTGATGGGATACGGGACCGGCGCGATCATGTGCGTGCCCGGGCATGACCAGCGCGACTGGGACTTCGCCCGGACCTTCGGGCTGCCGATCGTCGAGGTGATCACCGGGGGGGACATCGAGCAGGAGGCGTGGGCCGGGGATGGGAGCCTCGTCAACTCCGGCTTCCTCGACGGTCTCGACACCGGCGCCGCGATCCGAGCCATGATCGACTGGCTGGAGGAGAAGCAGCTCGGGCGTGGGGTCGTGCGCTACAAGCTCCGCGACTGGATCTTCGCCCGCCAGCGCTACTGGGGCGAGCCGGTCCCGGTCGTCGTCGGGGAGGACGGGGTCGCCCACCCGCTCCCCGAGAGCGCGCTGCCGGTCGAGCTCCCTCATCTCGAGGACTTCCAGCCGACCGGCACGGGGAGCTCTCCCCTCGCGCGGGCCGCCGACTGGGTCGCGACCACCGTGCCGGGGACCGACCGCCCCGCCGCGCGCGAGATCGACACGATGCCCGGCTCCGCCGGCTCGAGCGCCTACTTCCTCCGCTTCATCGACCCGGGCAACGGGGAGACGATCTGCGATCCCGCCCTCGCGGAGCGCTGGATGCCGGTCGACCTGTACCTCGGGGGGGCCGAGCACGCCGTCGGTCACCTCCTCTACTCGCGCTTCTGGACGAAGTTCCTCCACGATCTGGGCGTCTGCCCGGTCGACGAGCCGTACCGCAAGCTCGTGAACCAGGGGATGATCCTCGGCGAGGACCATCGGAAGATGTCGAAGCGGTACGGGAATGTGGTGAACCCCACGGATGTCATCGCCAGTCACGGCGCGGACTCGCTCCGCGTCTACGAGATGGCGATGGGGCCGATCGAGGCGGACAAGCCCTGGTCGACGGGCGGTCTCCAGGGAGCCTGGCGCCTCCTCGGGCGGGTCTGGCGGCTCTTCTTCGATGAGTCGGCGGACGACCGGCTCCTCGTGGATGACAGCGACCCCACCGATGACCAGCTCCGGCTCCTCCATCGCACGATCGCAGCGGTGGATGAGGACACCGGCAGCCTGCGACTGAACACCGCCATCGCCCGGATGACCGAGTTCGTCAACGAGATGAATCCTCAGGAGACCCGTCCGCGCGCGGTGATGGAGCCGTTCGTCCTGCTCCTCGCCCCCTACGCCCCTCACCTCGCGGAGGAGATCTGGGAGCGGCTCGGGCACGGCGAGTCGCTCCTGTGGCATCCCTTCCCCGAGGCGGAGTCGCAGTGGCTGGTCGACGACACCGTCGAGGTTCCCGTTCAGGTGAACGGGAAGATCCGGGCGCGACTCAGCGTGGCGACCGACATCACGGAGGAGGCGATCCGCGAGCTCGCCTTCGCCGACCAGAAGGTCCTCGCCCATGTCGAGGGACGGCAGGTCGTGAAGTTCATCTACGTGCCGGGGCGGATGGTCACCGTCGCGGTGAAGGGGTGAGCCGGCGAGGGGAGGCCTCCCCTTGCGCCTCCTGAACTGGATCGATGACTCACCCTCCCGCAACCACGCGGAGCAGTGCTTCGAGCTGGTCGGCCTCTTCGACCTGCCGGAGGGGGCGCGCCAGATCCGTGTCCAGGCCGCCACGCCGGACCCCGCCGCGTGGAGGCGGATCATGGAGGCGATCGAGACCCTCGGGAGCCTCAACCTGGCCCTCGAGAACCTGCCGATCCTGTCGGACCGGACCCGGAGATACGGGATCGACCTCGTCGGGCACCGCATCGAGTACGTGATCGACGAAGAGGGGATCTGAGCCCGGGCCGCCCGGGTGAGTTTCCTTCGTGGATCCTGCTCCGGCGGGTGTAGGATGGGCGCCCTGACGGATCCTCCCCCCCGAGCGGGTGAGCAGCTCCGTTTCGACCGCAAGTCCCCCTGCCAAGGACTGCCGATCATGGAGAATCGCCCCGCCCGCCCCGCCGTCGCGGCGCCCCTCGTGCTGTCGCTCGCCCTCCTGCTGCTCGCGAACTCCCCTCTCCTCGCCGATCCCTTCGGAGGCTGGAAGCCCGCGCCGGATGTGCAGGTCCCGGGGTCCCCGATCGCGGAGCTCGAGTTCGGGGGGACGACCTACCTCCTCCTCGAGGGCCTCCACCCGGACTCCGCGGTCGACGCGTTCCTCTGGAATCCGAGCCAGGTCGTGCCCCTCGCGGCCGGGCCGGACCAGCTCTTCGTCTCGGTCGACTCGGTGGTGGGCGTGCAGTTGAGCGCTGGCGCGGCCGTCTTCGCCTGCGGGCTCTTCTACTTCGGCGGGGTGGAGACGCGCCTCGCGCAATGGAACGGCGTCGAGTGGACCCTCCCCGGAGTCGGCCCGGTCACCGGTCCGGCGATCCGGTCGACCGCGGTGCGGAGGACCGTCTCCGGCGAGGAGCTCTGGATCGGCGGCGGTCTCCTCACGCTGCCGGGGTTGACGACACCCCGGACGATCGCGAGCTATGACGGCCAGCTCTGGAGGTACCCGGGCGGCTTCGATGGACTGGTCGATACGATCACCTCCTACGAGCCGGCGACGGGGTTCGAGGAGCATCTCATCGTCACCGGGGAGAACCTCGTCACCTTCGGCGGTGTCGGGGGGAACCTCCTCCACTACGACGGCTCCGCCTGGGACGACCTCGACGGCGGGGTCAACGGAGTCGGCCTGGAGGTCAGCGTTCTGAGGCTCGACCCGGGAGAGGTCGAGATCTGGGTCACCGGAGTCATCGTCTCCGCCGGTCCTCTGACAAGCGTGTCCTCGATCGCTCGCCATCGCCAGGGGGCGTGGGAGGCCTTCACCGCCTCCGGTGGCCTCCTCCTCGGCAGCCCCGGCAAGCTGCGCCTCCTCCCCACCGCCTTCGGGGAGATGGTGTTCGCGGAGCTCCCCGTCTTCTCCTTCCCGGGCTCCGGCAGCTTCCTCGCCGCCGCGTGGGACCCCAGCGGCACCGCCTGGGTCGAGGTTCCGGTGGGCAGCGAGGGGGCGTATCGGTTCCAGAGCCCGAGCGGGCTCTTCCCGCACGATCCCTTCTTCCGCTCGACCTCCCCCCTGCGCCTCCGCTGGGAGGCCTCCGCCGGAGTCTTCCTCCGCGGGGACGCGAATGGGGATGGGTCGATCAACATCGGGGACGCGATCCAGACGCTGAATCACCTCTTCGTCAATCTCCCGCTGACCTGTCCCGCCGCCGCCGATCTCAATGCGGACGACACGCTCGACCTCGCGGACCCGATCGCGCTGCTCACGCACCTCTTCGTCGGCGCCCCCTTCGCCACGCTCCCCGCTCCGTGGCCCGCCTGCGACTTCGCGGACAACTTCGGCGACCTGACCTGCGACGAGAGCGGCTGCCCTTAGCCTTCCTCGCTGGGTCTCCCTCGCCGGTCCTTCCTCCGCTGAGGGCTCTCGGCGGCTTGCGAGGTCTCCGGGGATGCGGTGAGATCGAGTCATGAGAACCGCTCTGCTCCTCGCGCTGATCCTGAGTGCCCTCATCGCCCTCCCCATCGCGGCGCGACGGGGGGAGTCCCCTCCGTGGAGGTGGGACGGCTTCCAGCCGCTCGGGGATGCCTCGACGCAATCGGGGCACCCCCGGCGGATCGAGCACATCGCGACCGGGATCGTCCTCGTTCACATCCCTGCCGGCCGTTTCCTCCGGGGCTCCCCTCCCGACGAGCGCTTCCACCAGCGGAATGAGGCGCTCCTCGAGGCGACCGTGGAGCGACCGTTCTACATGACGGAGACCGAGCTGACGGTCGCCCAGTGGCGGCGCGTGATGGGGGAGACGCCGCTCCCCCAGGAGCGGGAGGACCTCCCGGTCAGCGGCGTCTCCTGGTACCGCTCCCAGGAGCTGGTCTCCGCCCTGCAGGAGCGCCACGGAGTCGGTTGGCGGCTCCCGACCGAGGTGGAGTGGGAGTACGCCTGTCGCGCGGGGACGACGACCCCGTTCTCCTTCGGGGAGCGCATCGATGACTCCCTCGCCAACTTCGATGCTCGCCACCCGTACCCCCCCGGATCGAAGGGAGAGTTCCGCGGGGGGCCCGTCCCGGTGAAGAGCTTCCCCCCGAACCCCTGGGGGCTCTACGAGATGCACGGCAACCTGTGGGAGTGGTGCGAGGACCTCTATGTCCCCTACCTCGACGAGGGAGCGGTCGCCGTCGACGAGCCGGGCGCGCCCCGCGTCATTCGAGGCGGCGGGTTCACCGCGATGGGGAAACGATGTCGCTCCGCCTACCGGGACGGTTATCCTCCGGGCAGTCCGGGAGAGAAGTACGGGGTGCGCCTCGTCTACTCCGCGCCCTTCTAGCGGGCGCGTGGCTCTCCGCTCCGCCCCCCGACGAAGGAGAGCCCGATGCTCCGGCGAACCCTGCTGCTCCTCCTTCCGCTTCTCGCGGGCTGCTCCCTCCCCTCCGGTTCCCCGGGTTCGCCGCGGATCGCGGGGGAGACGGTGGACACCTGGGTGGAGCGCCTCACCCCCGACGAGGTCACCGCCGCGTGGCGCTCGATCCCCTGGCGACCGACCCTGCACGAGGGGGCCGGGGACGCCCGGAAGGTGGGGAAGCCGCTCCTGCTCTGGCTGATGAACGGTCACCCTCTCGGGTGCACCTGAGGAAACGGCGTGGCGGGCCGGGCGTCCGTCTGGAACGACCCCGTGGTGCGGGACCTCACCACCGCCTTCGTCCCCGCGACCGATGAGTCCTGGCGCCTGCAGACGAGCGACGACCGCCAGGCGCGTGCCTTCCGGATGATCGTCGATGGCCGCCCCGATCCGGTCGGGGGCTCCCGGCAGGGGACCTATGTCCTGACGCCGGGGGGAGAGCTCCTCGCCCGGGGGAACTCGACCGACCCCCGCAAGATCGAGGGGATCCTCCGCCGGGGACTCGAGGCGTGGAGCGCCCTGGCGGACGAGGCGCGCTCCCGGCCGGTCCCGATGGATCTGCTCCCGGAGCATCGCTTCGAGGAGAGCTTCCCGGAGGACGGCCTCGTCCTCGAGGCGATCATTCAGGACCGTCCTGGGGTCGAGGCGGACGCCCGGGGACGCCGCTGGAACATCGACCACGCCTGGTTCTCCGCGGCGGAGGTCGAGGCGTGGTGGAAGGCGATCGAGCCCACGATCGGTCGGCCGCGACCGGTGCCGGCGCCCCCGGCGATGCTCGATCGTCTCGTGCGCTACCACCTCGTCGACAACGCCCGCGGTCAAGAGGCCCCCTTCGCGCCGGAGGAGGTGCGGGAGGCAGGCCTCACCGCCACGGTTCTCCCGGAGGAGGACGCGAGCGAGCCCGGTCGGCTCCGGGTTGACCTCGAGGGGCGGACCGCGGCGGAGACCGATGGACGCTGGAGGATGGGGCGGAACCTGTGGGCGAGCTTCAACCGCGGGGAGCGCCCGCGCGGAGTCGAGACGGAGCTCCTCGGCTACGCCGAGTTCGAGCGTGAGACGGGGCGGGTCGTGAGCTTCCGCCTCATCGCCTTCGGGGAGACCTGGGGAGGCAGCGGCCTGAACGGCCGTCGCCACGCTCCCACCGACGCGGAGGGTCGGCTCCCCCGCTCTCCGGTCGCCTGGCGCTTCGTCGAGGGAGGACGCCGCGGGGTGCATCGGGTCCCTCCCGCCTTCATCGATCTCTACGGTCCTCCGTGGGTCGGGCCGGCGCCCTCTCCCTGACCGGCGACGGCGCCCGAGAGTTTCCGTTCCCGGCTCCGGTTGTGCCAAATCCGCCCGGCGGCCCTCGGCGGCGACGCCGAAATCGTGAGCCCGATTCTCCGAACCAACCTGCGCTGAGGGAGTTATGCTCTTGGCCGCCCGTCCGCTCCATTGGCGGGCTCTTTGCCTCACTCCGGGGGTCCCCTGCGTCCCCCGCGCGACGCGCCAGTCCGTCAGGAGAGCTGATCCCATGAGTGTCTCGTTCCCCCCGTCCCTGCTCCGCGCCCGCACGATGGGCGCGCTCCTCGTCCCGTTGCTCCTGACCCTCGCCGGCTGCGGGGGGGGAAGCGGAGGTGGCTCGATCGGGGGGGTCGGCTCCAACATCCCCGAGCTCGCCGAGGAGATCTCGTACCTCGGCCCGACCCTCTCGACCGCCCGGTACTCCCACACCTCGACCGTCCTCTCCAACGGGGATGTGCTCGTCGTCGGCGGGACCGATGAGCGGCATCTGACCGCCCTCTCGGAGGTCGAGCTCTTCGTGGAAGACGCCCTCGTCCCCCTCGGCGTGAATCCCCCGGAGACGATTCGAGGTGACTTCATCGACCAGACGATCGACGGCGACATCATGGAGCTCCCCGGTGGGACCGGTCGCTTCTGGCACACCGCGACCCGACTCTCCGCGAACCGCGTCGTCGTCATCGGGGGGACGAACTCCGTCCTCTTCGGGACTCCCAACGCCCAGAGCGTCATCTACGACCCCACCTCGCGAACCTTCGATGAGCCGAGCCTGCTCATCGATCCGATGGAGGACATCAACATCCCGCGGGTCCGGCACACGACCACCGTCCTGCCGAGCGGGGACCTGCTCATCGTCGGAGGTCAGTTCTTCGACACCGTGTTCGTGCCACCGAGCGGGAGCCAGCTCGCCTACGCCTCCGAGCGGGACACGGAGATCTTCGACCCCGGCACCCTGACCTTCTCCTTCGCCGTCGACACGACGGGCAACGCCGTGCAGCTGACGAATGTCCGCGGGCGCTCGGGCCACGCGGCGGTCCCGATCGGGGGGTTCGACGGCATCCTGGGGAACGGGGACGACCTCGTGATGATCACGGGCGGGTTCGAGACCCTCAGCCCCGGCTCGCTCCTCGCCCCGGAGAACCTGCTGCCCTGGAACGACACGACGACGAAGCTGACCTCGGTCGACTTCTTCAGCGTGCAGAGCCAGTCGATGAGCTTCGCCAGCGGGCTCGCCCTGGCGCCGCGCGTGAACAACCCGGTCGCCATCAATCTCGGGCAGGAGCGCCGACAGAACCCCTTCGGGGAGCCCGGCATGACGAACACCGTGCTCCTCTTCGGGGGGGACTCCGACCAGCAGTGCCCGACCGGCGCCTCGGCGAGCGGGGGCTCCACCGACCTCTCCGACCTGGTCTCGGTGAGCTACAGCGGCTTCGGTCCCGGGGGGGGAGCGACCTTCCGCCAGGTGCCGGGCTCCGACATCTTCAACCCGGTGAGCGGCATCACCTCGAACACCCACGACCTGGGACACGAGCTCCTGATGAGCGACCTCGCCGGGAACCTCGGCTGCGTTCCCTTCAGCCGCTCCGGCGGCGCGGGGGTCCTCCTCGAGATCCGTCGCCCCTACGACAACAACCGCACGGCGAGCATCATCTTCGTGGCGGGGGGGATCGATGTGAGCAACGAGCCGGGGCTCGGCTGCTTCGAGACCGCGGGGAGCTTCTGCGGCGTGAACGAGATCGGCGGCTACATGATCTTCGACCCGTTCTGGGACCCCAGCCGGATCGGGACCGTCCTGCCCTTCACCTCCGGGGTGGGCTACGACGAGGACAACCTCGACGCGACGACGGAGAACCCCACCGGCACGACGGGGAGCTGGCTCGCTCTCGACGCCCTCCTCCCCGGGCCGGATGAGACCGGCTACGCGGACGGCGGGTCGGTGAGCGAGGTCGCGACGACGGCCCTGCGGCAGGCCCGCGCCTTCCACACCGTCGATCGAATCGGCGGGCCGAACGGGACGATCGGGAACTCGGATGATCGGGTGCTCATCATCGGGGGGTCGGTGGGCTACCTCTCCGGGGTGGGCTTCGGCGGAGCGCCCGTCTCGAACTCCTGCGAGATCTACGTGCCCCCCGGGGCCGGTCTCTGAGCCCCGCGCCCGGGGGCGCGCCGAACCCCTCGTCGAACGCCGCCTCAGGGGCTAGGCTTCCATCGAGCACCGCGCGGCCTCGCCGCGCACCCCGGGCTGCGCCCCGGGAGGAGCGAACCCCTGGACCGAGGAGAGCCGATGGAGACCGACCTCCCCGACCGCGCGACGACCCATGAGCAGGTGCGGGAGTACTACGCTCGGACGCTGAAGACCGCGGCGGACCTGAAGACATCCGCATGCTGCCCCATCGATGCCATCCCGCTGCACATCCGCCCGCTGGTGGAGAAGCTCGACCCCGAGGTGATCGAGCGCTCCTACGGCTGCGGGTCCCCGATCCCGGATGAGCTCGAGGGGCGGACCGTCCTCGATCTCGGCTGCGGGACCGGCCGGGATGTCTTCGTCGCGAGCCAGCTCGTCGGCGAGCAGGGCGCCGTGATCGGCCTCGACATGACCGCCGAGCAGCTCGAGGTGGGGGAGCGCCTCCGGGAGTCCCACGCCGAGCGCTTCGGCCACTCCCGCTCCAATGTCCGGTTCGTCCAGGGCGTCCTGGAAGACCTCGGCGCGGCGGGGATCGAGCGCGACTCGGTCGATGTGGTGATCTCGAACTGCGTCCTGAACCTCGCCCCGGACAAGCGGCCGGTCCTCGAGGAGATCGTCCGGGTGCTGAAGCCGGGGGGGGAGCTCTACTTCTCCGATGTCTTCACCGACCGCCGCCTGCCCCCCGAGCTCGCCCGGGACCCGGTCCTCGTCGGCGAGTGCCTGGGGGGGGCGCTCTATATGGAGGACTTCCGACGGCTGATGGCGGGGGTGGGGCTCCTCGACCACCGCACCGTCGCCAGCGGCGTGATCGAGCTCGAGGATCCGGCTGTCGTCCGGAAGGCGGGGATGGCGACCTTCTTCTCCCACACGGTCCGGGCGTTCCATCTCGCCTCGCTGGAGGACCGCTGCGAGGACTTCGGGCAGGTGGCGACCTACCGGGGGACGATCCCCCACGCGCCTCACTCGTGGCGCCTCGACGACCATCACGAGTTCGAGACCGGGCGGCCGATGCTCGTCTGCGGAAACACCGCGGCGATGCTCTCCGAGACCCGCTTCTCGGCGCACTTCGAGGTGGTGGGGGATCGGTCGACTCACTTCGGGCTCTTCGACTGCGGCCCCGGCGCGGTCCCCGGACCGGACACCGGGTCGGCCGCCTGCTGCTGAACGCCTCCTGCCGACGCCCCGCCGCCGACCATCTCTCTCTGCGGTCCGGTTGATGGAACCGCGGCCCCGGTCACAATGCGGCCGTCGCTTGCCGGAAGGGGCACCCAGAATGTCGGACCTCAATGCTCGCATCGTGGAGGAGCTCACCTGCTCCTACTTCATGGAGCTCGAGACGGTGATGAACTACATCGCCAACTCGACGAACCTCGTCGGCGTCAAGGCGGAGCCGATCAAGCAGTCGCTCCTCGCGGATGTCGCCGAGGAGATCGGACACGCCCAGACGATCGCCAAGCGGATCCACGTCCTCGGCGGCTCGGTCCCCGGGAGCGGCGCGTTCCAGTCGGCCCAGCACAGCCTGCAGCCTCCGTCGGATCCCTGCGATGTCCTGTCGGTGATCCGCGGGGTCATCGAGGCGGAGGCGGGGGCCTGCGCCCAGTACAAGAAGATCATCGCGCTCTGCAGCGAGGCGAACGACCCCGTGACCGAAGACATGTGCGTCACCCTCCTCGCGGATGAGGAGGAGCACAAGCGCGACTTCGAGGGGTTCCTCGTCGAGTACGAGCGCGGCTGAGCCGCGCGAGGGCTCGCTCGCGACCCCGCCCCGGAGCGGGGTCGGGTCGCGGACAGGGGAGCGGGGCGGAGCCGGTTCGACCGGCCCCGCCCCGCTTCGCGTCTCCAGCGCCCCATCGCCGGGGCGGTCCTCACTCCTGCACGGCGGGGACCCACGCGGTCGTGCGGCCGGCGACCGTGATCGACTCGATCGCCTCCCCCTTCGCCGTCGTCGCCCCCTCGACCTTCCCCCAGCGATGGTGGAAGAGCCAGGACTTCGGGAAGCGCGCCTTCTCGGCATCGACGGCGCACGCCTTCGTGATGATCGAGATCAGCTTCGTCCGCAGCCGCCTCCCCTCGGGCGCCGAGAGGTCGCAGGCCCGCCGGCGCGGATCGATGCGGGCCTGATAGAGCACTTCGTCCGCGATCCAGTTTCCCACTCCGGCTGCGAAGGACTGATCGAGGAGGAGCCCCTTCACCGTCCCGGTGCGTCGGGAGAGCAGGTCGACGAAGGCTGTGGGGTCCGGGGGGTCGAGGAGCGGGTCGAAGCCGAGGTCACGGATCGGCGGCTCGTGGAGCGGCTCGTCACGCAGCCGGATCCGACCCAGGCGCCGCTTGTTCGTCATCACCAGCTCTCCGCCATCGTCGAAGGTCAGATGGACCTTCGTGAAGCGCGGGGGCCACGGGCTCGCGGCCCGTCGACTCCGATCGCTCTCGAGTCGCAGGTGCCGCCCGCCGGGCACCTCGAAGCCGCCGGTCATCCCGAAGTGGAAGAGGGGGTGCGGGTCCCGGTCGAGCCGCAGCCACATCGTCTTCCCGCGTCGGCAGGCCTCGAGGACCTTCCGTCCTCGGAGCTTGCGGGCGAAGGTGCGGGGCGCCACGCCGTCGAAGACGATCCGATCGTCGTCGCAGGTGACCTTGAGGATCGTGCGACCGACGGCGAAGCGCTCGAGGATGCGCCGACCGCGCTCGCATTCGGGAAGCTCGGGCATCGATCGACTCCTGGGTCTTCTCCGGGGCTCGCTGCGAAGCTCAGTTCGAGGTGCGGTAGACCCGGAGGGGGCCCACCACCACCTCGACGAGCCGATCGAGGGGGATGGGGATCCGGGCGGGGGTGCCGGCGGGGTCGCGCAGCGCGAGCTCGAGCTCGATCACCGGGGCGCCCTCGATCTCGGGGAGACCGAGGAGCCGGGCCCCGTCGAGGGTCTCGATCTCCCCCGACTCGGTGACGAAGCTCACCCGCGCCTTCTCTCCCAGGTAGGGGAGGAGCTGGTCGCGGGCATCGCGCTCTCCGTCCCGGGCGACGAGGAGGACCGCCGCGAAGAGGAGCACCACCCCGACCCCCACGAGGAGTCGACGGGCGGGATGCTCCGCCGGCGCGAGCGTCGCGCCGCCCTCCGGCCCGGCGGGTGGGGGACTCGTCGTGCTCACTTCGATCTCCTCCCGCCCTCAGGAGGAGGGGTGGACCATGTCGGCCGGGACGACCCAGGCGTCGAAGTCCTCACCGGTGAGGTAGCCCTTCTCGATGCCCACCTCGCGGAGGGTCTTCCCCTCCTTGTAGGCGGTCTTCGCGATGTCCGCCGCCTTGTCGTAGCCGATGTGGGGGTTGAGAGCGGTCACGAGCATGAGGGAGCGGTGGAGGTTCTCCTCGATCCGCTCGTGGTTCGGCTCGATGCCGAGCGCGCAGTGGGAGGTGAAGCTCTCGATGCCGCTCGCGAGGAGGTCGACCGACTGGAGGACGGCGTCGGCGATCACCGGCATGTAGACGTTCAGCTCGAAGTTCCCCGCGCTCCCCGCCATGCCCACCGTCACATCGTTCCCGAAGACGCGGGTGCAGAGCATGGTGAGCGCCTCGCACTGGGTCGGGTTCACCTTGCCGGGCATGATCGAGCTGCCGGGCTCGTTCGCGGGGATGAGGATCTCCCCGATCCCGCAGCGGGGACCGCTCGCCAGCCAGCGGACATCGTTCGCGATCTTGGTGAGGGCCCCCGCGAGGGTGCGCGTCGCGCCGGAGGCGTGGACGAGCGCCTCCTTCCCCGCCATCGAGGCGAACTTGTTCGGGGCGGAGCGGAAGGGGAGTCCGGTCCTCGCGGCGAGAGCCGCGGGCACCTGCTCGGCATAGCCGGGGCGGGTGTTCAGCCCGGTGCCGACCGCGGTCCCGCCGATGGGGAGGTCGAGGAGCCCGTCGAGGGCGTGCTCCAGGGCCTCCTGACAGATGCGGAGCTGGTCCGCGTAGCCCGAGAACTCCTGCCCGAGGGTCAGAGGAGTGGCATCCTGCAGGTGCGTCCTTCCGATCTTGACGATGGCATCGAACGCCGACGCCTTCTCCTCGAGGCAGTCGCGGAGGCGACGGATCGCGGGGAGGAGGCGGGAGTCGATCTCGCAGGCCGCGGCGACATGGATGGCGGTCGGGAAGGAGTCGTTCGTCGACTGCGCGTGGTTCACGTGGTCGTTCGGATGGACCGGACTCTGCTCCCCGAGCGGCTGCCCGAGCATCTCGTTCGCGCGGTTCGCGATCACCTCGTTCGCGTTCATGTTCGTCTGGGTGCCGGAGCCGGTCTGCCAGACGACGAGGGGGAAGTGGTCATCGAGGGCGCCATCGATGACCTCCTGGGCTGCGGCCTGCACCGTCCTCGACAGCTCGGGGTCGATCCCGCCGAGGGCGGCGTTCACTTCGGCGGCGGACTGCTTGACGAGCCCGATCGCCCGGATGAGCGGGCGGCGCATCGTCTCATCCCCGATCTCGAAGTTCTGGAAGCTGCGCTGGGTCTGGGCGCCCCAGTAGCGGTCCGCCGGGACCTCGATCGTCCCCATCGTGTCGCGCTCGGTGCGGTGGGAGGTGGTGCTCATCGGGCGTTCCTTTCCTTGGACCGGGAGAGGATACGGCAGGGACCGGACCGGGGAGGAGCGGATTCGGGGTGGGCCGGGGAGATTCCGGAGTCCCCCGGCGCTCCCGCCCCGGCCGCCGGCGATCCCGCGGCGTGGGCTGTCCTTTCCGGCGTCGGGCTGCGACGATCCTTCCGACCGGGGTTCGGTCTTTCCCGGGTGGAGGTTTCATGCGCGTCCTCGTGGTCTGCACCGGCAACTCCTGTCGCAGCGTCCTCCTGGAGGCGATCTGGCGGCATCACTGGCCGGAGTGCACGGTCCGCTCCGCCGGGAGCGACCCCACCGGGCGTGTTCATCCCCTCGTGCCGGAGGTCCTCGGCGAGCGGGGGATCGGGAGCGAGGGTCTCACCAGCGAGCCCCTCTCCCGGTACGAGGGGGAGGCGTTCGACCTCCTCGTCACCGTCTGCGACGAGGCGCGGGATGGGTGCCCCGTCCCCGCCGGCGCCCGCGCGCTGCACTGGCCCGTCCCCGATCCGGCCCTCTTCGCGGAGGAGGCGCCCGCCTCGGAGGCCCGCGCGATCTTCCGCTCCGCCCGGGATGCCCTCGAGGGGCGGATTCTCCGCTATCGAGAGGGGCTGCGCTCGATGCGGGAGCTCGTCGGCCGACTCCGTCTCCTCCACGACCAGCTCCCCGTCCCGCCTTCACCGGAGCGGGGCGCAGCCTATGCCTCCCTCTTCGAGCGGCTCGAGCGGGGCGCGCTCCACGAGGAGCAGATCTGGTCCGGGCTCCCCGCCTGGATCGAGGAGTGCTTCCGGTCCCAGGGGTGGGAGTGGAACGGCTTCTACCGCCTGCGGGGGCTCGCCCCCGAGCGTCGGCTCGAGCTCGGACCGGCGGCGGGTCCGCCGGTCTGCGCGACGATCGAGGAGCAGCCCGGCGGGTTCGGCGCCTCGGGGATGTGCTTCGACGCGATCCACCTCGGCCACGCGATCGCTGCCGCCGATGTCGGCCGATGGCCGGGGTATGTCTCCTGTGACGGGGAGAGCGGGCTCGCGACGGTGGCGGGGCTCGTCGTGCCGATCGCCCGGGGCGGGCGGCCGGTCGCCGTCTGGGACCTCGACGCGACCGCCCCCCTCGAGGGGGGCGATCCCGTCCTGATGGAGGGGCTCCTCACGGGCCTCGCCGAAGGCTGCCCCCTGCCGAAGGAGTGGACCCAATGAGCTCCGACCCGGACTCGATCAAGCTCGACCAGTTCCTGAAGTGGCAGGGAGCGGTCGATTCGGGGGGGGAGGCCAAGGTCCGCATCCAGGCCGGAGAGGTCCGGGTCAACGGGGAGGTCGAGACCCGGCGGGGCAAGCGGCTCCGACCGGGGGACACGGTCTCCCTCGGGGACCGTGAGTGGCGCGTCGAGCTCGATTCCTGAGCCCCGGGACTCTCCGCTCCGTCCTCCCTCGCAGAGCCCCCCTCCCCCGAGCCGCGGATTCGCACGGGAGCCCCGTTGCGCAAGGCGCGGTTTGTGTGGTAAATCCGCCTCCTGCGTGTTCGTTCCCGGCAATCGCCCACAAGCCATGTCCGGTGAACGCGCTCTGTCTTGACGCCGTGGGGGACTCCCCCGCGGACTGGATGTGGCCTCGTCGTCGGCAGGATCCCCCGGGAGATACGGACCCGGGGGGGGAGTCGGCGGCGCTTGTGCGGGCATGGGATCGAGGAGAGGGCGCCGCCGGCGTTCCGCCCCCGGTCCGGGTCCGCTTGTGGGAGTCGGAATGGACAAGACCACCACCTCCGGGTGGCATCTGATGCTCGATGCCATCGTGCGCGAACCTGGATGGATCTCCTCTCCTGAGAAGATCCGCGAGTTCCTCCTCGGGCTGATCCCCCGCCTCGGCATGGAGCTGCTCGACGGACCCCGGATCACCGAGGTCGATCTCGACCCCTCGATGATCGAATCGGATCTCGATGAGGGCGGGGTCACCGGCTACTGCCTCATCACGACGAGCCACATCTCGATCCACACGTGGCCCCTGCGCGAGCGCTTCTGCCTCGACGTCTTCTCCTGCCGCAGCTTCGACCCCCAGATCGTCCTCAACTATGTGCGCGAGGAGTTCGGGGTCGTCTCCGAGTCCCATCACTGGGTGGAGCGCCGCTGGCCGGATGCGTCGGAGCGGACCCCCCTCGCGGTGGGCGCGGAGGGGGAGACCGGCCTCTAGGGCGGTTCAGGAGCCCTGATGGGCGCCACGAGACGGGCCCGACCCCCGCGGGGGTCGGGCCCGTTTCTTCGTGTCCGGGCGGCGAATCCCCCCAGAGGTGGGGAAGCCCGTCTCTCCGCTGGAAAAAACAGCCCCGAGTGTTGACCTGTAGGACAACACAACATATATTGTTGTGTGTCACCACAACAGCGGGAGGGCCTCGGCCCCCCCGGGCCCCGGAGCTCCCGACTCTCGGGATCCCGAGGCGAGAAGGGAGCGGCATGAACCATGAGTCCGAGGAGAGTCTCTTTGGCTCGAGTCTTCGGCAACTCCGGGAGATGGCGGGGCTCTCGCTCCGGGCCCTCGCCCTCGCCGTCGAGATGGACCCGGCGTACCTCTCCCGCATCGAGACGGGGAAGACGAAGCGGCCCACCCGGGCGACGGTCGAGAGGCTCGCCGCGGCCCTGACCTCCTCCGGGATGGTCAGCGAGAAGAGCCGGATCATGCTCCTGCAGCAGGCGGGCTACTCGCCTCAGGACCCCGAGGGCAAGGTCGAGGAGCTGCACGACGGGCTTCGGTTCCGCCTCCGGGAGGCGGGGATCTCGGCGGACCGGCTCGACGATGTGATCTCCCGGCTCGATCTGCCGACGCTGCTCCGGATCCTCCGCGGAGAAGAGGAGCTCGAGGAGGCGCTGGCGGGGCGCTTCTCGCCGTCGGAGATCCGCCGCCTGCGGAGGGCGGGGGAGGAGGCCGCCGAGCGCGGCTTCCCCATGGTTCCCGAGTCGCCGGGAGTGGAGCCGGGGGCGCCCCCCTCCGCCTCGGAGTACCTGCGCGCGCACGCTCGGTCCTTCCGCCCGCAGGGCCCCCCGGGAAAGCGGCCGCAGCGTGCCTTCGAGCCCTGGGTGATCGAGGCCGGACCCTGGGCGGAGATCCGGGGACGGGGCCTCCTGGGGAATGCCCAGATGCAGCAGTTGAAGACGATCGGTCGACTCATCGAGTCGATCCTGAAAGGAAGTGCCGAATGAACCAGAACCTGCAGACCCGCATTCGCTGGGATCGCGCGGCGATCCCAGCCCACGAGGAGGGGAGCCGCTACCTGCTCCTCGAGGTCGAGGCGAGTCGGAGCGAGGACGCACCCCCCCGCGAGCCGCTGAACCTCGCCTTGGCGATCGACACCTCCGGCTCGATGGCGGGAGCCCCCGTCGAGGCCGCCAAGCGGGCGGCGCTCCAGGTCATCGAGACCCTCGGCGCGGGGGACCGGCTCTCCCTCATCCACTTCTCCTCCCAGGCGGCGTCCCTCTTCGAGGGGATGCTGATGGACCCGGAGGGTCGTCGACGGGCGATGCAGATCGTCGGCTCTCTCCGCGCCGGCGGGGGGACCGACCTCTCCGGGGGCTGGTTCGAGGCGGCGCGCTGCGTCTCCGAGGTCATCGATCGGCAGGAGGCGACGAGCGGTCGGATCCTCATGATCTCCGACGGCTTCGCCAACGGCGGCATCACCGACCCGGCCGAGCTGCTCCACCACGCGCGGGAGATCGCGCGGCGCGGAGTCATCACCTCGGCGCTGGGGATCGGGGATGGCTACTCCCCTCTCCAGCTCGATGCCCTCGCCGAGGGGGGCGGCGGACGGCTCCACGATGCCGCCACCCCGGAGGAGACCTACCGGCTCATCCTCGCCGAGCTCGGAGAGATGCGGGCGGTGGTCGCGAGCCAGCTCACCGTCCGGATCGAGGCGGAGGAAGCGCAGTTCGAGAGCGTGAACGACGCCCCCGTCGGACCGCAGCCCGGGAGCTTCTTCCTCGGGGAGCTGACCGAGTCGGAGACGCGCCCCCTGGCGTTGCACCTCCGATGGCCGGCGTCCCCCCCCGGTACCCGTCGATCGGTCCGGCTCTCACTCTCCTGGATCGCCCCCGGTGAGGAGTCCACGCGGACGGAGACCTTCACGCAGGAGCTGCCCGTGGTCTCCGCGGCGGAGTTGGACGCGATCGCCCCCGACCTCGAGGTGCGGGCGCGGATCGCCGACCTGAAGGAGGCGGCGGTCGCCTACCAGAGCATGCGCGACAACGAGAACCGCGACTACGCGATGGCGCAGGAGCGCTACCGGGCCGCGCAGGCCCAGCACTCCGAGCTGCTGCAGTCCCTCCCGGATGCCGAGGAGCGCCGGAAGCGGTTCGCGCGCGAGCGGGAGCGGGTCTCCCGCGCGTGGCATGGTCGCTCCAAGCTCGATGCCTATGTGCAGTCGAAGAAGAGCATGAAGGGGGAGTGGATGTTCGAGG
>JAFMMO010000223.1 GCA_017859655.1 Pseudomonadota bacterium | reverse complement strand
GTCGCCGTCATCGGAGGCGGCATCATCGGGTTGAGCATCGCGATCGCCGCGCGCCGCGGGGGAGCGGATGTCCTGCTCCTCGAGGAGGAGAGGATCGGGGGGGGCGCGAGCGCGGCCGCGAGCGGGATCGTCACCCTGAGCCAGCAGGGCCGGACCGCCCTCCGCCAGCTCCGGCGGGAGGGGGCGCTCGCGTGGGAGCGCTGGCTCCCCGATCTCCCCTCCATCGATGGAGCCCCGGTCGGGGTCCTCCGCCCGGCGGTGCGTCTCTTCCGGGAGCCGCCTCCCCATGCGGAGAAGCTCCTCGCGACCTGGCGTCGGGCCGGCCACGACGCCCGCTACGTGGAGCGGGATGAGATCGCGGCCCGGGTCCCCGGCCTCGATCCCGTCACCGTCCACTGCGGCCTCCTCCTCGACCGCGAGTGGATCTTCGATCCCCCGCGCCTCCTCCGCTCTCTCGCACGGCAGGCGCGGGAGCTCGGCGTGGAGGTGAGGGAGGAGATCGGGGGGGTCCGGCTCCGGGGTGGAGAAGGGGAGCGGACGACGGCGCGCTCCGCCGAGCGGGGAGGGGCGGACCTCGCCGAGGGCGCCGAGGTCATCGTGGTGGCGGGGGGCTGGCGCTCCGGCCGGTTGCTCGAGCCCCTCGGGCTCCCGCCGCTCCCCCTCGTGCCGGTCGGCGGGGTGGGGCTGGTCCTCGACCTGCCTCGGTCCGCGGAGGGTTGGACCGCGCACTTCGGAGAGAAGGGGCGGTTCCATCGCGTCGGTCGGGCGGGAGCCCGGGTGTACCTCGGCAGCACCCTCCGCGAGGAGGGGAGTCTCGAGCCGGGAGCCCCCGCGGAGCACCGACAGCTCCTCGACGAGGCCCGTCGCCACTTCCCGGAGATCGATCGCGCGCGCCTCGTGACGGTCGAGGACGGGCTTCGTCCGAAGACCACCGTGCGCGGCGGGCCCCTCGTCGGCCCCGTCACCGGGCGACCGGGGCTCTGGGTCGCCACCGGGCACTACCGCGTCGGCCTCGCGGCGGCGCCGGCGACCGCGGAGTCCCTCTGCTCCGCCTGGGGGCTGCGGGAGCCGGGGGAGGCGCCGCCGGCCGCGTTCGCCGTCGATCGGTCCGGACCTCTGGACTGAGGGCAAGGGGGACGGTGTGGACCTCCTCTCCGGGTCTTCCTAGAATCGACGGCCCGGGGCGGAGCGAGCCCCGAGAGCGAGTCCCCTGACCGAACGATCACGGCCCGCTGATGGAGAGGTCCCGCCGATGCACCCCTACGCCCCGAGCCCCGAGCACGAGTTTCTCCAGCGGAAGGTCGGAGTCTGGGACATCGAGTGCGAATACTTCTTCGACCCGACGAGCGATCCGATGAAGGCGGCCGGCGTCGACACGGTCGAGGCGGTCGGCCACTACTGGGTGCAGGCGAGGTCCGAGTTCGAGCTGCCCGGGGAGGTGATCCTGCGCGGGGTCGCTCTTACCGGGTTCGACCCGGTGGTGCGGATGTATCAGGGGACCTGGGTCGACTCCGCCACCCCCTTCCTCTACACGTTCGAGGGGAACTATGACGCGGAGCGGGACCTCCTCGAGCTGACCGGTGAGAACATCGATCCGGCCACCGGCGAGCTCGTCACCTATCGCAGCAAGGAGTACTACGGCGGAGCGGACGCGCGGATCTTCGAGCTGATGGTCGAGGCGGAGCCGGGACTCGAGACCCAGATTCTCCGCTACGAGTACACCCGCCGGCGCTGAGCCGCTCAGGGGGCGCTGTCTCCGCCGTGGTCCGGAGGTGGGGGGATCTCCTCGGTGATCCACGCGCGGATCCGCTTCCCCTCGCGGGTGAGGTGGAGCGCCACCGCCGTCCCGTCCGCTCCACCCCCGCCGAGCTTCCGCTTCCAGAGCGCGGGCTCCTCCCCGCCTCTCGCCCGCACGGCGGTCACCCGCATTCCTCGCTCCTTCGTCCAACGACGCACATCCTGCACTCTCCCGGCGAGGACGCCGAGGAGCCGGAGCGGGCGCAGCCAGGGACCGACGATCGGGCGATCTCCCGCGAGGAGTCCGCAGTGGTCGTGCGGCAGGGTCAGCCCGTGGATCCGGGCGAGCACCCCGAGGAGATCCGCGCGCTCGACTGCCGGCTCCACGAGATGGAGGTAGACCCCGCCCGCCTCGATCCTCGGGTCCCCGTCGGTGATCTCGGCGAGGGGCGGGGCTCCCGCGGGACCCTCCAGTGAGGTGACGCGGGCGCCATCGACCCGGGTGGCGCGACGGGGCGCCGAGGCGGGGGGCCCACACCAGAGGACGGTCTGCACGAGCCCGCGGCCGCGCTGGATCACCTCGATCTCCAGGGGGATCCGCGCCCCGTCGACTTCGAAGAGCTCCGGCAGGTGCTCCAGCTCCGCGCCCGGTCCGAGCTTCACCGCGCCTGCTCGCCCGGACCGGATCCACGCGCCGATGACGGGCGGGCCGGGGAGGAGGTCTCGGGAGGACCAGCTCCGTCTCCCGTCGGGTCTCCGATCCGGGTCGAGGTGGAAGGGGAGAGGGCCGACCGCTCGCGAGCTGGGGCCCCCCGGGGTGGGGGGGATCGCCCCGGCGGCGAGGTCTGCGATCACGGCGGGAGGGAGAGGGGCACCGACCGCCCGGACATTCCAGCGGGCCGCCGTGGCCCGCGCGATGTCGCGATCGACGAGGATCGGCGTGCCTCCCTCGAGCGCGAGGCCCAGGGCGTCACCGCCGATGCCGCAGCAGAGGTCGAGGACCTGCCCCGTGTGCCCGGCGAGCAGCCTCCGCGCCTTGTAGCGGGCGACATCGGTCGAGGTCGACTGCTCCACTCCCACCCGGTCGAGGAGCAGCGCCTCCGCCCGCGCGAGCTTCCCCCGGGCCCGTTCCCGGGCATCGAGGAGGGAGAGCGCGGCTCGAACCGTCTCCGGATCCGCGAGGCGGCGGGCCCGCTCGATGGTGCGCGGGGCGGTCCGATCGGCCCCGACGAGGAGGGCGAGGAGTCGCTCCCCCGCCTCCTCCCGGATCCAGCGCCACCCACCATCGCTCCGCTCGTCCATCCGGTCTCTCCTCCGCCGGGAGGGTAACGAAGTGCTCGGGACTCCGCTCCCGTTCCCCGAGAGGCGGATGCGGTTGACGAGGTACCCGATTGTTTGGCATACCAAACAATCGGATTTGGAGGATGCACTCCGCCCATCCCCCGCATCGATCCCCGGTCGCAGCCCCCCGTGCCAGAGAGGCGCCTCGATGGTCCCCCGCGCGCTCCTTCTTCGAGGGCTCCTGCCCGCCCTGCTCGTCTGCCTCACCTTTCCCGTCCTGCTCCGAGCGCAGGGGACTCCCCCTCCGGAGGATTGGATCGAGAGGCTGCGGGAGGCGGAGGCCCGCCTCGCCGCCCTCGAGGGAGACGCGCCTCCGTCCGAGGAGGGAGCGGGGCGGGTGGCCCTGGGGGGCTACTTCGACCTCGAGTACCGCGATGGGCAGGGGGCGGACCCGAGCTTCGTGCAGCATCGGTTCGTGCCGCAGATCGACGCGGCGATCGGGGCGGGCCTGCACTTCTCGGCGGAGATCGAGTTCGAGTACGGCGCCACCGACAGCGCCCGCGGCGACGGAGAGACGAAGGTCGAGTTCGCCGCGCTCGACTGGGAGCTCGCGGAGGGATTCACCCTCCGTGCCGGCGCGCTGCTCGTCCCGCTCGGCCGCTTCAACGAGAAGCACGACTCCCCCTTGAACGACTTCACCGACCGTCCTCTCCTCGCCCGGTCGGTGATCCCCACCACCCTCACCGACGCCGGAGTGGGCGGGCTCGGTGCCTTCGAGGTCGGAGAGGAGGGGGTGGTGAGCTGGGAGCTCTATCTCCTGAACGGCTTCGTCGGACTCGAGGCGGACGCCGATGCCGCGACCGGTCTCGCATCCAACTTCGACACCACCTCCGGACTCCGGGGAGGGCGTCCCTCCCTCAAGCGGGATGGGAGTCGCGGGATCGCCGGGGCCGGCCGTGTGGAGTGGTCCCCCCGGCTCGGGATCGAGCTGGGAGTCTCGGCGCATCACGGGGCCTACGATGCGGACGGGGAGCGCGACCTCCTGATCGCCGCGCTCGACTTCGATCTGGTGGGAGCGGCGCTGGCCGCGCCCCTCGCGGGGTTCGAGCTGAACGGAGAGGTCGCGCGCGCGGAGATCTCCCGCGATCGAGTCGCCCGGGAGAGCGGCGTGCCCGACGACCTCTGGGGATTCTCCCTCGAGGTGAACCGTCACTTCCTCCTCGGCGGCTCCGCCGCGCTCGGTCCTCTCCCGCTGCCACCGGGGTCCGCGGTCACGGCCGCGGTCCGGCTCGAGCACGTCGAGCTCGGGGCGGAGAGGGAGGAGCGAATCACGATCGGCCTGAACCTCCGACCGATCGAGGAGACGGTTCTCAAGCTCGACTACCAGTTCCACTTCGAGGACGGCGATCACCGACGGGAGGAGAATGATGCGATCCTTCTTTCCATCGCGAGCTACTTCTAGGCGCGACCTCCGCATGGGTCTCCCGCTGCTCTTGATCGGGCTCGGGATCGGACCCCCGGCGCGAGCGGGGGAGGAGGTGCACCTCACCCGC
The DNA here is from genome assembly GCA_017859655.1 of Pseudomonadota bacterium. Lineage (GTDB taxonomy): Bacteria > Planctomycetota > UBA8108 > UBA1146 > UBA1146 > JAFMMO01. The sequence goes on along the minus strand of JAFMMO010000223.1, from coordinate 1,059 downwards.
GAAGCCGCGATCGTGGCGGCGCTCCCCGGCGCCGCGCGGCTCGAGCGCGCCCTGCATCGACCCACGGCGGAGGAGCGTCGCCACCTCGCGGAGGAGCGCGGGGTCCGGGTCCCGGATGAGCCCCACGAGCTCGTGCGCGGCTTCGATGCCGAGGGACGCTCGGTCGGGGTCGCGATGTTCGTCGACGAGGTCGGGAAGTACCGGCCGATCACCTTCATCGTGGCGCTCGACCCGGAGCAGAGGATCCGGGACGTGCGGGTGTGCGTCTACCGGGAGAGTCACGGCGGAGAGATCACCCGACGGCGATTCCTCCGGCAGTTCCACGGACGGCGGGTCGCTGAGCCCCTGCGCCTCGGGCGCGAGGTGGTGCACATCGGGGGGGCCACGCTCTCCTGCCGGGCCACGATCCGTGCGGCGAAGCGGGTGCTGGCCGTCGTGGATCATCTCGCTCGGAAGGAGGGGGGGCTGGAGCAGCTGAGGTTCGAGCCCTGGACCGTGGCGGCGACCGAGAGGTCGGAGGAGATCCCCTCCGCGCGACGCCCCGCCATGGGCACGCTCCTCGACGTCAGCATCGATGCCGAGCCGCGTGCGGCGCGCGCCGGCTTCGACGCGGTCTTTCACGCCGTCGCCGAGGTGACGGCGTGTCTGGACGGGCGGCTCCCCGACTCCGATGTCGCCCGTCTGCTCGCGGCGGCGCCCGGCGACCCAGTCCCGGTCTCCACGCTGATGCTCGAGGCGCTCGCCCGGGCCCGGGAGGTGGCCGAGGCGAGCGGCGGGGCCTTCGATCCGACCCTCCGGGAGGGAGGATGGCGGCAGCTCGGGATCGACCGGGCGCGGGGCGTGGCCACCCGGGGACCGGAGGTGGAGCGTCTCGACTTCGGCGGCATTGGGAAGGGGATCGCCCTCGATCGGGCGGCGGCGGTTCTCCGCGACCGGGGGCTGGAGCGCGCCCTCCTGAACTTCGGGGGGCAGCTCCTCGCCCTCGAGGCGCCGCGCGGCCGGGCCGGTTGGGCGATCGAGCTGCGCGGGGAGGAGCCGGCGGCCGGGGGTGAGGCGCGC
>JAFMMO010000222.1 GCA_017859655.1 Pseudomonadota bacterium | reverse complement strand
CTCCTTCGACGCGGAGGTGAACCCGCCGCTCGCCCCGCCGAGGGCCTTGCCGAGGGTGCTCGTGATGATGTCGACCCGCCCCATGACATCGAAGTGCTCGTGGGTGCCCCGCCCCGTCCGCCCGATGAAGCCGGTGGCGTGGGAGTCGTCGACCGCGAGGAGCGCCCCGTGCTTCTCGCAGAGGTCGCAGATCTCCGGCAGCGGCGCCAGATCCCCGTGCATGGAGAAGACCCCATCGGTGATCACGAGCCGGAAGCGAGCGTCGGCGGACTCCTCGAGGCACCGCTCGAGGTCCGCCATGTCCGCGTGGCGGTAGCGGTGCCGCTGCGCCTTGCAGAGGCGCACCCCGTCGATGATGCTCGCGTGGTTGAGCTCATCGCTGATGACCGCGTCCTCCGGTCCGAGGAGGACCTCGAACAGGCCGCCGTTCGCGTCGAAGCAGCTCGTGTAGAGGATCGTGTCCTCGAACCCGAGGAACTCCGAGATCTTCCGCTCGAGCTCCCGGTGGATCGTCTGGGTTCCGCAGATGAAGCGGACCGAGGAGACGCCGTAGCCGTAGCGGTCGAGGGCGTCATGAGCCGCCGCGAGGATGTCGGGATGACTGGAGAGGCCGAGGTAGTTGTTGGCGCAGAAGTTCAGCGCCTCCCCCTCCTCGGTCGGGATGGCGGTCCCCTGGGGGCCGGTGATCACCCGCTCCCGCTTCATGAGCCCCGCCGCCTCGATCGCCTCGAGCTCGGCGCGGAGCCACTCGCGATTCGTGTCCATGATGTCTCCCTCCGGCCCCCTCCCGGTCTCGGGACCGGGTCGGGCGCGTGGCTCGGAGCCTAGCCCGGCTCCCCGTTCGGATAGAGGATGATCTTCCCGCAGTTCCCGTCGCGGATCATCTCGAAGGCGGAGGCGTACTCCTCCAGGGGCATGCGATGCGTGACGATCGGCTCGAGGTCGAGCCCGGCCTGCAGCAGGCCGCTCGAGTCGAACCAGGTCTCGTAGATCCGCCGGCCGATGATCCCGGAGATCCGTGCGCCCTTGAAGATGATGTCACGGGCGACATCGATCGACAGGCGGTCGGACGGCACCCCGAAGAAGCGGAAGTCCCCGCCCCGCCCGAGGGCGCGGAGCCCATCCTCCACCGCCCGGGCGTTCCCCGACATCTCGAGGACCACATCCGCCCCGTGTCCCCCGGTGAGCTCGCGGATGCGGGCGACGAGGTCGACCTGACTCGGGTCGATCGCCTGGTCCGCGCCGATCCTCCGCGCGAGGTCGAGCCGGAAGTCCCGGACATCGACGGCGATGACCTGGGCCGCCCCGCAGATCTTGGCGATCGCGACCGAGAAGAGGCCTGTCGGTCCGCAGCCGAAGACGACGACCTGCTTGCGGGAGACGTCGTTGAGCATCGTCGCGTGCACCGAGTTCCCGAGCGGCTCCTGCAGGGTCGCGATGTGCGGGGGCACGCTCCGGTCGGTCTTCCACGCGCAGCGCTCCGGGAACGCGATGTACTCGGCGAACGCACCATCCCGGTGGATCCCGATGATCTCCTCGTTCTCGCAGATGTGACGGTGTCCGATGCGGCACTGGTAGCAGGTCCCGCAGAAGACATGGCTCTCCGCCGCGACATAGTCGCCGGGGACGAGCTCGATGACATCCTCCCCGACCGCGACCACCTCGCCGCAGAACTCGTGACCGACCGTGAGCGGGGCCCGGACATTCGCCTCCGCCCAGGCATCCCAGTTGTAGATGTGAAGATCGGTGCCACAGATCGAGGTCGCGAGGACCCGGACGAGGACCTCGTCCGCGCGCGGGGTCGGGATCGGCTTCTCCACCAGCTGGAGGCCGGGCTCCCGCCCCGTCTTCGAAAGGGTGCGCATCACCGTCATTCGAGTTCCTTCCGCTCCCCCACCGGCGACGGACCGGACCGGTCGGTCCGATCCCCTTCGCACGACCCCGGGGGGAAGCCCCGAGTCTACTCCGTCCCCCGGGAGTGAGGAAGCCGACCCGGCGGATTGCGGGGTTCCCCCGGAACCGCCGCTTCCTTTGACTTCCGCGGCATGGCTGCCATCATCACGAGCATGCATGGAACGACCCGGAGACGCCTGAGAGCGACGAAGATCATCGCCACCCTGGGCCCCGCGACCGAGGACCCGGAGGTGCTGCGCGAGCTCATCGAATCCGGGATGAACGTGGCCCGGATCAACGCCTCCCACGGGGACCACGAGGGGCACGCGCGGACGATCGCCGCGGTCCGCAAGATCGCCAGAGAGACCGGCCGCCCGGTGGGAATCCTCCTCGATCTCCAGGGCCCGAAGATCCGCCTCGGTCCGCTCCCCTCCCCCCGCGAACTCGCCCCGGGGGAGATCTTCAACATCGCCGTGGGGCGCCCCCCCGGCGACGACGAGCTCTCGAGCGACTACGACATGCTCGACCGGGACGTGGCGGTCGGGGATCCCCTCCTCATCGACGACGGACAGATCAGCTGCGAGGTGGTCGAGGCCCAGATCGGCACGGTGACCTGCCGCGTCAATCACGGCGGCACGGTCCATCCCCGCAAGGGGATCAATCTCCCCCGCAGCTCGGTGAGCGCCCCGGCGATCACCGAGAAGGACCGGGCCGACGCGCTCTTCGCGGTGAAGCAGGGGGTCGACTACATCGCCCTGAGCTTCGTCCGCCGGGCCCGCGACGTGCTCCAGCTCGGTCGGATACTCGACGAGGCCGGCTCCTCCATCCCCATCATCTCGAAGATCGAGAAGCCGCAGGCGCTCGTCGAGCTGCAGGAGATCCTGCGCGCGAGCTGGGGCGTGATGGTGGCCCGGGGGGACCTCGGGGTGGAGCTCCCTCCGGAGCAGGTCCCCGTCGTCCAGAAGCGCATCATCCAGGAGGCGGTGCGGGCGGGGCGTCGGGTCATCACCGCCACCCAGATGCTCGACAGCATGACCCGTAATCCCAAGCCGACGCGGGCGGAGGCGAGCGATGTCGCCAACGCCGTGCTCGACGGGACCGATGCGGTGATGCTCTCGAACGAGACCGCGATGGGGCAGTTCCCCGTGCACGCGGTGCGGATGATGCGGGACATCATCGAGTACACGGAGAACCACTCGGTGCGCCCCACCGAGGCGGGCGAGGGGCACTCGGTCGACAGCATGTCCGAGGCGGTCGCCGACGCCGGCTGCCTCGTCGCCCACAACCTCGGGGCCCAGTCGATCGTCGCCTTCACCCAGAGCGGTCACACCGCCCTGCTCGCCTCCCGCCGCAGACCCGGTCTGCCGATCCTCGCCTTCACCACCAGCGAGGAGGTCCGCGACCGCCTCACTCTCGTCTGGGGGGTCCGCCCGTACTGCATGGAGCCGGCGCAGAGCACCGACGACCTCATCGAGGCGCTCGATGCGACGATCCAGGCGGACGACCTCGCCCGCCGGGGAGACCCCCTCGTCCTCCTGATGGGCGCGCCCACTCACAGGATGGGGCTGACCAACCTGATGCTCGTCTACCGGGTCGGCTCGTGGGCGCCCCTCGAAGGAGAGTGAGCCGCCCCTTCCGCCACCCCGTCCGACAGGAGACCCGAGAATGAACCCCGAGCTCACGATCCCCGAGGAGACGCTGCGGACCTTCCGGACGATGCGCGCCCGCATCCGCGACTTCGGCGCCTCCTTCGCCCCGGAGGAGCTGTTCCGGATCCCACCGGGCTTCTCCAACTCGATCGGCTGGAACCTCGCCCACATCTGGGTGACGCATCAGCTCCTCTGCTATCGCCTCTCGGGGCTGCCCCTGCTCATCGAAGAGGAGGCCGTGAGAATGTACGGCAAGGGCTCCAGCCCGGCGGACTGGGCGGCGTCTCCCGCTCCCGCCTCGGTCCTCACCCCCCTGACCGAGCTCGCCGATCGCTTCGAGGAGGACCTCGCGGCCGGGCGGTTCGGTTCGTTCACTCCCTACACGACCTCGGCCGGGATCGAGCTGCGCAGCCTCGCCGAGGCGGTGGAGTTCAACGCCCTCCATGAAGGGCTGCACCTCGGATACGCGATGGCGATCCGACGAGCCCTCGCGGGGACCGGCGCCTAGAAGGGGAGCTCCCCCTCGACGGGGGGCGCCCCCGGCCCGCCGCCGGGGCCCTCCCGCCCCGCGTCCGGGGGAATGAACTCCTCCGGCTCCTCCCCGTTCCAGAGCCGCGTGAACAGGTCGATGGTCGCCGGGGCGTGCCCCGCGAAGTGGTTGTTGAAGAACCCGTAGACATCGACTCCATCCGCCCGCAGCTGGCGCAGGACGGGGAGCCACCGCTCGAGGACCGGACGCCGGTCGATCACCGGCCGATCCCAGCGGTCCGTGATCTCCTCGATGGCCTTGTGATCCCCGAGGAAGCGGATGTACGAGAAGTCGGCGCTCGGCCCGCCCAGTCGGCGCGGCCACTCCTCGGCGCTCGGCATCCATGCCTGCTCCACCCAGGCGAGCGCGACCCCGTGAGCCCGGCAGACCTTCTGGGCGAGGGGGATCACCCATGCCTTGTTGCGGAGCTCCACCGCGTAGCGGGGACCGGGGGGGAGCTGGCCGAGGAAGCGGTCGAGCCGCTCGAGGAAGGGCTCCGGGCCATCGAAGGCGCGCCGGTTGAAGTACGGGAACTGCAGGAGGATCGGTCCGAGCTTCGGTCCGAGGCGCTGCATCGTCTCCACGAAGAGACGCATCTCCCCCACCGCCCCGTCGAGGACCTTCTCATGGGTGATCGATCGGGGGGTCTTCGCCGCGAACCGGAAGTGATCGGGGGTGCGCTCGGCCCAGCGGTCGACCACCCCCTCCGCCGGAGCGTGGTAGAAGGTCGAGTCGATCTCCACCGTGTCGTAGATCGTCGAGTAGTGCTCGATGAAGCGCGGAGCCGGGGTCCGCGGCGGATAGAAGACGCCGACCCAGTCCCGCTCGGACCAGGAGCTGGTCCCGATCCGGAGTCCGTCATCCCCCTCGAACATCCTCGACTCCTCCCGCGCCCCGGGCCTCGATTCCCCGGGGAGGCGTTGACCCCGGGACTGCCTCCCCCCGATCATGCCGCCTCCCCCGAGAGGGCGGCGTGAGGAGGTCCGAACCCGTGCGCATCATCATCCAACACATCACCGGCGGCGATGCCGGGCGTCGGGATGTGCTCCTCCTCGATTCGGACCCGGCGTGGCGCATCTCGATCGGTCGCGCGGAGGACTGCACCGTCCGCCTCGACCTCCACCGCGACCTCGAGGTCTCCAGTCATCACGCCGAGATCTACCTCGACCCCGAACGGGGCCTGAGGATCCGGGACCTCGAGTCGACGAACGGCCTCCTCGTCGAGGGGGAGCGCACCACCGATGCTCCGCTCCCCTCCGGCGCGACCGTGGAGCTCGGCAGCGGCGGAGTGAAGCTCCGCATCCGCCTGCGCAAGAGCCTCATGGAACTCCTGACCGGACGCAACCCCGCGACCCCGGCGAAGCCCTCCTCGCCGGCGGGGGAGCGCCCTTGACCGAGCATCACGAGAGGATGCGCGCCCTCGAGGAGCTCCGAACCGTGGAGAACGAGCTGGGGCTCCTCGTGCACTCGCTCCGACGCTGGCTGATCGAGGACCTGCGGCGACACTGGCGGGAGTGCGGGCTGGAGGGGGAGCCCCCCCCTCACCCGCGCTCCGGGCGGATCGAGC
>JAFMMO010000032.1 GCA_017859655.1 Pseudomonadota bacterium | reverse complement strand
CATCGCGATCGCGGCGCTGGTCACCGTCGGCCAGCTCACCGGAGTCCAATCCCCGGAGGAGACCGACCTCATCCGCCGGCAGGGGCAGACCGAGGAGGAGCGCCGGGTGATCGAACTGAAGATCGAGCGGCGGATTCAGGAGTACGAGGACCGCGTCAAGGGGCTGGAGACCGCCGCGAAGAGCAGCCTCGACAGCGCACCGGAGATCCCCGATGTCGCCTTCCGTCGGCGCTGCCTCGAGAACTGGCTCTACACGCACTGCGTGACCACCCAGGCGATCCCGATGATGGACATGCTCGACCAGATCGCGGCCGAGAACCGCGCCGCCCGGATCGAGGGGCCGATGGAGTATCTCCAGCGCGCTCGGGATGCCGCTGCGGAGGGTCGCCTCTCCGCCGCGGTGGAGATTCTCGACGGTCGCCCGCGCGCCGCCCGCAAGGATGCGGAGATGAACACGAGGATCGAGGAGTACCTCTCCGAGCTGGAGGAGGAGATCGCCGCGAAGGAGGAGGCGGACCTCGCGGAGGCGAACGCCTGCCTCAACCGGAAGGACTATCCGGCCGCCCTCGTCGCCCTCGAGCGGATCGAGGTCTACGGCGACAAGAAGGCCCTCGAGAAGGCGACGAAGCTGCGCGAGCAGGTCCTCAAGGAGCAGGCGGAGTATGTCCGCACCGAGCGGGACCGCGCCCTGCGGGGAGAGCGGCAGGAGTACGCGGCCGTGCTCGGGAAGTACCGCGCGGCCGTCCTGGAGCGGGGCTTCAAGGAAGCCATCAGCACCGCGGTCGAGTTCCAGGCCCGCGTCACCTCCGACGAGGTCCGAGGACGGGTCGAGCGGGACATCGAGGCGTTCTCCCTCCTCGATCAGTTCTGCAAGGATGCCCTCGCCGAGCTCGAGTCCCGCAAGGAGCGCGGAGAGGAAGCCGAGATCGTGCTGAAGCCGGTCGGCGAGTCGACCCGCGGCAAGCGCTACCGAGGGCAGGTCGATCGGATCGAGGGAGACGATGTCTTCATCCAGGTCGACGGCGCGACCTTCCCCCTCGACATCGGGAAGTTCGATGACCAGACGGTCTTCGATCTTGTCCGGGATCGCCACGGGGAGAGGAGCCCGGCCTATCTGGTGCCGCTGGGTCTGCTCTTCGGCTACCGCGGCTTCGGGGACATCGCGCGCACGCACTTCGACCTCGCGGCGGCGGAGGGGACCAACCCCGACACCTGGATCGAGCACCTCGACTACCTGAAGGGTCTATCCCGGTAGGTCGCCCCCGGCCGCCGGGCGCCGCAGGGCGCCCAGCTCCTCCGGCGTATCGATGTCACGAATCAGGGCACGGTTCCCCAACACCTCGTGGTGGAGTCGCACCGCGTCGTCGGCGAGCAGCTCCCGGACGGAGCGCAGCCGCCGCCCCTCAACCGACAGGAGTCGACGGGCGGTCCCTCCGCGGAGCAGGAGGGGGTGCCCCCGCCGCATCGCCACCGACGGCACGACGGCATCGACCTCGGGGCGCTCCTCCGCCGCGCGCAGCAGCGCCGCCACATCGCCGCGCTCCACCCCCGGGACATCCACCGGCTGCACGAGGTAGAGCTCCGCCTCGGGTCGGGCCGCGAGACCGACCCTCACGCTGGAGATGGGCCCCTCCGCGGGGTCCTCGTTCACCACGACGACGACGGGACCGGGGAGGGTCGCGGCGTGCGCCTCGATGGCGGCGCGGTGGCGCCCCCCCACCACGATCACGACCTCGTGCGCCCCCCCCGCATGGAGCGTCGCCGCCGCGTGGCCGAGGAAGGTCGCTCCGTCGAACGGGAGGAGCGCCTTCGCCTCCCCCATGCGGGAGGAGTCTCCGGCCGCCAGAATGAGACCGACCGTGCTCAAGGCGTCTCCACTCCCTCCGCCGGGGCAGGGCGGTCGGCGGCCCCCGGACCCTCGAAGAACGCCTCCAGCTCGCCGCGGACGGAGCGCCAGCCTCCGGAGACGGTGCGGCACTCGGGGAGGCTGCGCACGAAGCGCTTGCCGTAGGCCTTCGTCACCACCCTCTGATCGGCGATGAGCACCGCGCCGCGATCCGCGCGGGTCCGGATGAGCCGCCCGAACCCCTGCTTCAGGCTGAGCACCGCCTGCGGCAGGGCGAGATGGGCGAAGGCGCTCTTGCCGCGCCCCTCCAGCTCCTCGGAGCGCCCGAGCTCGAGGGGGTGGTTCGGCATCTTGAAGGGGAGCCGCGCGACGACCACGAGGGAGAGCGCGGCCCCCGGGACATCGACGCCCTCCCAGAAGGACTGGTTCCCGAAGAGCACCGCGTTCCCCGCCCGGCGGAACCGGTTGAGGAGCTCGCTCCGCGGCGCCGTCCCCTGCACGAGGAGGGGGAAGCCGAGGTCGCGGAGCCGCGGCTCGATCCGACGCGACACCGATCGGAGCGTGGCGTGACTCGTGAAGAGGACGAAGGCGCGCCCGCGGGTCGCGGTCAGCGCCTCGATGAGCATGTCGGAGAAGGCGCGCTCGAACGCGCTCGAGCCCGGGGCGGGGAGGTCGTCGATGAGGCCGAGGAGGACCTGCTCCGGATAGTCGAACGGCGAGGGGAAGACCTCGGAGCGGAAGCGGTCCCCCTCGATCCGGTCCCATCCGAGGCGGTCGGAGAGGAAGCTCCACTTCTCCCCCACCGTCAGCGTCGCCGAGGTCAGGATCACCGACTCGAGGGGGGGATAGAGATCACGGGAGAGGATCTCCGCCACATGGAGGGGGGCGGCCTGGAAGCTGAGGTTCCCGCCCCGACCTCGACGGAGCTCGAACCAGGGAAGGATCGAGCCCTCGGCGGAGAGGATGAAGTCGATCGCGCCGATCGGCTCCTCCACGGAGCGGAGCGCCGAGCGGAGCTCCGCGAGGCAGCCCTCGTGCCGGTCCGGAGGGGTGAAGCGCTCGTCCTCGAGGATCTGCGCGCCCTTCCGGATGGTGCCGCGGAGCCGATCGAGGGCGGAGCGGAGGCTGACGAGCGGTCCATCCACGACATCGAACGGGAAGTGGCCCTCCCCGAGGCGGACGAGGGCGCTCCCCTGCGCGCCCCCCTCCCCCCCCGCATGCGGCGGGCTCTGCTCGAGCGTCTCCTGAATCCGCATCTCGAGAGTGGAGAAGACCTCCTCCGCCTTCCGTCGCACCTCTCGCACCCGCGGCATGAGCTCCATCTCCAGATGCTCGAGGCTCTCCCCCCGCCGCGCGTCCCGCAGCTCGCGGGCGAGCCACGGGAGACGGCCTCGCTCCCGTCCCCCCTTCCGGCGCGCCGGAGCGACGAGCCGACCGAGAGACTGGACCACCCCCCGACGGGAGACCTCGCGTCCGAGGTGGGTGGCGGCGATCTCCTCGAGGTTGTGCGCCTCGTCGAAGATGACCCGGGAGTAGCCGGGGATGACGAGGTCCCCCGCGAAGTCCCCCGAGCCGCGCCGGACCGCGAGGTCGGCGAAGAAGAGATGGTGGTTCACGACGATGATGTGCGCCCCGGCGGCGCGGCGGCGCGCGGAGTAGTAGAAGCACTCCCGATAGTGGGGGCAGCGCGCCTTGAGGGACTGATCCGAGCTCGATGAGAAGTCGGCCCAGACATCCGCGGGGGGCTCGTGGGGCAGGTCGGACCGGGATCCCTCCTTCGAGACCGCGAGCCGCTCGAGGATCTCCGAGATCCAACCCGAACGCTCGGTCGGCGCCTCCTCGTCGTCGCTCTCATCCGTGAAGAGCTCCGGGGACCTCCGCACCAGCTCGGTCTTCCGGCGGCAGGCGTAGTTCCCCCTCCCCTTGATCAGGGCGTAGCGGAACTCCTCGGGGAGCACCCGGGCGAGGGTCGGGAGGTCCTGGGTCAGGAGCTGCTCCCCCAGATGGATCGTCCGCGTCGAGATGACCACCTTCGCGCGGTTGCGCACCGCGTACAGGATCGAGGGGATCAGGTAGGCGAAGGACTTCCCGACCCCGGTCCCCGCCTCGTACGCGGCGACGCTCCCCTCGTTGAGGGAGCGGGCGCACTCGATGGCGAGGGACCGCTGTCCCTCCCGATCCTCGAACCCGGGGATCCCGGTCTCGAGCAGACCTCCCGCTGAGAAGATCGATTCGATCTCCTCGAGGTCGAGGAGGTTCGTCCGCTCCTCCGGGAAGGGCTCCACCACCCGATAGATCCGGGTCGCCGCGTTGTCGATGATGAAGAACCCCAGGCGGCGGGCCCCCGCCTCCCCGGCGATGTTCAGATCGGCGGGCGAGGGGGTGAGGTCCCCACCCGGGTGGTTGTGGATCAGGACGTGGTGATCGCCGGCGCGCTCGAGGAAGACCGGCACCGCCCCGGAGTGACCACGGGCGATCACCTCCACCGTGATGAGGCGTCCCTCCTCATCGAGGCTCCCGAAGAAGAAGACCTCGTTCCCCTTGGCGCGGTCGATCTCCTCCGCCAGGGATCTCCGGCACTCCGCCGTGATGCAGTACTCGGCGGGGATCGAGGGGTCGGTCATCGGCACATCCTGGCGGGAGGGAATGGCGGTCCGCGAAGGGGAGCCACGCCCTTCGTGGTGCCCGGCCGGATTCTCGGGGCTGCGTCGGACAGGAGCAAGGGGAGCCGACGGGAAGCCGCGCTAGTCGCTCCCCTCGAGAGGCTCGTGGGCGGGTCTTCGCTGCTGGCCGAGGCGGATGATCCGGGAGAGCAGCCGCGGGTAGTCGACTCCCGCGAGCGCGGCGCTCGCGGCGAACTCGGCGTCGGAGGTGATGTCCGGGTTCGGGTTCGCCTCGATGAAGTAGAGCTCGCCATCCTCCCCCAGCCGGTAGTCCACCCGGGCGTAGCCGTCGAGGTCGAGCACCCGGCAGATCCGGCGGCCGAGGCGGGAGATCCGCTTCTCCAGCTCGGGGGGGAGGTCCTCCGCCGGCTGGTGGAAGACCCCCTTGCGGGTCTGGTAGCCCACATCGAACTTCGCCTTCTCCGTGGCGATGAGCGGCTCCCCCTCGCTCCGCCCCGTGATCGTGAGCTCCCAGGTCGGGAACACCGTGCGCCGTCGGTTCCCGAGGACGGAGGAGTAGAGCTCCCGTCCGTCGATGAAGCGCTCCACGATCGCGTCGGTCCCGATCGTCTCGTGGATGAAGTCGACCCGCTCCCGCAGCTTCTCGTCGTTCGTCACGAGGGACGCCTTCGAGATCCCGTAGGAGGCATCCTCGCTGAGGGACTTGACGATCAGCGGGAAGGCGAGAGAGGCGCGCCGCTTCAGCCGGCGCCCCATGGGGAAGGTCTGGAAGGCCGGCACGCGGATGCGATGGTAGGCGAGGATCTTCTTCGAGAGCGCCTTGTCCCGGGCGAGGGTCAGACCACGGGGGCCGCAGCCGGTGTAGGGGATGCGCAGCAGCTCGAGGTAGCTGGCCACATGCTGGTCGTAGGCCCCCACCCCCATGAAGGCCTCGACGAGGTTGAAGACGAGGTCCGGCTTCCCGAGCTGGATCGAGCGCCGGATCGGCGCGAGCTCGTCATCGATGCCCAGGGTGGTCACCCGGTACCCGTGGGCCCGGAGCGTGGTGCGCACATCGTGCACCGGGCGCCAGAGCCCGGCGCCCTGCTCCGCCGCCGCGAGCTCCACGGCGTTCTCCGGCGGCACGGAGGCGGTCTGGCAGATGATGAGGACATGCGGCTTGCTCACATCTTGTACCACTCTCGAATGTCGTGGAGGCGACGGGTCGTCGCCACCGCGGTGAGGAGGGTGGAGTCCTCGAAGAGGCTCTCCTCCTCGGGCGCCACCAGCCCGAGGGTGCGGGAGCGCCCGATGAGCTCCCGGAGCACCAGATCGATCGCGTAGGCATCGTCGGGGTAGAGGGAGAGGACCCTGCGACGGAGCCTCCGGCGGTGCCGACGGAGGTAGATCGCGGCGGGCTCCCCCGCTCCCTCGGCCCGGAAGACGCGGCGGAGTCCATCATCGAAGTGGGCGGGGAAGGTGTCCCCGTAGCGATCGAAGCGCTCTTCGTAGTACTCCCCGATCGTCTTGCGGATCGTCCGGATCTCCTCGATCCGCGTGCGCTCGAGGCGCCCCGGTCGCTTCCCGGCGAGCTCCGCCATCACCTCGTCGATGTAGACGAGCTTCTCGAGCGCGGGCCACCCCTCGTAGCGACGGCGCCACGCGGAGCGGGGATCGAGCCAGACCGCGAAGCTCTCCGCGAAGTCCTCGAGGGGATGGCTCTGGGCGTACCAGTAGCCGAGATGCTGAACGAAGCGACGGCTCGTGGGGCTGGGGCGGTACTGGTCGGGATAGGGACGGCTCGAGCGTCCGAACAGCTCCCACCAGCGGCGGCGACGGTGAAGACCGAGCGCGCCCTGGATCGCGTGCCCCATCTCGTGGCGCAGGAGCTGCAGGCACTCCCGGCGGGTGCCCCCCTCCACCGCGTGGGCCTGCCGGTACTCGAGGCGCATCAGGCGGGGATGGGCGAGGTAGAAGGGGATCGCGATCCCGCAGATCCCCTGGGGGCAGAACCACTCCTCCGCCAGCCAGCAGGTCGGACGGATCCGCAGCCCCCGTCGATCGAGGTCGGCGTGGAGGCGGTCGATGCAGGACTCGAGCCAGGTCCCCCGGATGTGGAGGTCGAGGTCGCAGAGGCGCACGGCGAGGAGCTCCTCGGCGGGGAGGACCGCCCAGGGATGTCGCGCGCCATCGGCCATCTCCGCCCCTCCTCTCCGGGAGGAGGGTAACGGACAACGGCGTTCCTTCGTAGGGCTCCCGGCGTCCGCCGCTCCGATCGCTCCTCTTGCCTTCTCCGCGGGCGGACCTACCCTGACGAGTCACCCCACGGATGGAGGACCTTCATGCGCACCGGCCCGTTCGACCTCTCCGGTCGCGTCGCCCTCGTGACCGGCTCGACCACCGGGCTCGGCAAGGCGATCGCCCACTCCCTCGGCGCCGCGGGCGCGAAGGTCGCCCTGAACTACGCCAACGACGAGGACCGGGCGGACCGCGCCTTCGCGGAGTTCGATGCCGCGGGACACTCCGGCGGCCTCTTCCGGGCGAGCGCGGTCGATGAGCAGGGAGTCCCGCGCCTCTTCTCCGAGGTCGCGGAGACCCTGGGCCCGGTCGACATCGTCGTGGTGAACGCCACCCCCGCGCAGCCGCTGAAGCCGATCGAGGAGTACGACTGGGCCTTCTACCAGTCGATGCTCGACTTCTTCATCAAGAGCCCCTACCTCCTCGCCCGGGCCGCGCTGCCGCACATGAAGTCTCAGCGCTGGGGTCGGTTCATCAACATCACGAGCGAGGTCTTCGACCGCGGGGTCGGGGACTTCAGCGCGTATGTCGCGGCCAAGGGGGGACAGAACGGCTGGACGCGGAGCATGGCGACCGAGCTCGCCCCCCACGGCATCACGGTGAACATGGTCGCTCCGGGGTGGATCCCGGTGGAGCGACACGAGCACGATCCGCAGGAGGAGAAGGACGCCTACCGCGCCCTGATCCCCGCGGACCGCTGGGGCGTTCCGGCCGATGTGGGCGGAGCGGTCGTCTACCTCGCGAGCGATGCCGCGAGCTTCGTGACCGGCCAGTCGATCAGCGTCAACGGCGGCATGACCGTCGGCTAGAGCGGGAGAACCCACCATGAACAGCCTGCGCCTCCGGGGCCCGGCCCTGGCCCTCGGCCTCCTCTGCGTCCTCCTCCCGAGCCTCGGTCCGGTCGGCTGCAGCTCCGGCTCCCCGCCGGAGGCGGAGGCCGCTCCGCGCATCGCCTTCGTGACGAACAACGCCTCCGACTTCTGGGTCCTCGCCCGCAAGGGGGTCGAGGATGCGGCGGCGGCCCTCGGGGTGAACGCGTCGGTCCACATGCCCACCGGCGGCGTCGCCGATCAGAAGCGCGTCCTCGAGGACCTCCTCGTGAAGGGGGTCGACGGGATCGCGGTGAGCCCCATCGATCCGGGGAACCAGACGGAGTTCCTCGACACCGTGGCCGCGCGGACCGCCCTCGTCACCCATGACTCCGACGCCCCCGACTCCGCCCGCCGCTGCTTCATCGGGGTCGACAACTACGAGGCGGGCTGGCTCTGCGGAGACCTGATCGCCGAGGCGCTCCCCGAGGGGGGCAAGGTCGCGATCTTCGTCGGACGGATGGAGCAGGACAACGCCCGGCGCCGGCGCCAGGGGATCATCGACCGCCTGACCGGCCGGGAGCGCGACCCCTCCCGCTTCGACCCCCCCGGCTCCGTCATCGATGGGGGCGGCTACTCGATCATCGGCACCTACACCGACCAGATCGACTACGCGAAGGCGAAGGCGAACGCGGAGGATGTGCTCACCCGTCACTCCGACATCGGCGTGCTGGTCGGTCTCTTCGGCTACAACACCCCGATGATCCTCGAAGCCCTCGATGGCGCCGGGAAGCGCGGACGGATCCCCGTCGTCGGCTTCGATGAGGAGGAGAGCACCCTCGTCGGCATCGAGGACGGCGCGGTCCACGGGACCGTCGTTCAGAACCCCTATCAGTACGGCTATCGCTCGGTGGAGCTCCTGCGCGCCTACGCCACCGGCGCCGACGCCGTCGCCCCCGCGGACGGGTTCCTCAACGTCCCCGCGCGCGCGGTGCGGCAGGCGGACCTCGAGGAGTTCCGCGCCGACCTCGCGAAGAAGCTCGGGCGGGAGTGACCCCCCGCCTCTCCGCCCACGGAGTCGTGAAGCGATTCCCCGGCGTCCTTGCCCTCGACGGGGTGGACCTCGACATCCGCGGCGGCGAGGTCGTCGCGGTGGTCGGCGAGAACGGGGCGGGGAAGAGCACGCTGATGAAGATCCTCGCGGGGGTCCTGACCCCCGACGCCGGGGAGCTGCGCCTCGACGGCGCCCCCCTGCTCCTCCCGGATGTCCGCGCCGCCGATCGGGCCGGCATCGCCCTCATCCATCAGGAGCTCAACCTCGCCGACAACCTCGACCTCGCCGGGAACCTCCACCTGGGTCGGGAGCCGCGCCGCGGGCCCCGCGGCCTCGGGTGGATCGACCGCTCCCGTCTCGAGCGGGACTCCCGCGACCTGCTCCGCCGGGTCGGGCTCGATCTCCCCCCCACGACCCTCACCGCCGAGCTCTCCATCGGTCAGCGGCAGATGCTCGAAATCGCGAGGGCGTTGGGGAGGTCCGCCCGCTTCCTCATCCTCGATGAGCCCACCTCGAGCCTGTCCGCGGCAGAGACGGAGCGTCTCCTCGGCCTCATCGCGGAGCTGCGGGCGGAGGGGACGGGGATCGTCTACATCTCCCACCGCCTCGGCGAGATCACCCGCATCGCGGATCGGGTCGTCGTCCTGCGCGATGGCGCGCGCACGGCAGAGCTCTCCGGCGGGGAGATCGAGCGTGGGAGGATGGTGCGCGAGATGGTGGGCCGGGAGCTCGAGAGCCTCGACTCCTGCGAGCGCGCCCTCGGCGAGGTCCGCCTCGAGATCCGAGGGCTCCCGATGGCGCCGGAGGCCCCGGTCCTCGACCTCGATGTCCGCAGCGGCGAGATCGTCGGGCTCGCCGGCCTCGTCGGGTCCGGGCGCTCCGAGCTCCTCGGCGCGATCTTCGGCGTCGCGCCGCGGAGCCACGGCCGCGTGCGCGTCGACGCCCGGGAGATCCCCCCCGGCTCCCCCCCCGCCTCCGTCGCCGCCGGGCTCGGGCTCGTCCCGGAGGAGCGCGGGCGGCAGGGGCTCGTGCTGGAGGGCACGATCCACGAGAACCTCGCCCTCCCCGGCTGGCGACGGACCTCCCGCCGCGGCTGGGTCCGGTCCGACGAGGCGCGCGCGAACAGTCGCTCCGTCGTCCGCTCCCTCGACATCCGCCCCGGGGACGCGACCCGCGCGGCGGGGACCCTCTCCGGCGGGAACCAGCAGAAGGTGGCGCTGGGGAAGTGGCTCCCCCTCGAGCCCGTCGTCCTCCTCCTCGACGAGCCGACCCGCGGCGTCGATGTCGGGGCGCGGCTCGAGATCCACCGCCGCCTGCAGGAGCTCGCGAGCGCAGGGCTGGCGATCCTCTTCGCGTCGAGCGAGATGGAGGAGGTGCTCGGTCTCTCCGATCGCGTCCTCGTCCTGCACGAGGGGCGCATCGCGGGCGAGCTCCCCCGCGAGCGACTCTCGGAGGAGGCGGTCCTCAGCCTCGCGACCGGGAGCGAGGCGGCCCCATGAGGAAGGCCCTCGGCGCCGCCGGGCTCCTCGTCGGCGCCGGGCTCGCGATCGCGATCGCCAGCCCGCACTTCATGACCGCCTTCAACCTTGAGAACCTGCTTCGCCGCAGCTCCCTCTTCGGGATCCTGGGGATCGGCGCGACCTTCGTCATCGTCACCGGCGGGATCGACCTCTCCATCGGATCGATCGTCTGCCTCGTCGGGGTCCTGACCCCCTGGCTCCTCGTCGAGCAGGGGGTCGACCCGTGGATCGGCGTCCTCGGCCTGCTCGGGGTCTCCCTCCTCCTCGGCACCCTCCACGGGGTGCTCATCACCCGACTCCGGCTCCAGCCCTTCCTCGTGACCCTCTGCGGTCTCCTCGTCTATCGTGGGCTCGCGCGAGGGATCACCGGGGATCAGACGCAGGGGTTCGTCGGGGGCTTCCGCGGGCTGCGTCAGCTCGGCAACGGGCGGATACCGATCCCCGGCATCGAGGGCTTCACGATCCCGGTCCCCTTCCTCGTGCTCGTCGTCGTCGCCATCGGCGCGGCGCTGCTCCTCGGGCGGACCGTCTGGGGGCGCTACCTTCTGGCGATCGGGCGCAACGAGACCGCGGTGCGCTACAGCGGCATCGATGCGGACCGGGTGAAGATCCTCGCCTACACCCTCTGCGGCTTCCTGAGCGGCCTCGGAGGGCTGCTCTTCACCCTCGATGTCGGATCGGCCCAGCCGGTCGACTTCGGGAACTTCTACGAGCTGTACGCGATCGCCGCGGCGGTGATCGGGGGTTGCAGTCTGCGGGGGGGTGAGGGCACGATCCTGGGAGTGCTGCTGGGGGCGGCGGTGATGCAGGTGCTGCAGAACGGCATCACCCTGATCGATGCGATTCCGAACAATGTCGAGTTCGCGGTGATCGGGACGGTCATCCTGATCGGCGTGGTCACCGATGAGTCGGTGCGACGGGTGATCGCCCGTCGTCGCCCGGAGGGGAGGGGGTCGATCCCATGAACGGACGACCGGGAGCGCTGCGGGGGGCCCTGCTCGCCGCCACACTGCTGCTGCTGACGGGATGTGGAAGCACGATGCTGAAGGACGCGAGCGTCACGGTGGAGAGCTGGGGCGAGGTCGACGGAGCCCCCGTCGCCCTCTACACCCTCGACAACGGGAGGATCCGGGCCTCGATCACCAACTTCGGGGCGACCGTCACCGAGCTCCTCGTCCCCGATCGGGCTGGAGACCTCGGGGACATCGTGCTCGGCTTCGACTCCCTCGAGGGGTATCGCACGCGCAGCCCCTACTTCGGCTGCACGGTCGGGCGCGTCGGGAACCGCATCGCGAACGGAGCCTTCTCCATCGATGGAGAGCGGTTCCAGCTCCTCGTGAACAACGGGCCGCATCAGCTCCACGGGGGCCCGCAGGGCTTCGACAAGGTGGTGTGGCGGTCGGACCATCGGATGACGGAGGAGGGGCCGCAGGTGCGACTCACCCACCGCTCCCCGGACGGCGATCAGGGCTATCCCGGGGAGGTCCGAGCCGAGGTGATCTACACCCTGACCGCGGATGACGAGCTCCGCGTGGAGATGTCCGCCTGGTGCGATCGTCGGACCCCGGTGAACATCGTCCATCACTCCTACTGGAACCTCGCCGGACACGCCTCGGGGGACATCCTCGCTCAGGAGCTGCGCCTCCACGCGGAGCGGTACACCCCGACGGACGCGACCCTGATCCCGACCGGGGCGATCGACCCTGTCGCGGGGACGCCCTTTGATTTCCGGATCTCGAAGCCGATCGGCGCGGACATCGGGGAGCTCCCCCCCAAAGGGGACGACCCCGGGGGCTACGACCTGAACTTCGTCGTCAATGGCGAACCGGGAACGATGCGCGCAGTCTCCCGGGCGGTGGACCCCGCGAGCGGACGGGTGATGGAGATCGAGAGCGATGCTCCCGGGGTCCAGTTCTACAGCGGGAACTTCCTCGATGGGATCACGGGGAAGGGCGGCGCGGTGTACGCGAAGCACGGTGGGTTCTGCCTCGAGACCCAGATCTTCCCCGATGCCGTGAACCGGCAGGGGACCCCCGGCTGGCCCCCGGTG
The DNA here is from genome assembly GCA_017859655.1 of Pseudomonadota bacterium. GTDB lineage: Bacteria > Planctomycetota > UBA8108 > UBA1146 > UBA1146 > JAFMMO01. The sequence continues at coordinate 9,600 of JAFMMO010000032.1, read as the reverse complement.
CTCCTGTCTCCGGACGAGGAGTTCCGACATGTGATGATCCACCGCTTCAGCACCGAGCGGGACTGACCTCGAGGGAGCTTGCCGTGCCGGCCGCCCGCGCCCCCCATCCGGTCCCCTGTGCCGCCTGCGGATACCCCCTGGCCGTCGAGGGCGCGGGCCCCATCCGGTGCACCCGCTGTCGCCCGGACGGGGAGGCGGACATCGCGCCTCCGGGGCGACCGCGTCCGATCCCGGAGTTCCTCGGCGGGTTCGTCTCCCTCCCCCGCGCCGGGGTCGCGCTCCTGACCCGCCCGGAGTTTCGCGGCACCTTCGCGATCGCGGTCGCGGTGAACTGCGTCCTCGTCGTCTCGCTCTACCTCCTCCTCGTCCTCGGGCTGGGGCACCTCATCGGTCGCGTGGAGTGGGCGGGATGGTGGGCCTGGGTCGACGAGGCGGGCGCGATCCTGAAGTGGCTCCTTGCCCTCCTCGCGACGTGGTTCCTCGCTCCCGCGCTCATCAATCTGGGACTCAGTCCCTTCTTCGATCCGATCGCGAACGCGGCGGAGCGCCGCATCGGAGGCGAGGGGATGACCCCGGTCGAGCTCGGGCTCCTCCGCAACCTCGCGGCGGCCGCAAATGCGTCCCTCCGCATCCTCCTCCTTCAGCTCGCGCTTCTGATCCCCGTGATGCTCCTCGGGCTCCTCCCGGGGATCGGCCCGCTCTTCGTTCTCCTCGGGGCGCTCCTCTCCTCCTGGCTCAACGCGCTGACATGGTTCGAGATCCCGGTCCTCCGGCGGGGGTACGGCTACCGGTACCGACGGGAGGCGGTGCGACGGAATCTCCCCCGGGCCCTCGGGCTCGGACTCGCGATCCAGCTCGGGGTCCTCGTCCCGCTCTTCAACCTCTTCTTCCTCGGGCCCGCCGCCGCCGTGGCGGTCTCGGGGCAGTTCTTCCGCTGCCGGAAGCCCGGCGCGGTCGACTGAGGAGAGCGCCTCGACCGTCTCCTCGGCGCACCGCCTTCCCATCCCGGTCGTGCTTCCCTACCATGGAGAATCCGGAAGGCTCGCCCGTCCTCGAGCCTCATCCTCGGGAGCCCGCCGGCTGACGCGGCTCCGTTCCGCACGGGGAGCCGCCCGAACCCGCGGCTCCCCCCCGTCACGTGGGGCCCGCAATGTCCGTCCGACCCAACGCCTCTCCCGGCTCCAGCCCCGATGGAGGGCTGCGACCCCCGCGCCTGCCGCTCACCCTCGACAGCAGCGAGTCGCTGCGCGCCGAGGAGATCGGGGAGGGGAGGGCATTCGTCGCGGACGCCGGGGATCGGAATCTCCTCCACCGATTCGAGATCCGCCCCCTCCCTTCCCAGCGCTCCCTCCATCGCTTCATCGATCCGAGTCGCGAGCTCTATCGGGAGATCGAGCTCTCCGAGGGTCGCATCGTGGCGGCCCGGTTCCGCGGACCGAACCCGGAGCTCGAGCGACTCGAGCAGTGGGCACGGATCGGGCGTTCGGTCCACCCGCACGAGATCGAGAACTTCCAGATCACCGGGTTCCTGCGTCGGAGCGAGTCGCAGAGCCCCGCGATCTGCCAGTGCCTCGGCCTCTCGCTGAACGACCTCGAGGAGCTCCTCGGCGACCGATGCCCGGATCTCTCGACGCTGATGCGGCGCACCGGAGCGGGAACGGTCTGCGGAAGCTGCCGGGGCGACCTCCGCGCGCTCTGCGGCCCCTACGATGATCGCGCCTGCTCGATCGAGGAGACGACCCAGATCGGAGTGGGGACCTACCGAGTCCGCCTGCGCCCCGACAACGGAGGGCCGTTCACTCCGTTCCAGGCCGGCCAGCACATCGTTCTTCAGGCGCGGGTGGCGGGCTCACTGGTCCGCCGCAGCTACACCCTGACCTCCGCGGACACCGAGACCCGCTGGCGTGAGATCACGGTTCGACGGGAGCCCCACGGGCTCTTCAGTCGCTGGATCACCGCCCTCCCCCGCGGCGCCGGGGGCATTCAGGTCTCCCCTCCTCAGGGAGAGGGGGCCTTCGATCGGGCGGACCCCGCTCCCCTCATCCTTCTCGTGGCGGGCATCGGGATCACTCCCGCACTCTCCATCCTCGAGTCCCGCGCCATCTCCGGTGACAGCACCACTCTGATCCTCGATCACTCGACCCGGCGTCCTCCGGGAAGCGGGAGCGAGCAGCTCTTCAACGCGTACGCCGATGCGGACCCCGGCTTCAGCTACCAGCTGCGGCACACCCCGACCGATGGTCGCATCCACCGCGAGACCGTGGCGAGCTACCATCGCGCGCATCCGGAAGCCCGCTGGCTGGTGTGCGGACCGGCGGCCTACGAGGGTCTGGTCTTCGGCTGGCTCTCCGAGCTCGGCGTGCCCCGGGCGAGGGTCCGACTGGAGAGCTTCCATCCCCGCCGACAGGATGGCGTGACGACCGAGCTCGGTCTCTCCCGGGATCGCGTCACGCTGAGCCTCGGTCTCGCCGCGAGCGCGCTCCTCGCCGCTTCGTGGTGGCAGGACCCCCTCGCCGGGTCCTATCGAGCGTGGCAGACCTCCGCGGTCGGGCAATGGACCACCGGCTCGATCCTCCTCGCCGCCCTGGGGAGCCAGTGGATCCTGCCTGTTCTCCGCATCCGCCGCTCCAGCGCACCGATCGCGTCGTGGCTTCGCCTGCACCGCCGGCTCGGCGCGGCGACCCCGCTGCTCCTCCTCGCCCACGGGATGGGGCCCGGGGCCGGACTGCTCGGCCTGATCTCCGCGGTGCTGCTCGCGAACGTGCTGATCGGGGTGTTGGACCGCTCGGTCATGGGCCCGCGGCTCGGGACGGAGCGCTACCTGCGCTGGTGGCTCTTCCCCCATGTCGGGCTCGGGATTCTCCTCACCATCCTCGCCCTCTATCACGTCTGGCTCATCATCTCCCACGGAGGTCCGTGACATGCCCACCTCGGATCGACTCCGTCGTCAGGCGCCCTGGCTCTTCGGCCTCGCGGCGAGCCTCGTGGTGCTCCTCGCGCTCACGGCCGACTCCGGTCAGGCGTGGCGGAGCCCCGGCGGTCAGGGAGACATGCACGACAACCGCGAGTGCGGTCTCTGCCACGAGCCGGCCCCCGGCACCCTCCGTCAGCAGGTCCAGGCGAACATTCAGTACTGGCTGGGGAACCGGGACACCCCCGCGGCCATCGGGACCATCCCGGTCACCGACGCCGCCTGCCTGGACTGCCATCGGATGCCGTGGGACGAGCATCCGATCAACGACTTCCTCGACCCCTCCTACGCGGAGGAGCGCGAGCTCTTCGGTCCGCACACCTGCGCAGGCTGCCACGATCATCACTCCGGCGTGAACCTGACGATCAGCGGGGACTACTGCCGGCACTGCCACGAGGAGATCGACGAGCCCGAGCCCCCGACGCGACCGACCCATCAGCGGCTCGTGGCCGATGGGCGCTGGGAGACCTGCCTCCAGTGCCACGACTTCCACGGCAGCCATCTCCACGAGGCGCCCCTCGACCTGACCGAGGCCGCCTCGGTGGAGCGGGTCCTGCGCTACCTCGATGGCGCGGAGGAGTCTCCCTACGGAGAGCTGCGGGAGCCGTATCTTGAAGAGAGAGGAGCACCTCGATGAACCTGCGGGGCATCCACATCATCGCCCTCGTCCTGCTGCTCGGGATCGTCTGGGCCTTCGTCACCGCACCCCCGCCCCTCCCGGCGGAAGGGGAGCGCTCCGAGGCGAGCGGACCGATGATCCCCATCGAGCGGGTCTTCCGGACGATCGCGGCGGAGAACGACCAGGTCCGTGCCCTCTACACGGCGGAGATCGTCGGCGCCGGCAAGAAGGTCGGGCTCGCCTTCGACGAGGACTGGGAGGACGACGATGTGCAGGCCGGTCCCCTGCCCGCCCTCTTCCTGCGCAAGGCGGCCGACAGCATCGCGGCCAGCTCCGTCCCGCTCCGCCTCTTCCTCGGATCCCACTTCCCGATCAAGTCGACCAACGCGTTCAAGGGGGAGCAGGTGGGGCGCTTCGAGGAGCTCCTCGCGAGCGGCGAGGCGCAGTTCTTTCTCGACCCCGAGAGCTCCCGACACACCGCGATGTTCCCCGATGTCGCGAGCGCCGCGCCCTGCGTCACCTGCCACAACGAGCACCCCGACTCCCCCAAGGTCGACTGGAAGCTCGACGACATCATGGGCGCGACGACCTGGCTCTACCCGAAGGGGGAGGTCTCCGAGGCGGAGTTCCTCGAGATCATCGGGGTCGTCCGCGCCGGGTTCCGCGACGCGTACCGCGCCTACCTCGCGGAGCTGGAGAGCTTCGCCGAGCGCCCCTCCCTGGGCGAACGCTGGCCGGCAGAGGGATTCTGCCTCCCCGACGAGGAGGCCTTCATGGGCCGCTTCTCCGAGCGGGCCTCAGCGGCGACGGTGGATCGACTCATCCGCGGGCGCTGACGACCCTCGACCCGCAGGAGCCGCTCGGGGCCGCGCCGCCGAGGAGGGTCTCCCCCCTTGATCTCGTCGGCGGCCTGCCCCACCATGCTCTAGGCTCGCTTCTCCCCGCCCGAAGTGAGACACGACGCAGAGTGCCACCTGGATCGTCGCTGGCTGACCGCCGCGGGGGGATGCTTGGACCAGTATCAGGTCATCATCGACGGCTACTACGCCCAGTATGCCTGCCAGTTCGTCGTCTGCGCTTTCACGGCGTTCCTGCTGCTCCGGCTGGGGACCTGGAACCCCCAGCCCCTGATGCGATGGTGGGGCCTCGCGTGGGCCGCTCTGGCCATCTACATCGCCTGCGCCGGACTCGGGCTCAAGCTGGTCGTGGATGGGCGGGGGGCGACGAGTCCTGACCGGATCATCCTCGGCGGAGTCGCGCTCTTCGCCGGTCTCGCCCATGTCGGTTGCTTCGTCCTCGGCTGGCGGGCGGAGCGGCGAGGCTCCGATCGTTTTCCTCGACGGGCGGTCGTTCGCTACGGCGCACTCCTCCTCCTCTGCTGCCTGCTCATCGCACTCCCGCTGCACCTCCTCGCGAGCTCACCGACCCGGTTCTTCGTGAAGGTCACCCTCCGAGGACTCCTCGTCTTCGCTGCCTTCAGCTGGGTCGGCATCGCCCTGCTGCGGTACCGCGAGCTGATGCCGCTGATCCGCTTCTGGCTCGGCGGCGCCCTCCTCGCCTTCGCCGCGAAGCATCTCCACTACGCGTGGCTGACGCACTTCGGGACGGAGGATCGGTACCTCATCGAGTACTACCTGCAGTTCATCGAGCTCGGGCTCCACACCGTGATGGCAGGGCCGGTCCTCCTCTGGGTCTGCCTCGGCTTCGTCCGGGAGACCACCCGCCAGGCCACGGAGCTCGGTCGAATGGACCAGAAGATCCGGGAGCAGGAGCGTCTCCTCGAGCAGCGACAGCGCCTCGCCTCGATCGGGCGCATGGCCTCGGGGATCGCCCACGATTTCAACAACATCCTCTCGGTGATCCTGGGCTGGACGGATGTCCTCCGCCACGGGTCACAGCTCGATCGAACGGGACGGAAGGGAATCGACGCGATCGAGGCCGCGGCGGGTCAGGCCGGTGAGATCAGCAAGAAGCTCCTCCTCTTCGGCGGGAACCGCCAGCTCACCCCGAGCGTCGTCTCGGTGGCCGGGGTCGTCCGAGAGGCGATCGGGATGGCGAACGGACTCCAGAGCCGGAAGCTGGGGGTCCGCATCGAAGAGGGCCTCTCTCCGGCCTGGGTCGATCGATCCCTCCTCCTCGTCTCTGTCCAGAACCTCCTGATCAATGCGGTCGAGGCGACCACGACGAAGGACACCATCTCCATCTGGGTCTGTCAGGTGCGACCGACCGAGGAGTTCTGCCTGCTGCACAAGCTGAAGCCCGGGCCGTACCTCAAGGTGGAGGTCGCCGACTCCGGGATGGGCATCCCCTCGGAGATCCTCGATCAGATCTGGGAGCCGTTCTTCACGACCAAGGAGAAGGGGACCGGGCTGGGTCTCGCATCGGTCCATGGCTTCCTCAAGCAGAGCGGAGGCGGGATCGAAATCCTGTCCTTGCCCGGGCAGGGGACCACCTTCTCGATGTGGATCCCCGTCCTGACCGAGACCGGCGGAGGGGCGAGCTCTCCGGAGGGGGAGCGTCCCGCCCACCGGCCTGCCTCCGCGGCCTCGGAAGCGGCCGCGGCGAGCGAGCCTCGCAGCCCGGGCCCGACCGGATGCATCGTCGTCGTCGATGACGAGAAGACGATCGCGAAGTTTCTCTCCGGAGTGCTCACCCGGGCAGGACATGAGGTGATCTGTCGAAACTCCCCCCGGGAGGCCCTCGCCGAGTGCCGTCGACTCGGCTCCCGCCTCTCCCTGCTGGTGAGCGATGTCCGCATGCCGGAGATGCCGGGCATGGAGCTCGCCCCCCTCGTGCTGCAGGCGTGCCCGGAGGCGGGGATCGTCTTCGTGACCGGCTTCGCGGACGATGTCGACTCCGACCGGATCCCGTCCCTACGCCCCCCCGCCGTACTGCAGAAGCCGATCACCGGCGAAGAGCTGCTCCGTGCGGTCGAGAGTCAGCTCGAGAGCGCCATCTCCGTGCGGTGAGGCGACGGCCGATCCCCGGATCGTCGGGGCGAGGAGCCCTTGCGCTTCCCGGGCGGCCGGCGAGACTCGGCGGCGGCGCGCCCCTCGTCGGGGCGCTCCACGCGGAGGAGAAGACCCCTTGATCGAGCTCGAGCAGGATCCGACCGAGGATGCGTTCGTGCAGGACCCCTACCGCTTCTATGAGCGGGCACGGCGGGCCGCGGGGACGCTCTTTCACTGGATCGACTACGACAGCCCCGCGGTCCTCTCCTTCGATGGCGTCTCCTCCCTGCTCCGGGACCGTCGCCTCGGCCGTGAGGCCCCCCCGGGTCGGGAGCCGGAGAAGCCCCCGCATCAGGCGGCCTTCTGGGCGGTCGAGGAGCACTCGATGCTCGAGCTCGAGCCGCCGACCCACACCCGACTCCGCAAGCTGGTCCTCCACGCCTTCACCCCCCGGCGCATCGAGGCGCTGGCCCCGGGGATCACCTCTCTGACTGAGGACCTCGTCGAGGGGCTCCCCGCGGGGGAGTTCGATCTGCTGGAGACCTTCGCCTCCCAGCTCCCGGTGATCGTCATCGCACGGCTGCTCGGGATCCCGGAGGAGCACTGTGATCGGCTCCTCGGATGGTCGCACCTCATGGTGACCATGTACCAGGCTCGGCGCACCCGGGACCTCGAGGTCGCGGCGAGCGAGGCGGCGAGAGAGTTCTCCGCCTTCCTCACCGACTACATCGAGTTCCGGCGTCGGCGTCCCGAGGACGACCTCATCACCGAACTGATCGAGGCGGAGGAGGCGGGGGAGCGCCTGAGCACGCCGGAGCTGATCGCCACCTGCATCCTGCTCCTCAACGCCGGACACGAGGCGACGGTCCACACCATCGGCAATGGGGTCGCCGCCCTCCTCGAGCGGGGAGATCCCCGAGGCGTGCTCGGACCCGAGCGGATCGATGGCACGGTGGAGGAGATCCTGCGGTTCGACACGCCGTTGCACATGTTCTCCCGCTGGGCCTACGAGGACGTGGAGATCGACGGGCATCGGCTCCCGGCCGGGAGTCGGGTCGCCTGTCTCCTCGGCGCCGCGAACCGGGATCCGGATCGCTGGTCGCAGGCGGCGCGGTTCGATCCCCTGCGCCCCGTGCTCGGGAACGCCTCCTTCGGGGCGGGGATCCACTTCTGCCTGGGAGCCCCCCTCGCCCGGCTGGAGCTGCGGGTCGCGCTGCCGCTCCTCTTCGCCGGAAGGCCGGGGCTCTCCCTCGTGGGGAGACCGCGCTACGCGCCGACCTACCACTTCCACGGACTGGAGCGGCTCGTCGTTCGGGCCTGAGCGACTCAGGCGTCGGTCGCGCCCGTCTCCGCCGCCGGCGCGAGCAGACGGAAGCGACCCTGAACGAAGGCCCCGAGGAACATCCCCCCCACCGCCCAGAGAAGGGGAGTGTTGCCGGTGCCGATGCTCGCGAGCGCGGCCCCCGGGCAGACCCCGGCGATCCCCCACCCCAGCCCGAAGAGGACCGAACCGAGCCAGCGACGCTCCCCCAGGGTGGCGGTGAACGCCTCGGGAGCACCGCCGAGGAGCGGGCGCCGGGCGAGTCGGAAGACGGGGAGCGCGACCCCGATCGCTCCTCCCATGACGAGGAGGAGCCCGAGGTCCTCGAAGCGAAGGAACTCGAGGACGACCTCGGGGCGGGTCATGCCGCTGCGGGCGAGCCCCGCTCCGAAGAGCGCCCCCCCCAGGAGGAAGCAGATGAGCCTCATGGCAGCAGCCTCCCCATCGCCTGCGCGGTCACGATCGCCACTCCCATGAAGAGGCAGACATGCCCGAGCGAGTCGCGGCTCAGGGAGGAGAGCCCGCAGATCCCGTGCCCCGAGGTACAGCCGCGGGCCGCCCGCGTCCCGACCCCCACGAGGAATCCCCCGAGGAGGAGGCGCATCGGCTCCACGGTGGTGCGGTCCGGCTCGGAGAACCCGAAGGTCCAGACGGCGGCCCCGAGGAGGAGGCCCAGGGTGAACATCCCCCGCCACGCCCGCTCCGCCCGCAGCGCCTCGAAGATCGGGCGACGGGAGAACCAGCTGAAGGTCGAGGTGAGGACCCCGCTCGCCCCCGCGCGGACCCCGGTGAGAATGAAGATCAGGGCCACTCCGGCGCCGATGAGGAGACCACCGGAGAGGTAGGGGAGAACCCCCCTGGGGAACAGAGCTTCCATTGCGCCTCCCTCCGCCGGCAGAGTAACGGAGTCCCCCCAGGTTGAGACCCCCCTTTCCGCCGGGGGAAGGGAGGGGTCGGACCCGCTGCGGCGCGCACCGCGGGCCGCTATCATCCCCGAAATCGGGAGGAGCGGTGTCGCGTCCGAGCCGCCTCCGACGGGAGCTGCCTTGACCACGGTCCCCATCCACTACTCCGAGGCCTTCGTCCACGATGGCGCGACCTTCGACACCCATGTGAAGGCACGCCTCGTCGCGGCTCGCGCGGGGAGGGATCCGCGCTTCTCCATCGTCGAGCCCCGAGCCGCGACCTTCGAGGAGCTCGCCCCGATCCACTCCTCCGAGTACCTGGAAGCGCTCCGCAGCGGCCGCCCGCCGAGCCTCGCGCGATCGAGCGGCTTCTTCTGGTCCTCCGCCCTGGTGGCGGGAGCGCTCGCCTCGGCAGGCGGGGTGCGGGATGCCGCCCTCCGCGCGCTCGCCGACGGCGGGATCACCGGCTCCCTCTCGAGCGGCCTCCACCACGCCGGCTGGGCGCGGGGGCGTGGATACTGCACGGTGAACGGACTGGCCCTCGCGGCCGTCGCGGCGGTGGAGGCCGGTGCGCGGCGCGTCCTCATTCTCGACCTGGATGCCCACGGGGGAGGCGGCACGGCGGAGATCATCCGCCGCCACTCGGGAATCGAGCAGCTCGACCTCACCGTCGAGGAATACGACCTCTACGACTCGGACGCGGTCGCCCGCCTCGTCCTCCCCGACCCCGGAGACTACCTGGGGAGCCTCACGATGGAGCTCGCGGCGGTCCGTGATCCCGCGTCGATCGATCTCATCCTCTACAACGCCGGGGTCGACCCCCACGAGCAGGC
>JAFMMO010000221.1 GCA_017859655.1 Pseudomonadota bacterium | reverse complement strand
TCAAGGTCGGGCACACCCTCTTCGCCCTCCCGTTCGCCATCGGCGCGACCTTCCTCGCGGCGGGCGGCCTGCCCGAGCTCTCCATCCTCGGCCGGATCGTGCTCGCCGTGCTCTTCGCGCGGACCGCCGCCATGGCCTTCAACCGCTGGGCGGACCGGGAGATCGACGCCCGCAACCCGCGGACCCGGGAGCGCGCGCTCCCCGCGGGCCGCCTCGGCGGGGGCTTCGTGCTCGGGACGGTCATCGTGAGCGCCGCCCTCTTCGTCGCCACCGCAGCCTGGATCGGTCCGCTTGCCCTGCGCCTCAGCCCGATCGCCCTCGTCGTCGTCCTCGGCTACTCGTGGACGAAGAGGCTCACGGCGCTCTGCCACTTCGCGCTCGGGGCGGCCCTCGCGCTCGCCCCGATCGGCGCCTGGGTGGCGGTGCGGGGCGAGCTCTCGCCGGCCCCCTGGGTCCTCGGCGGCGCGGTCCTCCTCTGGACCGCCGGGTTCGACATCCTCTACTCGTCGATGGATCGCGCGTTCGACGCGGACGCGGGCCTCCACTCCCTCCCGGTCCGTCTGGGAGTGAAGGGGGCGCTTCGCGTCGCGGCGCTCCTGCACCTGGGGATGCTGGCCGCCCTCGTCGGTCTCGCCCTGCTCCTCGACCTCGGTCCGGTCTTCCGAGGCACCCTCGCGGCGGTCGCGCTCCTCCTCGTTCACGAGCACCGACTCGTCCGCCCCGACGACCTGAGCCGGGTCAACCGCGCGTTCTTTCATTGGAACGCGGTGATCAGCGTCGCCCTCGGCCTCGCGATGGTGGTCGAGGCCCTGCGACTCGGGGAGGGCTCATGAGGTCGCGGGCCGAGCTCCTCCCCGATGACGCCCGGCTCGTCCTCGGATCCCTCGACCTCCGCCGTCCCTTCGCTCCGAGTCTGCCCGCCCGCGCCTCGGGGGGTGTGGCCGTCGGCTGGGCGGTCGCGCTCCTCTCCTCGCTCGTCCTCATCCTGCACCTCTCCCCCACCGCGCCCTCCGGGGAGGTGGCGGCGGAGATGGTGCGACTCCTGCGCGATGGCTGGACCGCGGGGACGACCGGGCCGCTGTGGAGCGCCCTCGCCGTGTGGTTCGAGGGGACGGGGATCGGCCCCGGTCCGATCTGGCGGGTCACCCTCCTCAGCGCGGCCGCGACCGCCCTCACCGCGGGGCTCCTCGCGGTCTGGCTCCGCCAGCGCGATGTCGGTCGGCGTGCGGCGGTCTGCGCCGGGCTCCTCTTCGCCTTCACCCTGCCGATCTGGAGCGAGGCGGTTCTCCCGTCCGCCTCCTCCCTCGCGGCGATGCTCACCATGGTCGGTCTGGTCCTCGTCGAGGAGGGGCGCTCGTCCCTGCGACGGCGCCCCCGCTGCCTCGGGTGGGCCTTCCTCGGACTGGCGGCTCTTCAGGGTGTCGCCGCCCTGGGAGGGGTCCTCGCGATCATCGCTCTCCTCCTGCCACGCGGGCGGTGCGGTCCGATCGCGCCGGCGGCGCTCTCCTTCGTCGGTGGCATCGCTCTGGGCGCGCTCGCGGCCGGAGGGCGGCCCGGGCTCTCCGCCCTCGCCACCCCGGCGACGGGGGGCTGGGCTCCTCCCGCCATCGCGGACGCGATCGTCGAGCTCGGTCTCCTCGCGGGGCCGACCGGGATCGCGGCGCTGGTCGGGCTGCTGATCCTCTGGTGGCGACATCCGGGAGACGCCGGCGGCCTCACCCTCCTCGCCACGATCCCCGTCGGCTGGGCGCTGCTCGTCGGCCCGCGCGGGGGACCGGAAGAGGTGGCGCGAGAGCTCGCGCGATCGATCCCCATCACCTTCATCGCCCTCGCCGCCCTCGCCGGGGCGGGGATCGATGTCGTCCTCCAGCGCTTCGCCGCGACCCCCACCCTGCGCGCGCGGCTCCTCACCGCGACGGCGGCCGCCCTCCCCCTCGCGGTCATCGGTCTCGGGGCCCCGCTGGCGAACCGCTCCGGCTCGACCACCGCCGAGGAGTGGGCCCGCTCGGTCCTCCGCGGGCTGCCGGAAGACACGATCCTCCTCACCCGCCCCGATCCCCGGGGGGGCCTCCTCGAGTACACGCAGCTGATCGGTGGGGTTCGCCCCGACATCCTGATCGCCGATCCGGGAGGGACGCTCGATCCGCGGCGCTCTCCCCTACTCGCCATCGAGCCCGCCACGCCGAGCTCCGCGGCCGAGGTGCGGGCGATCGCCACGGAGAGCGGTCGCCCCCTCTGCGCCCTCGCCCCGCTCGCCACAACCGCCGGCCACTGGCAGCCTTGGGGGCTGATCTGGCGCTGGGCTCCGCTGGGGGAGGCCTCCGCCGGGGAGTCGGAGGAGGCCTGGAGCGAGGTGAAGCTCCCGTCTCTGCCTTCGCGGCCCGCGTCGGCCCGAGGCTGGATCGAGGAGGAGCTGCGCAATCCCCTCCCGGACCGCACTCGGAACGAGATCGCGGCGGACTACTTCCAGGCGCTCGCCCGTCGGGATGGGAAGCTCTCACAGATCGGTCCGTGGGCCACGGTCCTCGACCACCTCCCCCGCCTGCGCCACGGGCGCGGGGGGATCTTCGCCCCCCCTTCTCCCCTCTCACGCGACTGAGGTCACCCCGCCATACGCCGGCGCTGGTGGAGAGGTGAGGGCTGTCCGGGGCAAGGACCTACCGGGGTTCAGGGGGCGGCCGGAGGGTCTTCCTTCCGGTCGCGCATCCGACGGCCGAGCTTCTCGAGGCTGCGCCGCTCCGCCCGGGAGAGACTGTCGATCCCCTCGCGATGGACGCGATCGAGGAGCTGATCGAGCTCCGCCGACTCCGCGACACGCTCGCGAGCCTCCGATTCGCGGCGGCGGGCGCGCTCGATCTCCGCCCGCTGCTCCCACCAGCCGAACAGCCTCCCCGGCCCGCGCTCCGGGGTCGGCCGCCACGACTCCCCGCCGTCGCCGTCGATCGCCCGGCGCTGCTCGATCGCGGCGCCGACCCAGCAGAACGCGGCGGCGAGAAGGATGTTCCCCCCGTGGCCGAGGGTCATCAGCCAGAGGAGCACCCCCGCGACCGCGCACCCCCGACTCACGAGGATGATGCGCTCGAGAGCCTCCGCCGAGCCCCGGGCGGAGCGCAGCCGGGCGAAGAGGATGCGTCCGCCATCGAAGGGGAGGGCGGGGATCGCCTGGAACACGAGGAGATCGAACTGGGCGGCCCAGAAGATCGCGAGGAGGTCGGGGGCGCCGGCTGCGGGCTCGATCCGGAGGAGGAAGCTGCTCACCTGATCGGTCAGGACCACATAGGGGAGGAGGAGCAGCGCGAGCGCGCCGCTGATCGCGAGCCCCCCCCGCGCGAGAGACCGCTCCTCCTCGGGAGTGTCCGGGACGGCGATCGGATCGAGCCCGCCGAACGGCCCGATCACCTCCGGGCGCGCGCTCGCCGGCATGCCGCGCGCCGCGATCCGCTGCCCCCACTGCCGCAGGGCGATCGCGGAGGCGAGGGCGGCGAGGGATGCGGCGAATCGGGCGAGAGGCCACCCCTCCGATGAAGCGTGCAGCAGCTCGAACAGGATGAAGAGCAGCACCGTCCAGTGCAGTCGCACGCGGGTGTCCGCGCCGGGCACGAGGGATACGGTGCCGCGCCAGTCCACTTGTGGCCTCCCGGTCGTCGCCTCATCGGAGCCGGGCACGGGGGATCGAGGGGCGGCCCCGCGGTCCCCCGGCCGGGTTCAGTCGCCGAACTGGATCCCCTGCGCGAGGGGGAGCTCGCCGCTGTAGTTGATCGTGCAGGTCTGGCGACGCATGTAGGACTTCCAGGAGTCGGAGCCGGACTCGCGGCCCCCGCCGGTCTCCTTCTCACCCCCGAAGGCGCCGCCGATCTCGGCCCCGCTCGTCCCGATGTTGACATTGGCGATGCCGCAGTCGGAGCCCGCCGCGCAGAGGAAGCGCTCCGCCTCGCGCAGGTCGGTCGTGAAGATCGCGCTGGAGAGCCCCTGGGGGACGGCGTTGTGCCGCTCGATCACCTCGTCCAACTCGTCGAAGGGGACGAGGTAGAGGATCGGAGCGAAGGTCTCCTCCTGCATCAGCGGAAGGTCGGCGTCCGCCCGGACAATGGTGGGCTGGACATAGTTCCCCCCGGCGGGGACGCCGTCGGTGTGCCGCGCGCCTCCCCGCACGATCGTCCCGCCCTGCTCCCGGATCGTGTCGATCGCGGCGAGATAGGTGTCCACCGCCTCCGCGTTGATGAGCGGGCCCATGAGGGTCCCCTCGTCGAGAGGGTCGCCGATGGTGACCTGCCCGTAGGCGCGGTCGAGGCGGCTCGTGACCTCATCGATGATCGAGCGGTGGAGGAACAGGCGCCGGGTCGAGGTGCAGCGCTGGCCGGCGGTGCCGACCGCGCCGAAGAGGGTCGCCCGGGTCACCAGGTCGAGGTCCGCGTGGGCGGTGGCGATGATCGCGTTGTTCCCGCCGAGCTCGAGGATCGTGCGACCCAGCCGCTTCCCGACCACCTCCGCGACCCGCTTCCCCATCCGGCAGGAGCCGGTGGCGCTGACGAGGGGGATCCGCCGGTCCGCGAGCATCGCCTCCCCCACCGGGTCGGGATGTCCGAGGCAGAGGTTGAAGATCGGCGGCGCCCCGTTCCGCGCGAGGACCGGCTCCACGATCTTCTGGACCGCCACGGCACAGAGCGGGGTCGGGATGGCGGGCTTCCAGAGGGTGGCGTCCCCGCAGGCCGCGGCGACGAGGGCGTTCCAGGACCAGACCGCCACGGGGAAGTTGAAGGCCGTGATGCAGCCGACGACGCCGATGGGATGCCACTGCTCGTACATCCGGTGGCCGGGGCGCTCGGAGTGCATCGTGAGGCCGTAGAGCTGGCGGGAGAGCCCGACCGAGAAGTCGGCGATGTCGATCATCTCCTGGACCTCGCCGATCCCCTCGGCGCGGATCTTCCCCATTTCGAGGGCCACGAGCTCGCCGAGGGCGTCCCGCTTCTCACGAAGAGCCTCGCCGATCTGACGCACCACCTCTCCCCGCTTCGGGGCTGGCCAGGTCCGCCACTCCTCGAAGGCGCGGGTGCTCGCTTCGACGCAAGCCTCGTAGTCTTCAAGGGTTCCAAGGGAGACCCGGCCGATCACCTCGCCGCTGTGGGGGGAGGTGCTCTCGATCCACTCGCCGGAGGGCGCCCGCCATCCGGCGGCGTAGACGCCCGATTGATCTCCCTCGAGCCCGAGTTCGGCCAGAAATCCGTAAGACATGAAAGTCTCCTGAGTTCGATCAGTGGTTGGAGGAGGCTCGCAGCCGCGGCGCGGGCCGATCAAGGCCCGGCCTCGCCGACCCATGGGCTGCATTCCCGCCGCAGGGGCGCAAGATATCGGGCGAGCAGTCGAGCGTCGACCCCGCCCATCGATCACGAACGGCCGACTCTCCCCGCGCCGCGCACAGACAGGTCGGGCCGGTCGGTCCAGAGCGGCACTTCTGCTCCCCTATGCCGGATATTGCCTGCTTGACCGGGTTCGGACCTCGGATACCATTGGGTCAGAGTTCGGTGAATTCCGTCCGGTCCCCTTCCGCCTCGGCGGGCGTGGGGAGATGGATTCAACGCGCTTTATGGGCTCGCCATACCGAAAATCGCGAATGAAGCACCTCAGGGTCGACTCGAAACCCCAGGAGTCGAGGGGCTCTTCATTCACGCCA
>JAFMMO010000031.1 GCA_017859655.1 Pseudomonadota bacterium | reverse complement strand
CGCGACCGGCTCGCGGACGCGATCAACGAGCGACTCGGCTCGAGCGCGCTGCGACCGGCTCGACTCCTCCGACGGGACATCGAGGATCGCGATCGCCTCGAGCGCCAGAAGCCCGGAGCGCAGGCGGGTCCCGAGGCGGAGTCCTGAGGCGCATGAGGCGTGGCGGCCGAGGTCCGGGATCTGGATCTGCGCCGGTCAGCGTCCCCGGGCGAGTCGTCCCCGGATCAGCGCCCCCACCTCCGTGACGGGGAGGGGCCCCGTCTCCTCTCGGCGGAAACTGCCGAGGATGACCGGCCCCCGCTCGGGCGAGTCGGGGAGCCGCCCGTGGGAGCCCCGCACCATCGCTGGATCGGTCGGGATGACATCGATCAGCGACCGGAATCCGAGCTTCTTGGCGAGGACGCGGCGCGCGATGCGCAGCTTCGGCCACCGCAGGGCCGGGTCGAGGAAGAGCTCCGCGGGGTCGTACCCCGGCTTGCGGTGGATGTCGACGGTGGTCGCGAAGTCGGGGCGCGCCGCCTCGTCGAGCCAGTAGGGATAGGCGAACCAAGTGCCGGGCTCCGCGATGCAGACGAGGTCTCCTGCGCGTGGGTGGTCGATCCCCATCTCCCGCTTCCCGTCGCGATCCAGGACCCGCTCCACCCCGGGCACCCCGCGGAGCGCCCGGGCGATCGCGTCGACGCGACCGCCCTCCTTGACGTAGATGTGAGCCGCCTGGTGGTCGCAGACGGCGAACGCGCCACTGCGGCCGGCGTCGAGGAGCTCGCCGTGACCGGTCTTCTGCACACAGAGCTCACCACGCTCGCGGAGGAAGCGGTTCAGGAACACCGGGGTGTCGACCGCCTCGATCCCGTACTCCCCCAGCACGATCACCTCTCGACCCTCCTCTCGGGCGCGGTCGATGAGAGGAGCGACGCAGGCGTCGAGCTCCCCGACCGCGCTCCGGGAGCGGGGGTCGTCGGGACCGTGCCGCTGATGGTCGTAGTCGAGATGGGGCAGGTAGACGAGGGTCAGGTCGGGATCGTGGTCATCGAGGATGATCCGGGCCGATTCGGCGATCCAGCGGCTCGAGGGAAGGCCCGCACCCGGTCCCCAGAACTGGAAGAGAGGGAACGGCCCGAGCCGATCGGCGAGCGCCCGGTTCAGCTCGGGGGGCTCGCTGTAGAGCCCCGGGACCTTGCGGCCATCCGCGTGGTACTCCGGGCGCGGGGTGACGGAGAGGCTCGCGCCCGAGTGCATGTTGAACCACCAGAAGAGCTTCGCGCAGCGGAACTCCGAGCTCTCCCGCGCCTCCGCCGCGTACAGGGTCTCCCGCTCGATCAGGTGGTTCGACTGGAGCCAGAAGCGGACCTCGGCGGTGTCCCGGTGGTACCAGCCGTTGCCGACGATTCCATGCTCCCGCGGGAGGGTCCCCGTGAGGAGGCTCGCCTGCACGGTGCAGGTCACCGCGGGGAAGACCGTCTCCAGGGGAGCCTGGAAACCCTCCTCCGCGAGGGTGGCGAGCCGAGGGGCGTCCTTCAGATCGGCGGGGCGCAGGCCGACCGCGATGACGACGAGGAGCTTCACCGGGAACGTCCCCCCGTCACTCGCAGCACTCCTCGACGAGGGGAGGCGCGGCGTCGTCCGAGTCCTCGGAGCAGAAGGCGGGGCTCCCCGCCGGGAAGAGCTCATCGACGATCCGACGGAAGTCCGCCGCGTCCGCCGCGCGACTGATCGCGGCCCGGAACTCCTTCGCGCCGGGCACGCCGCTGAGGTATCGGCAGGCGAACTTCCTCATCAGGACGGTCCCCCAGGGATCCCCCTGCAGGTCGACCAGTCGAGCGTGATGCCGCAGGAGCTGCGACCGCTGCTCGGCGAGACTCGGCGGAGCGGGGATCGCCTCCCCCCGCAGGGCGCAGGTGATGTCGCGGAAGATCCAGGGACGGCTCAGGGCGGCGCGGGCGACCATCACGCCGGCGGCGCCGGTGCGCTCGAAGGTCCGCAGCGCCGCCTGAGGACCGTCGATGTCCCCGTTCGCGATGACGGGGATGTCGACCGCCTCCACCACCTCCCGCAGGCGATCGTGGTCCACCGGTGTCCCGTAGCTGTCCCGCGCGGTCCGACCGTGCACCGTGACCGCCACCGCACCGGCGGACTCCGCGGCGCGGGCGACCTCGGGCGCGGTGAGCATGTCCTTCGCCGGGCCGAGGCGCATCTTCGCGGTGACGGGGATGTCCCCGGCCCCGCGGACGGTCGCCTCCACCATGCGGCCCACGGTCGCCGGGTCGCGCATCAGCTTCGCCCCCGCCCCCTGCTTCCCCATGATCCGCTTCTTCGGGCAGCCGAAGTTCAGGTCGATGAGGGAGACCCCGTAGTCGACGAGGCGGCGAGCCGCCTCCTCGACCATGGCGGGCTCGCGGTCCCAGAGCTGAACCCCGAGGGGGCGCTCCTCCTCCGCGACGCCGCGCAGCCGCTCCGGTGGGATGCTCCCGGCGACCCAGCCCCCGGCCGAGACCATCTCGGTGAAGATGAGACCGCAGCCCCCGTGCTCCCGCACGATGGAGCGGAAGACCCAGTCGGTGAACCCGGCGATCGGCGCGGCGAGCACCGGGGTCTCGAGGGTCAGGGGGCCGAGGCGCAGGGGCGCGCGCCCGGTCGCTTCGGTCGTCTCGCTCAAGTGGGATCTCCTCCGAAGGGGGCCTGTGTCTCGCCACAGGATGCCCGCCTCGATCCCCGGAGCAAGGGGAGCCGCGCAAGAGGAGCCGCGCAGGAGCAGCGCGGCAGGGATCGGGGGGGCGCACCCTCAGCGCCCCGCGAGCCAGCCGGCGAAGCCGCTCCCCCCTCGCGGCGCCCGAAGCTCGAGCGCCTCGAGGAGGTGGCGCTCCCGGACCCCTTCCGAGCGCTCGAGGTCGGCGCAGGTGCGGGCGAGACGAAGGGTGCGGGTGATCCCGCGGGTCGAGAGCTGAAGCTCGCGGGCGCTCTCGAGGAGGAGCTCCTCGGCCCCCCGGTCGAGCTCCGCCCAGCGGCGGCGGGACTCCCAGTCGAGGGTGCGGTTCGGCGCGCGCTGCCCCCGGGCCCGCCGATGCTCGATCGCCCCGGAGACTGCGCTCCGCAGGGCGGGCGTGTCGTCCGGCACCTCGGTCGACGCGAGGAGCGCCTCACCCTCGAGCCCGTCCACCCCGACCCGCAGATCGATCCGGTCGAGGAGCGGACCGCTGAGCCCGTCGAGATAGCGGTGGATCCGGTCCGCGCTGCACCGGCAGCGCTGCGTCGGGTGAGTCGCGAAGCCGCACGGGCAGGGGTTCATCGCCGCGACGAGGATGAAGCGCGCCGGGAGGGTCAGGCGTGCCCCGCTGCGCGCGATCGTGATCTCCCCCTCCTCCAGCGGCTCGCGGAGAGACTCGAGGCAGCGGCGAGGGAACTCGGGGAGCTCGTCCAGGAAGAGGACCCCCCCGTGGGCGAGGGAGATCTCTCCGGGTCGGGGCACGGACCCGCCGCCGACGAGGCCCGCCCAGGACACGGTGTGATGAGGAGCGCGGTACGGCCGCCGCCGAACCAGACCGCAGCCATCGTGGAGCCCGGCGGCGGAGCGGATGCGGGTCAAGTCGAGCGCAGCCTCCCTCTCGAGGGGCGGGAGGAGGCTGGGGAGTCGACGGGCGAGGAAGCTCTTCCCCGCCCCCGGGGGGCCGACGAGGAGGAGGTTGTGCTCTCCGGCGGCCGCGATGGAGAGCGCGCGCTTGGCTGCGGTCTGGCCGAGCACGTCGCGGAAGTCGGGGAGCGCATCCCGCGCCGGCGGTGGAGGCGCGACCGGAGCGCGCTCCCCCTCCCGGCGCCCCGAGAGCACCCCCACCGCCGCCCGCAGGTCGGAGACGCCGATCACCGCCCCCTCTCCCACCGCCTGAGCCTCGCCGAGGCTCTCCGTCGGAACGATGATCCGGGAAACACCCGCGTCGCGAAGGGCGGCGACGATGCCGATCGTCCCCGGGACCGAGCGGAGCCTCCCATCGAGGGCGAGCTCGCCGAGGCAGCCCCAGCCGGCCACCGGCGCCTCGAGCTCGCCGGAGGCGAGGAGGATCCCGAGCGCGATCGGGAGGTCGAACGCGGCGCCGTCCTTTTCGTCACTTGCGGGGGCGAGGTTCACGACGATGCGGCGATCGTGGGGATACCGGAAGCCGGAGGCCCCGATCGCGGACTGGATCCGATCCCGGGACTCTCGGATTCCCGGGCCCGGCAGGCCGCTGATGACGAAGCTGCGCAGGTGGTCGATGAGGTCGACCTCGATCTCGACGACGCGGCCATCGACGCCGACGACCCCGCCGGAGTGGAGACGGAACATGGGCGGACTCCCCCTCGATCGGAGACCGCTCCGCCCGGAGGGTACCTCCCGCCCCTCCGAGCGGGAGGCGTCCTCATCGCGGTGGTCCGAAGGGGTGCGGTGGCCCTCGTTGGCGTCTCCGTTGCTACGGTGCTATGATTCCGCAGCACCCCACGGGGGGAGTCGGGCATCGAAAGGTCTTTGTTTGCATGGACTTGCAGACATCGCCTCGTCCGACCAAGCCGGTACGAACCGGCCCGTTCCACCCCCCCGACCTGAGAAGGAGCCCCAAATGCGGTCGATTCCTCGCCGTGCGATCCACGCGACCTTCCTCCTCCCCCTCCTGCTCGTGTCCACCGTCGGCCACGCTCAGGACGGGGATGTGGAGAAGAAGACCCGCGCCGTCCTCGATCGATACGCCGAGCGCTCCCTGTCCCAGGCGTGGGAGGGATCGCGAGCGCTCGAGGCGCTCGGTGACGAGACGATCCCCTGGCTTCGGCAGGCGCTCGCCTCGGAGAGCACGACGCGTCAGCTGATGGCCGCGAAGACCCTCATCGCACTGGGGGAGCCCTCCGAGGTAGATCGCACCATCGTGCGGATCGCCCAAGACACCGACCTTCAGGCGGACCACCGCGCCGCGGCGATCCGTCTCCTCAGCGACTACTCCACGCCGACGGTGGAGAAGGCGCTGCGCGAGTTGCTCACGACCGAGGCGAAGGGGGATGCGCTCCTGCGCGTCGCCACGGCGACCGCCCTCTACGAGGTCTGCCGCGACCGCGAGCTGACCCGCGACGCCCTGATGCCGCTCCTCGATGTCGACAACGCGGAGGCCCGAGACGGCGCCGCGCTCGCCCTCGCCCGGATGGGGCTCTTCGACGGCAAGGTGAAGCGGGTCCTCCGTGCGCTGGAGCTCGAGCCGAGCCTCCGCGGGGACCAGGCCCGCCTCCTCCTCGATCAGGACCGGATGCTCCGGAGCCTCGAGCGCGCGGTCGACGCCGCTCCGGCTCCCACCAGCGTGGTGGCGGAGGAGCTCCAGCAGAAGATCCTCGTCCTCGAGCGGGAGCTCGAGCTCCAGACCGATCGTCTCCAGCGCGCGGAGCGCGGAGGGAGCGGTCGCACCGGGATCCCTCTGATCGACGAGCTCCTCGACCGCGTCGAGTACTTCTACGCCGAGCCGGACCGGGTGGAGCGGAACACCCTCGTCACCGAGGCCGCGAAGGGTCTCGTCGGCAGCCTCGACCCCTTCAGCTCCTTCATGGACGTGAAGGACACCAAGGAGTTCTACGAGGGGATCACCGGAGAGTACGCCGGCATCGGAGCTCAGGTCGGCAAGGACCCGGACACCGACTTCCTCAAGATCCTCCGTCCGATCTACAAGGGCCCCGCCTACGAGATGGGCCTCCTGACCGACGATCTCCTCACCACCGTCGAGGGGCAGACGACCAAGGGGATGCGCCTCGACGAGATCGTGAAGATCCTGAAGGGGGTGCCGGGGACGCCGGTGAAGGTGGAGGTCCTCCGCCGCGGCTGGAAGGAGCCGCGGGAGTACGCGATCACCCGTCGCCTGATTCAGCTCGACTCCGTGCGCTCCACGATGCTCCCCGCCGACATCGGCTACATCTCCCTCGCCCAGTTCGGGGAGACCGCGGTCGAGGAGGTGGAGACCGCCCTCGACGAGCTCGCGGCGCAAGGGATGCGCGGGCTGATCCTGGATCTCCGCTACAACCCCGGCGGGTACCTGCAGGCGGCCGTCGACCTCGTCGACAACTTCGTCTCCGACACCGAGCGTCCGATCGTGACGCAGCGCGCCCCCAGCGGGCGCTTCGGAGTCCAGAGCAAGTCCGCCACCGCCGAGGTGCGTGGAGACTGGCCGCTGGTCGTCCTCGTGAACGACTCCAGCGCGAGCGCCTCCGAGATCGTCTCCGGCGCCCTGCAGGACTTCGAGCGCGCGACCATCGTCGGGGAGCGCACCTACGGCAAGGGGAGCGTGCAGCGCCTCCTTCCGATGTCGGACCGCATCAACGAGCTGCTCGGCGGCGAGACGACCCTCCGTCTCACCGTCCAGTACTACTACCTCCCGAGCGGCCGCTCGATCCACGCGAAGCGCGCGATCGACGGCACCGTGATCGAGGAGGGCGGCGTGGAGCCGGACGTGGTCATCGAGCCGGAGACCATGGAGCTCTGGCGCCTGCAGTCCCTCGACGAGCTCGCCGAGCAGGGGGTGTTCGACGAGTACCTCGACCAGTACTTCGACGAGCACCATGACGACTTCGCGCGGATCGCCCGCGAGGGTGACGCCGGCGCCACCGCCGAGTACCCCGACTTCGATGCCTTCTTCACCCCGCGCAACTCCTCCAATGCGCAGGTCGATGACATCCGATACCAGCTCCGCGCGAAGATCCGCCGCCGGATCGAGGATGAGCGAGGGAAGCAGTTCGCCTGCGATTTCAGCGAGGATCGACAGCTGCAGCGGGCGATCGTCGAGCTGCTCCGCAAGCTGGAGCTGCCCGCTCAGACCGTCCCGCAGTACGAGATGTTCGCTCGCAAGTTCACCGAGGAGAAGCAGCTCTGAGCGCGGACCGGGGATGCGCGCGCCCCCGGAGTCCGGATCCAACGACAGAGGGCCCCGGGAGTCGACTCCCGGGGCCCTCTCTCCATCCACGCGCGGCCCCCGCCGGAGGCGGGGCGAGGCGGACTAGTCCTCGTCCTTCTTGAACTGATCGTGACCCTTCTTCTGCATCCCCTGCAGCGTCCGGATCGTCGCCTGCACCTTCTCGGCGTCACCCTCGAGGGCCGCCCGCTCCAGGTTCAGCGACTCCTTCATCAGCTCGATCATCTGGATCCGGTACTCCTTCAGCGCGGCCGCGCGGGCGTCCCCCTCCAGCGCCGCGACGGTGTCCGGGGTCTCTCCCTTGCAGAGGGCGATCGCCTTCTGCATCCCGACCGCCCCCTCGGTGATCTTCGCGAGATCCCCCTTGGCGCGACGGAGCGACCGGAAGCTGCGGTTCAGGCTCTCCATCCCGTCATGCATCGGTCCATCGTCGACACCGGCGAAGCCGGTCGACTCGAAGGTCGGGGTCCAGGCGAGGGCGCAGGCGAGGGCGAGGACCCCCGCTCCGAGGATCAGGCTCCGCCGGGCGGGGGCGGGACGGACTTCGAACTTGGTCATTGGATTCCTCTCCGGGGCGGGCCCGTGATCTTCCGGTCGTCGACGATCAGACATACTCCCGCCAGGGGCGGATCTGCATCTCCTCGGTGCCGCCGAGGGCGGTCCAGGCCTCCACGAAGAGCTCCGCGGCCTGGATGTTCGTGAACAGGCTCACCCCGAAATCCACGGACTTGCGACGGATCAGGTAGCCGCTCGAGAGATCCCGACGCTCGAAGGAGCGCGGGACATTGATCACGAGGTCGATCCGGCCGGACTCGAGGAACTCGAGGACATTCGGGCTCGCCTCCTCGAGGGGCGGATGGAGACGGGTCGACTCGATTCCATGCTCCTCGAGGAACGCGTGGGTCCCCGGCGTCGCGTAGATCGGGATCCCGCTCTGGGCGAGCTTCCTCGCGCTCGGGAGGAACGCGGCCTTGCTCTCGATCGTCCCCGTGGTGAGGAGGATCCCGGAGCGAGGCAGCTTGAACCCCACCGAGATGAGCGCCTTGAGGTAGGCGCTGTTCACGTCGCTGCCGAGACAGGCGACCTCTCCCGTCGACGCCATCTCGACGCCGAGGAGGGGGTCCGCGCCCTTGAGGCGCGAGAAGCTGAACTGCGGGGCCTTCACGCCCACGTAGTCGCACTCGAAGGCGGACTTGTTCGGCGACTGCACATCCTCGCCGAGCATGGCCCGCACCGCGTAGTCGATGAAGTTCTCCTTCAGGATCTTCGACACGAACGGGAAGCTCCGGGAGGCCCGGAGGTTGCACTCGATCACCTGGAGGCGGTTGTCCCGGGCGATGAACTGGATGTTGAACGGGCCGGTGATCCGGAGGGCCGCGGCGATCCCCCGGGCGATCTTCTTGATCCTCCGCACCGTCTCCAGATAGAGGCGCTGCGAGGGGAAGATCATGGTCGCGTCGCCGGAGTGGACCCCCGCCTGCTCGACATGCTCGCTGATCGCGTAGCAGACCACGTGGCCATCGTTCGCCACGCCATCGAGCTCGATCTCCTTGGCTCCGGCGATGAACTTCGAGATCACCACCGGGAACTCCTTCGAGACCTCGGTCGCGGCCTCGAGGTACTCGGCGAGCTCATCGTCGGAGTGCGCGACGCTCATCGCGGCCCCGCTCAGAACATAGGAGGGGCGGATCAGGACCGGGTAGCCGGTCTGCTCCGCGAAGCGGCGCGCCTCCTCATGCGAGGTCAGCTCGCTCCACTCCGGCTGATCGATCTCGAGCTCATCGAGGAGCGAGCTGAAGCGCTCCCGGTTCTCCGCCCGGTCGATGCTGTCGACCGAGGTGCCGAGCACCGGGATCCCCGCCTCTCCGAGGGGAACCGCCAGCTGGTTGGGGATCTGCCCCCCCACCGAGATGACCACCCCGCGCGGATCCTCCTTCTCGCAGATGTCGAGGACCCGCTCGAGGGAGAGTTCATCGAAGTAGAGGCGGTCGCAGGTGTCGTAATCGGTCGAGACCGTCTCCGGGTTGAAGTTGATCAGGACGGTCGAGTGGCCTCGGGCGGAGAGGCTCTGAACCGCGTTCACCGCGCACCAGTCGAACTCCACCGAGCTCCCGATGCGGTAGGCGCCGCCCCCCAGCACGATGTGGGGCGCATCACCCGGCGGCGGCAGGTCGTCCTCGCTGCCGTGGTAGGTCAGGTAGAGGTAGTTGGTCCGGGCGGGATACTCCGCGGCGAGGGTGTCGATCTGGTTGATCACCGGGAGGATCCCGAGCTCCTTGCGGCGCTCCCGCACCGCGAGCATCGCGGAGTAGCCTCGGGGGATCGGCGCCGCTCGGCGGACCAGGCGCGAGATCTGGTTGTCGGAGAACCCGACGCACTTCGCATGCCGGAAGAGCTCGGCGGGCAGCGCCGCGAGGTCATGCTCGGAGATCCGCTCCGCGGTGAGGACGATCTCGCGGATCCGCTCCAGGAACCAGGGAGTGATCCGGGTGAGCTCGCGGATCCGCTCGAGCGGGAGGCCGCGGCGGAACGCCTCGGTGATCGCGAAGATCCGGGTCTCGGTCGGGGTCGCGAGGCGCTCCTCGAGCGAGGCGGTGTCGGTCTCGTCGCCGAAGTCGAAGGAGTTGCACATCACGCCGTGGGCGCCGACCCCGAGCATCCGGCACGCCTTCTGGAGCGCCTCCTCGAAGCTACGGCCGATGGCCATCACCTCCCCCACGCTCTTCATCTCGCTGCCGAGCTCATGGGAGACCCGCTTGAACTTCTTGAGGTCCCAGCGGGGGATCTTGATGACGCAGTAGTCGAGCGCCGGCTCGAAGCAGCTCCCGGTGACCCGCGTGATGGAGTTCGGGACCTCGTGCATCCCGTAGCCGAGGGCGAGCTTGGCGGCCACGAAGGCGAGGGGGTACCCGGTCGCCTTGGAGGCGAGCGCCGAGCTGCGGGAGAGACGCGCGTTCACCTCGATGATGCGGTACTCGTCGGTCGAGGGGTGAAGGGCGAACTGGACGTTGCACTCCCCCACCACTCCGAGGTGGCGGATCAGGGTGGTCGAGATGGTCCGGAGCTTGTGATACTCCTGATCGGTCAGCGACTGGGAGGGCGCGACGACGATGCTCTCACCGGTGTGGATGCCGAGGGCGTCGACATTCTCCATGTTGCAGACGGTGACGCAGTTGTCGAAGCGGTCCCGGACGACCTCGTACTCGATCTCCCGCCACCCCTCGAGGTACTCCTCCACGAGGATCTGCGGAGCGTGGGTGAGCGCCTTCCGCGCCATCGCGTCGAGCTCATCCGCGTCCTTCGCGATCCCGCTCCCCATCCCCCCGAGCGCGAACGCCGCCCGCACCATCACGGGGTAGGTGATGTCGGACGCGGCCGCGAGGGCGTCCGCGACGCTCTCGACCGCCCGGCTCCGCGGGGTGTGCATCCCGATCGAGTGCAGCTGCTCCGCGAAGAGCTCGCGGTCCTCGGTGATGCGGATCGTCTCCGGCGGCGTCCCGAGGACGCGGACCCCGAAGCGCTCCAGCACTCCCCCGTCCACGAGGTCGAGGCCGCAGTTGAGCGCGGTCTGCCCCCCGAAGGAGAGGAGGACCGCGTCCGGCCGCTCCTTCTCGATCACCTTGGTGACGAACTCGGCGTTCACCGGGAGGAAGTAGACCTCGTCGGCGAGGTCCTCCGAGGTCTGGATCGTCGCGATGTTGGGGTTCACGAGGATCGTGCGGATCCCCTCCTCCTTCATCGCCTTGATCGCCTGGGAGCCGGAGTAGTCGAACTCCCCCGCCTCCCCGATCTTCAGGGCGCCGCTCCCGAGGATCAGCACCTTCTCCGGCTTCTCGAGCTCGATCTCGCCCCAGGCGGTGCGGCTCATCGGAGCACCTCCAGGAATCGGTCGAAGAGGTCGGCCGCGTCGCGGGGGCCCGGCGTCGCCTCGGGGTGGAACTGCACCGAGCGGAACCGGCCGCTCTCATGGACGATGCCTTCGTTGGAGCCGTCGTTCGTGTTGACGAACCACTCGCTCCACCCGGCGGGGAGCTTCTTTCCATCGACCGCATAGCCGTGGTTCTGGCTGGTGATCATGCATCGCTTCGTGCCCACCTCGAGGCAGGGCTGGTTCTGCCCGCGGTGCCCGAAGTCGAGCTTGTAGGTGTCCGCCCCCGCGGCGAGGGAGAGCACCTGGTTCCCCAGGCAGATCCCAAAGACCGGGCGCTCACCGGAGAGGAGGCGCCGCACCTGCTCCACCGTCTCCCCCGCCATCTTCGGATCGCCGGGGCCGTTCGAGATCAGGAAGCCGTCCGCCTTCTCACCCTCGAGGTCGTGATCGAAGGGGACGCGCAGCACGTCCGCGCCGCGGGCGTTGAGTGAGCGGATGATGTTGAACTTCGCTCCGCAGTCGACGAGGACGACCCGCGGGTGCGGGCCGGACCCGGGCGCGGCGTAGAGGGTCGGCTCCGGGCAGCTCACCTCGGCGACGAGGTTGCGACCCGCGGGATCCGCGAAGCCCTCCTCGAGCTCGGCTCCATCGACCTCGAGGCGCGCGGGCCGGGTGCCATGGGAGCGGAGGCGGCGGGTCAGGGCCCGGGTGTCGATCGCGCAGAGGCCGGGGATCCCCTCCTCCTCCATCCATCGCTCGAGGGACCGCCCGGCGCTCCAGTGGGAGTCGCAGGAGGAGATCGTGGAGACCACGATGGCGCTGACCTGGATCCGATCCGACTCGAAGCCCGGAGGGAGCGGATTCCCCCCCTCGAGCGCGGGGACTCCGTAGTTCCCGACGAGTGGATAGGTGAAGGCGAGGAGCTGACCCCGGTAGGAGGGATCGGTCATCGACTCGGGGTAGCCGACCATGCCGGTGGCGAAGACGATCTCCCCGGATACGGAACGAGGAGCACCGAAATGGTACCCCTCGAAGGATGATCCATCATCGAGCACGAGACGCGCTCGGCGCGTCCGGTCGAGCGGGTGGTCGACCGGCGCGAACGAGGCCGCAGTCCCCGGAGAGACCACGGCGTCGGCGGCGAGAGGTACCTCTGCCACGGGTTTCCTTCCGCGTTCGGACCTCCGTCCCTCTTCGGGCGCGCACCGGGGCGGGGTCCGCCTGCGTGCGGATCCCCTCCGGATCGGTTCGCGACCGGGAAGACGGAGGTGTGGTGTGACGGAGGGAGGCGGTCCAGTCGCGACCGCCACCGCGCAGAGTGTAGCCGACGGGGGGCCGAGAGGAAGAGAACCCGCGCGATTGGAGGGGGGAGGGCGCCCCCTCAGGACCACCCCACGAGGACGCCGTTCCGACCGGTGACCCCGCGGTCCCGCCGGTGGCTGAAGAAGCGCTGGGGGTCCTCGAAGCTGCAGTCGACGGAGGGGAGGACCCGCCCCGCTCGGAGCCCCTGGGCGAGGAGCTCGGCCCGGTGGATTTGTCTCAGGTCGAGGAAGCGGCCGGAGCAGGCCTCCCGGGCCCCGGGGCGTCCCGCGACCGCCTCGAGGACCTCATCTCCGACCTCGTAGCAGCCCCCGCAGATCCCCGGGCTCTGGGCGGCCCACAGGGCCTCCGGTCGCGAGCCCCGGGCCCGAAACGCCTCCACCAGTGCCCCGACGATCCCCGCTGCGGTTCCCCGCCACCCCGCGTGGGCCACCCCGGCGATCCGGGACTCGGGGTCGGCGAGCACCACGAGAGGGCAGTCCGCGCTGAGAGAGAGGGCGTAGACACCGGGGTCCTGCAGGAGCAGGGCGTCGAAGCCCCGCAGTCGCTCGCTCGGGGCCCGGGCTCCCTCGCCGCGGTCCTCGACCCCGAGGACCGCGACCTCCGCGCCGTGGCACTGCCCCGCGACGACGAGGGCATCGAGGGAGATCCCCGCCGCTGCGGCGAGGCGGCGGCGGTTCTCGACCACGGCGGCGGGGTCATCTCCGGTGGAGAAGCCCAGATTGCCGGAGTCGAAGGGGTGCGCGCTCACACCGCCGCGCCGGGTGCCATAGAGGGCGATGAGTCCCGGGAGCCGCGGACGCGCGGCCGCGAAGAGGTCCAGGTGCGGGGAGGTCGGGTCGCTCAAGCGCCCGCTCCCTCCTTCGCATCCGGTGTCTCCGCCGCGAACTCCTCGACGAGGGGCATCACGAACTCGGCGATGAGGATCTTGGCGATCGCGGCGAGGGGGACGGAGAGCAGGATCCCCACGAAGCCCAGGATCTCGGAGAAGATGAGCATGGTGACGATCACGGTGAGGGGGTGGAGCCCCACCTCCTTCCCGAGGAGCTTCGGGATGAGGAGGAAGCCCTCGATCGTCTCCATGACGACGAAGACCCCGCCGACGGCGAGGAGGGCGCCGAGGCTGTTCGTGTCGAGCCAGCTGAGGAGCGCGGCGGGAACGATCGCGAACCAGATCCCGATGTAGGGGACCAGCGCGAGGAACCCGGCGGCGAGCCCGAGCGGGAAGGCGAAGGGGACCCCGAGGGCGAGGAGTCCGAGGGAGGTCCCGAGCCCCTTGAGCACGCAGATCGTCAGTCGTCCCCGGAAGAAGGCCGCCATCGTGCGATCAATGCTGCCGAGGAGACGCTCGATGCGCGGGCGCTGCCGGCCCGGCAGGTAGCGCCGGATACGCTCGACGAGGGGATCGATCTCGAGGAGGAGGTAGAAGATGTACAGGGGACAGAGGAGCAGCCAGCTCCCCCAGGTGAAGAGGGTCCCGAGGAGGGTCGACGCCTCCGGAGGGGGCTCCTCCTCCGCGGAGAGGGTGGCAGGCGCGCCCGCAGGGGCCTCCGGGACCGGAGCGGGGTCCTCGGCGGACCGGGTCCTGAGGAACGGCGGGAGCAGCGAGTCGAGGTAGGCCTGGATCCGGGCCTTCGTGCGCTCGGGGTCCCCCTCGCTGAGCTGGACCTGCTTCTCGTTCAGCCACTCGACCACCGCCGAGT
Organism: Pseudomonadota bacterium; assembly: GCA_017859655.1. Lineage (GTDB taxonomy): Bacteria > Planctomycetota > UBA8108 > UBA1146 > UBA1146 > JAFMMO01. The sequence continues at coordinate 8,116 of JAFMMO010000031.1, read as the reverse complement.
AGACGAGGCGGGTCGGCTCGCCCCGGGAGATCTCTCCCTCGAGGTCATCCCCGAGGTGCACCAGGGCATTCCGCGCCTGCTCGAGGTAGCCCTCGTCGCGCACGCCGTTCCCGTTCTCGTCGTCGAAGATCGCGAACGGGGACTCGGGCTCGAGGCTGCGGACCGGCCGCTGGACGAGGCGCACCTTTCCCTCGGCGATCCGCGCTGCGAGAGCATCGGCGGAGTAGAGGGGCTCCCCGTCATCCGGGCTGCCGTTCCCGTTCCAGTCGAGGAACCGGTCATCCCCCCCCAACGGAGCGGGGAGCCGGGCGAGGACGCGGGGGTCCGGGACGGCGCGCACGCCGAACTCGCCCTCCGTGTAGCCGGGCTCGCTCGTCAGGTCCGCCGCGAAGCGGGTGACCGCCTGGGAGATGAAGAACCCGCCGACGACGAGGAAGAGGACCGAGACCACCGTCCCGATCGTGAAGATCGTCACGACCGCCGCGAGGCGCGTGAACTTGCGCCGCTCCAGGGCGTCCGCGACCGGGTCGAGGACATAGGCCACGATGAAGCTGAAGAGCAGCGGAGCGAAGATCGCGCTCAGCTGGTACGCCCCGTAGAGCGCCCCCAGGAAGACGAGGACGAGGAGCGTTAGCCGGACGCCACGCTTTTGTAGGAGGCTTTCCACTCGTCCCTCTCCGGGCAGTACTCCAGCTGGGGATCGACCGCGAAGACCTCGGCGAAGGTGCGCCCTCCGAACCCGTGGTCGAAGTCGGAGCGCTGGTCCGACTCCCGTCGGCCCATCAGCCCGTGCTCCACGAGATTGAAGACGATCTCACCGACATCCTCGCTGGTGGACAGGCCCCAGGAGGAGAAGACGGTCGCGGCGAGGCAGCCGAACTCGTCGAGGGCGAAGGTCCGCATCCCCCTCAGGAGATCGGTGCCCGTGACATGGTGGTCCTCGGAGGGGGGAATCGGATCATCCGGCCCGATCCCGTGCATCCCTCGAACGGTCGCGTCGAGAGCCTCGAACACGAAGGTGTAGGCTTCTCTGGGGTACCGAGGATCCTGCTCGAGCAGGTCCTCGAGACGCTCCTCCGGTGAACGTTCCTCCACCGAGACCCTCCGTTTCTCCACTCACCCGACGCGGCATGACGGGCGGAGCGGATACTTCCACCCCGGCATCCTATGTCCAGCCGACCGTCGCGCAACACCAATCGACCGATGACCGAAGGGGCGCGCACGGATGTATCGTCCGATCGACGCCTCGACTGGAGGGGATTCCCGGTTATCGGAATTCGGGGCGCGGTTATCGGAAGGAGATGGGCTAGCCGCCCGCGAAGAAGCTTCGCGGCAGTCGGCGGGTGACGCGCTCCGCCTCCGCGTTGCGGAGGATCCGGGCGAGGAGCTCGAGGGTGAGCTCGGTGCTGCGACCGCCGGCGAGACCGCGGATCAGCTCACCCACCAGCAGGGCGCGCTCGCCGGTCTCCTGACGGAGCCGGGGGTCCTCGGCGCGCTCTCCCCAGAGCCCGCACTGGACCAGCTCGAGGAGGCGGTGCACCCGCGCGCGGACCGTCTCCTTCGGCAGAGCGGGGAGGTACTCGACGAGGCTCGAGGGGTTCTCGGCGCCGACCCCGGAGAGGAGGGCGAGGAAGCGCTCCCGCCCCCCGCAGGCGGTGATCCCCGCGAGGAGCCGCACCGCCACCCCCGGGGCTCCTCCCGCGATCCGGTGGAGGTGCAGGACCTCGGGAGACACGCCCCCCCCACCGGAGGGCGCCTCCCCTTCCCCCCGGCGCGCGAGCGCGATGCCGAACTGCTCCGGGGAGAGAGGCGCGAAGGGGACGCGCTGGGTGCGGGAGATGATCGTCTCCAGCAGATGCGCCGGTCGGGAGCTGACGAGGAGGAAGATGATCCCCGGCGGGGGCTCCTCCAGAGTCTTCAGAAGGGCGTTGGCCGCCGGCGGCGCCATCGAGTCCGCGCCGTCGAGGATGATGCAGCGGCGCTCCCTCGCCCGGAGGGAGAGGGACTGGATCGCCTCGCGGATCGCGGCGATGTCGATCGCTCCCCCCGGAGGCGTCTCGAGGACGCGCAGCCCCGGGTGGGACTCCGGCGGGAGGACGCAGGAGGAACAGAGGCCGCACGCGCCGACCTCGTTCGGCCGCCCCGATCCCCAGCCCCCCCGAGGGCAGAGGAGGGCGCGACCCAGCTCATCCGCGAAGAGCCGCTTCCCGACCCCCTCCGGACCCGCCAGCAGGTAGGCGTGGGCCACGCGACCGCTCGCCATCGCCCGGGCGAGAGCGGTCCGCGCCAGCTCCTGTCCGAGCACCGCCGGACAGAGGTTCGGGGAGTTCCCGACGGGGGCGTCAGGCGACGACACGGTCCACCTCCTCCCCCGCGAGGCGAGCGACCTCTTCCGGCGCGCCGGTGGCGGGAATCCGGACGATCCGGTCTCCGGGGAGGCCGGAGGTGCTCCGGAAGCCCTCCACCACCCGGGCGAGGAACTCCTCGCTCCGCTCGAACCGATCGACCTCCTTCCCGCGTCGCTCCCGCGCGAGCTCGAGGGGGAGGTCGAGGACGAGATGGAGATCGGGACGCCGCTCTCCGAGAACGGCGGAGCAGACCCGCACCGCGCGCTCCTCGCCGAGGGAGCCGGCGATCCCCTGGTAGACGATCGTCGAGAGGTGGAATCGATCGCTCAGGACCACCGCGCCGCGATCGAGGGCGGGGAGGATCACCGTCTCGAGGAGCTGCACCCGACTGGCGAGGAAGAGGAGCATCTGCGCCTCGGGATCGATCACGACCTCCTCCCGGCGCAGGAGGAGGGTCCGGATCGCCTCCCCGAGGGCGGTCCCTCCCGGCTCCCGGACGAGGACCACCTCCCGCCCCTGCTCCTCGAAGCGTCGGCGAAGATGATGGGCGAGGGTCGACTTCCCCGCCCCGTCCACTCCCTCGAGAGAGACGAAGAGGCCGCTCACGACAGCGGCACCTGGACGTCCGCCATGTAGGAGGAGCGGACGAAGGGACCGGAGAAGACCCGGTCGAAGCCGATCTCCAGCCCGCGGCGCTCGATCTCCGCGAAGCGGTCCGGGTGGACGTACTCGACCACCGGCAGACTCTCCGGGGACGGCGCGAGGTACTGCCCCACCGTGAGCATCTGGCAGCCGTGGCGGTGAAGGTCGAGCATGGTCGAGTCCAGCTCCTCCGGGGTCTCCCCGAGGCCCACCATCACCCCCGACTTCACCCACATGTCGGGCTGCCGCTCCCGCGCCCGCTGGAGCAGCTCGAGAGAGCGCTCGTAGCGGGCTCCGGGGCGCGCGCGGCGGTAGAGGCGCGGCACCGTCTCGAGGTTGTGATTGAGGATGTGCGGAGCGGCATCGAAGACCCGGTCCATGTCGTCGGTCCGCCCTCGGAAGTCGGGGATGAGGACCTCGATCGTGAGCTCCGGGAGGCGGGCGCGGAGCCCTTCGATGACCTCGACGAAGTGCCCACTCCCCTGATCGGGGAGGTCGTCGCGGTTCACCGAGGTGACCACCACATGGCGCAGCCCCATCGCGACCACCGCCTCGATCACGCGCCCCGGCTCCTCCGGATCGGGAGGGAGGGCGGGCCCCCCCGAGACAGAGCAGAAGGGGCAGGACCGGGTGCACTTGTCACCGAGGATCAGGAAGGTCGCCGTCCCGCGGGTGTAGCAGTGGTTGCGGTTCGGGCAGCGCGCCTCCTCGCAGATCGTGTTCAGCTTCTGCTCGCGGAGGATCGACGAGACCTTGCGGGAGGCGGCGCTCCGCTCTAGCGGCATGCGGAGCCACTCGGGGAGCCGCTCCCGCTTCCAGCGAGTCGGCGCAGGGCTCGCCTCCGAGCCCGAGGCGACGGAGGGTGGGGAGCTCGAGGGAGGATCGGAGGGGCGGCTCATCGGGTCTCCTCGCGAGACCGCTCTCGCTCCCCGACGGGGGGAGGACGGAGGCGGCCGGAGGAGCACTGTACGGTGCCCCCGGGGCAGATCAAGCCCACCGTGAGAGGCCCGGCCCCTGACGGAGCTTCAGGACTTCAGGAACCCGAAGACCCCGCGCAGGCGCTGGCGGATCTCGGGGAGATGCGCCTCCGCCACCGCCTCCCCCGCGGCGATGATCGCCTCGAGGTCGGAGAAGTCGGACCAGAACTTCTCCCCGATCTCCGGTCGGAGCACGACATCCGCCTTCTCGAGGGCCAGGGAGGTCAGCTTGTGCCCGGCGATCGACTCGCAGCGCATGATGTTGTCCCAGCCCCGGGTGATTCCATCGATCGGCTCCAGCTCACGGGTGAGGTCGACGGCGATGACGAGGGCACCGGGCACGAGGGAGGCCGCGGCCTCGACCGGGACCGAGGAGATCACTCCGACATCGGCGAGGAGCATCCCCTCGTGCGGGACCGGCGGGAAGAACCCGGGGATCGAGCAGCTCGCGGTCACGGCATCGAGGAGGGGCCCTTCGTCGATGAGCACCTCGCGCGGCTCCTTCACATCGATCGCGGGGACCGCGAAGGGGATCCTCAGATCGGAGAAGGAGTGATCCCCCACGAACTCCCGGACCACCTCGCGGAGCTTCTCCCCGGGGAGGATCGAGGGGCGGCGGATCAGGTTGGTGAAGCGGAGGCTGCGGCGGACGTTGCTCATCAGCACCTGGAGGAAGTTCTGCTCGGCGTCGTTCGCCCCGAACATCATCCGGCGGAAGCTGTCGTTCATGAACCGATCGGAGCGGAGGTAGCGCAGGGTGGAGGCGCACATCGCCTCGGCGTCCGGTGCGAGTCCGTAGGCGGCGCCGAAGATCGCGCCGACCGAGGTGCCGACCATGCCATCGATCGGGATCCCCTCCCGCTCGAGCACGCGGACCACCCCCAGGTGAGCGAGGCCGCGCGAGCCCCCTCCCCCGAACGCGAGCACCACCTTGTTGCGGCCGAAGACCATCGGATCAGCTCCCCGATGCAGCCTCCGCTCCCGAGGCGGAGGGCTGTGACTTGACGAGGTTCCGACGATCGAGGATCCGCTGCTCCTTGAGCTGGGTCTCCATGCCGAGCATCTCCAGCAGCTCCTCCCGAGGAAGGACCTCGGTGCGGGTCGGGCAGACCTCGGAGGCGTTCGCGAGGGCGCGCTCGACCGACTTCACGGTGGCCTCGACCTCGTCGTCATCCTCATCGTCCCGGAGGGAGAGGTAGAGGATCAGCTCGTCGACATCAAAGGGATCGTCGTCCCGCTTCTGGATCACCAGCTGCCACTCGTCGATCCGGGAGTCCCCCGTGAGGAGGTCGGACATCACGTTGAGGTTCACCAGAGTTCCCTTGATCTTCGTCAGGGAGAAGTCGGTGAGGTTCGAGCGGCGGGAGAGGTTCGAGGAGAAGCGGGGGACCATCCGGCCGCAGCCGGGGCAGCGCTCCCGGACCATTCCTCCCTCGACGATGTCTCCGGTGCGGTAGCGCAGGATCAGCGAGCCTCGCCCGTCGAGCGGGGTGTAGACCATCTCCCCCGTCGTGCCGTCCGGGACCGGGAGGCCCGTGTCCGGGTCCACCATCTCGAAGAGATCGAGGTCCGGGTAGGTGTGAAAGCCGTGCTCCGGACCGCCGGTGCACTCGCTCCAGCACTTCTTCGCCTCGGTGAACCCGAGGATGCTGACCACCTTCGGGTCGGAGGAGCCGCCCTGGCGGAGGAGGTCGCAGAGCTTCCGACGGTAGTCGTCGGTCACGCGGTCCCCCCCGAGGAAGAGCGTCTTCACGAAGGAGAGGTCGCAGCCGGTCTCCACCGCCTTGCGGATGAGATGGTAGGTGTAGCCGGGGATCCCGCAAACGAAGCTCGGTCGGACCTTGTCGATCACCCGGAGGATCCCGTCCGAGCCCATCGCCTTCCCCCCCCCGGTCTGCAGCATGAAGGTGCCGCTGGAGAGACCGACCGCCTGCACCTGCCAGAAGGCGAGGTGCGGAGCGTAGGGAAAGAGGCTGACAATCCGATCGGCCCGGGGGTCGACCTCGTTCACCTCCGCGATGCGACCCCCGACCCGCTCGAGCAGGTCGAGGTCGTACTTCGACAGGAAGAAGGAGGTGGGGAGCGCGGTGCGTCCGGTCGTGAAGTAGGCCTGCACCGGGCGGTACTCGAGGCCGACCCGACGCTGGACCTCCTCGACCCCGTGGCGGGTCTTCGTCCAGAGGAGCGAGAGCTTGCGACCGAGGGGCAGACTCGCGCGCAGGGTCTCCGGGGTCGGCTGGAGGACGAACTTCTTGGGGCGCTGCGGGTCATCGTGATCGGGAGCGACATCCGCCTTGCTCGAGAGGGGAATCTGAGCGAGGTCGGCGTAGCTCCGGAGGGAGTCGACCTCGATCCCGTGCTCGGCGAAGAGCTCCCCGTAGTGCGGATGGAAGGGCAGGATCTGCTCCCGGAGGAACCGGCGCAGACGAGCCATCTGTTGCGCTTCCTGCTGCTCGAATCCGAGCGAGTCCCAAGATCCCATCGGTGGTCCTTCCCCCGTGACTTCCCTCAGCGAAGACTACCACGGAGGTCTCAATCGCGCCGATCCGCGGCGAGGCGCCGCAGCTCCTCGACCCACCCGGGGATCCCCGGACCGGGACGCACCGGCGGGAAGGCATGGACCCGGCCGCTCTCCACCGCGCGCAGCCGGTCGAAGTGCCCCCAGAAGGCCATCGGGCCCTCCCGCCCGGGGCCTCCGTCCGGAGCGGCATCGAAGGCGGCATCGAAAGCGGCATCGAGGAGCAGCTCCGGGTCGCGACGCATCAGCTCCTCCATCTCGATGGTCCGATAGTGCTGCGTCCCCTCCCCGAAGGCGTTCACCAGGCCGGCCGCCGCGAGCATGGTAGTCACGAAGGAGCCTCCCCCCGCCACGAGGAGCGGGTCCCTCTGAACGACGAACACGGCGGTGGCCGGACCCCCGGCGGTCACCGGGGGAGCAGCGAGGGCGCCCGTGATCTCCTCCCCGAGCTCCCGTGCGAGCTGCCGTCGGTCGAGCGCCTCACCGAGGAGGGTGATCGTGCCGAGGAGATCCGGGATCGATTCGGCGGGGAGCGCCTGCACGCCGATGCCCGCGTCGAGGAGGACCTGCAGGAGCGGCTGTTGGGCCCGGGTCTCGATGGCGAGGACGAGGTCCGGCGCGAGGGCGATCACGCTCTCCGCCTCGACGACGAGCCCCCCCACTCGGGGGATCTCCTCCGAGACCCCTTCGCAGAAGTCGGTCACGCCGACGAGGCGATCCCCCCGATCGAGGGCCTGCACCAGCTCGGTGAGGCTCGGGGCGAGGGAGATGACCCGGCGGGGAGCGTCCGAAGCCTCGGGGGGGGTGACCGGACCCTCCGGAGACCGGACAAGCAGCACCGCGATCGCCACGAGCACGAGGGGGGAGGCCCAGAGGATCCGATTCATCGGCGCCCGTCCCGCCGCGCCGGGAGGAGGACGCGACGCTCCTCTTCCACCCCCTCCCCCGGGCGGACGAGCTCCTCCCAGGGGTTGCCGTACAGATCCTCGAGGGCGGCGGGGTCGAGGACCTCGCCGCACGCGCCGGCGATGCGCACCTCGCCGCGCCGGAGCCCGACGACCCGCGTGCACAGCTCCTCCACCGGGAGAAGATCATGGAGCACGAGGACGAGGGTGCGGCTGCCGTCCGCCCGGAGGTCATGGAGGCAGGCGAGGATCTCCCCTCGCGCCGCGGGGTCGAGCCCGGCGAAGGGCTCGTCGAGGAAGAGCACGGGGGTCTCCTGCACGAGCGCGCGGGCGATGAAGACCCGCCGCCGCTCCCCGCCCGACAGTGAGTCGACCGCCCGCGTGCGGAGCGGATCGAGTCCGAGGCGGTCGAGCCAGTGTCGGGTGAGCTCCCGGTCGGCGCGGGACCATCCCTGCCAGGGGCGGCGATGGGGGGCACGGCCGAGCCGCACCATCTCCTCCACGCGCATCGGGAACGCGCTCTCGTTGCGCTGGGGGACGACCGCGACATGACGGGCGACCTCCGCCCGCGCCACCTCCCGCGGATCGACGCCGTCGAGGTGCAGCCCGCCGGTGGAGGGGAGCAGCCCCCGCAGCCCGAGGAGGAGGGAGCTCTTCCCGCTTCCGTTCGGGCCGATCACCGCGAGCGCATCCCCGGCCGGAAGGTCGAAGGAGACCCCCCGCGCC